>CAYWTX010000202.1:0-7656 GCA_964461295.1 uncultured Planctomycetaceae bacterium | reverse complement strand
GCCGCCGAGGCGACGCTCGCAGCGTCGGCCCCGGCGCCCGCCCATCCGAAGTTTGTGCCCTGCCCGCCTGGGTTCCGCCTTTCGGGAACCGTCCGGCAGGGCGACCGGGCGCTCGCCAACGTCAACGGGCGATTCGTCGGCGTCGGCGACTCCGTCAACGGCGCGCAGGTGGTGTCCGTTGAAGGTCTGCTGGTCGAGATGCGCCGCGGATACGAAAAATTCTTCATCGGCATCGGCCAGGAAGGCGAGCCGCCGCCCGCCGCCGAGGGTGAGAGCACCAGCGGCGGAAGCGAGTAGCGATCTGTGAGGCGTGAGTTGGAGGTAGGGCGAGCCGGTTGGGTTGTGGCAGTACCGCGGACTCTCAGCCGTATGCAGCGGCTGAGAGTTTGTGACGGAATTGAGAAGGCAGTCTCATCCCTCTTCGCCCCGAAGGGGCGGTCAGGATTCAGCCGGGGGCGTAATGCCCCCGGAGAACATGGAGTAAGGACAATGGCCCCGGAGGGGCGACAGAGGAGGTCGAACGCGGTCTTGCCAGATCGGCAATCGGCAATCGGCAATCGGCAATACTACTTCTCGATCTCCGCCTTCATCTCCGCGTACGTCACGTTCTCGCGGCCGAGGACCTCGCGGGCGATGTCCTTCTTCACGCTGCCGTCCTTGCCCATCAGGGCGAACGTCGCCTGCTTGCCCAACTCGACGGCGGGCTGATCGTAGGCGTCGATGCCCATCAGTTCGCCGACGAGGCCGGTGGTGAACTCGTAGAGGTAGATGAACTCGCCAACCGCGCAGGGCGTGATCTCGTCGAACTTCACGGTGACGCTCGGCCGGCGCGACACGCGCATCGCGTACTCGGTGGCCAGTTTCTCGGCGTTCAGCAGGCGGCTCATTTTCTGGCCGCCGAGGTACGCCATGCCCGGCACGTCGGTGAAGACGTTGGGGATCTGCATCTCGCGCGGATGCTTCTGGACCTCGAGGAACACGGTCAGTTTGTCGTTGGGGCCTTCGCGGTAGAGTTGCACCTGGCTGTGCTGGTCGGTCGTGCCGAGCGCCTTCACCGGCGTGGGGCCGACGAACGCCTCGCGCCCGTCGCGGGTGAACCGCTTGCCGAGCGACTCCGCCCATATCTGGCGGTACCAGTCGGCCAGCAGATACAGGCGATTGGAGTACGGCATCATCACGTGGATGGGCTTGTGCTTGCGCGCCATGGCGAGGTACTTGACCGCCGCCAGGATGCAGGCGGGGTTGTCCCGCCAGGCCGCCGCTTTGTCCTCGACGCGGGTCTTCATCGCCGCCGCCCCGGCCAGCAGTTCGTCGATGTCGATGCTGCACATGGCCGCTGAGAACAGCCCCACCGGCGTGAGCACGCTGAAGCGTCCGCCGACATCGTCGGGCACGACGAGCATCTCGTATCCGTCGGCCCTGGCGATCGCGTGCAGCGTGCCCTTGGCCGCGTCGGTGGTGGCCACGATGTTCCTGGCGAAGCGGCTGCCCAGCTTCGTCCGCAGCATCTCCCGGATGACCATGAACTGGCTGGCCGTCTCGGCCGTCTCGCCGCTCTTGGAGATCACGTTCAGCAGCGTGGTCTTCAGGCGCGGGCGGAGGAAGTCGAGCACCTCGCCCACGTTCACGGGGTCCACGTTGTCCAGCACAAACAGCCGCGGGCCCTTGCGTTTGGCGGGCGCCATCAGGTTCCACGTCGCGGGGTTCAGGGCTGCCTGCAGCGCGATGTTGCCCAGGGCGCTGCCGCCGATGCCGAGCACGACCATGTCCGTCGCCCACTTGCGGCACGATGCGGCCAGCTTCTTCGACGCCGCCGCGAACGTCGGGTGGCCGGGCAGGTTGCGCCAGCCTTCCCACTGGTTGGGCCGATCGGCGATGCGGTCCCTGGCCGCGCACACGCGCGGGCCGACCTCGCGGAGGTCGGCCTCGGTCACGCCGTGCTCCCAGCCCACCGCCGCTTCCGTCGCGTTGCTCCAATCGATTCGCAGCATTTCCGTTGCTCCTTGTCGTCCGGGATGCGGCATGATAGCAGAGGGACCGCGGGCTGCGGAATGCGGATCGCGGATTTCCGCGTGCGGGAGGATCCGTCCGATCGGACGGATCGGACGGATACTTGTCCGTCAGGCGCAGCCTGGGCACGCGCTGCAACTCGTCCCGTCCCAGCAGTGCGTGCAGAGCCTGTCCTTGGGCAGGCCAATCGCCTCGACCAGGTCGTCGAGGCGCTGGTAGCGCAGGGTGGTCAGATTCAGCCGCCGGCAGATGCGGTCCACCATGGCCGCGTGCTTGTCGCCGTCGGGCCTGGCGTAGTCGGCCAGGTTGGCTTCACCGCCTTCCAGTTCGCGGATCGCCCGCCTGGCGGCCAGGTCCAGTTCCGACTTGGACCGCGAGAAATTGAGGAATCGGCATCCGTATATCAGGGGCGGGCACGCCGGGCGCATGTGCACCTCGCGGGCGCCGTAGTCGTACAGCCGCTGGATGGCGTCCTTGAGCTGCGTGCCGCGGACGATGCTGTCCTCGCAGAACAGCAGCCGCGTGCCGTGGATCATCTCGCGGATGGGGATCAACTTCATGCGGGCCACCAGGTCGCGGATGGACTGGTCCTGCGGCATGAAGCTCCGCGGCCAGGTGGGCGTGTATTTCACGAACGGGCGGCGGTACGGCACGCCCGCCTGCGTGGCGTAGCCGATCGCGTGGCCCGTGCCGCTGTCGGGTATCCCGGCCGCCAGGTCCACCTTCACGTCGTCGGCCCGGGCCAGCGCCGCCCCGCAGCGGTTGCGGGCGACCTCGACGTTGATGCCCTCGTACGTGCTGGCCGGGTAGCCGTAGTACACCCACAGGAACGTGCAGATCTGCATCTTGTCGCGCGGCGGGGCGAGCTGCTCGGCCCCTTCCTCGGTGAAGCGGACGATCTCGCCCGGGCCCAGGTCGCGCTCGATCTCGTAACCGAGGTTCGGCAGGGCGCAGCTCTCCAGCGTTGCCGCCCACGCGCCCTCCTTGCGGGCCAGGATCACCGGCGTGCGGCCGAGACGGTCGCGCATCGCGTAGATGCCCTCGTCGGTGAGCAGCAGGATGGAGCACGAGCCGTCGATGGCCTCCTGCACGCGCAGCAGGCCGTCCTTGAACGAGGCCTCCCGCGAGATGATGGACGCCACTAGTTCGGTGGGGTTGATGCCGCATCGCCCCATCTCCGAGAACGTCGCGCCGTTCTTGAACGCCTGGGCGGCCAGGGCGTCGAGGTTCTGCACCACGCCCACCGTGACGATGGAGAACAGCCCCAGGTGCGAGCCGATGATCAGGGGCTGGTCCTCGAAGTCGCTGATGACGCCGATGCCGCGCCGGCCGCGCATCTTGCCGATGTCGTCGTCGAACTTCGAGCGGAACTGCGCGTTGGTGATGTCGTGGATGAAGCGGGTGAAGCCCTCGCCGTTGTGAACGGCCAAGCCGCCGCGCATCGTGCCGAGGTGCGATTGGTAGTCGGTGCCGTAAAACAGGTCCTGAACGCAGTCGTCCCTGGACGCCACGCCGAAGAAGCCGCCCATGTGGTTTTCCTTTTCCCTGGGAGGGTCGCCAAGCCGGTCCGGCCAACGCCGGGGGGATGGTAGCAGGTGGGCCGCGTCGCGACAAGCCGAGGCTTCCGATACGCCTGCTCTCACAGGGGTGATAACCGGGGCTGTGGCGGGGCGCACGGCGATCGACGGCGCCGCCCACGGCCAGAGCCTCTTGCCGCACCTGAAGGAAGAGGGAGATGACCATTCCTCCTTCGTGGAATGTGTGCAATTCGTGGCAGCCCTTCCGCTCAGCCGCCGTGAGCGATCTTCCCGAGTACGACCGCCCTTGCCGCCCCCGTCGCGACCGGGACATTCGCCGGCAGGCCGCGAATCGTTCGGTCGGCCAGGATCGCGAACGCCAACGCTTCCTTGGCGTCCACGTCGATGCCGTAGTCGCCCGTGGTGCGTACCGTGGCCGGGGCCAGGGCGTCAGCCAGCATACGCATCAGCACCGGGTTCCGGGCCCCGCCGCCGGAGACGATCACCTCGTCGATGCCTCCCCGCGGCCGCAGGAACCGCCGGCAGGCGTCGGCCACGCTCCCGGCCGTGAACGCCGCCGCGGTGGCCAGCAGGTCGGCGGGGGAGATCCGCTCGGCTCGACCGCGGCGCCACAGTTCATCGGCGAAGTCCCAACCGAACTCCTCTCGCCCGGTTGACTTCGGCGGGCGGCGACGCAAGTAAGGGTGGCGCGTCAGTTCCTTCAGCAGCCCGGCGTGCATCGTGCCCGCGCCCGCGAGGCGCCCGCCGCGGTCGAAGCCCAGCCGCCCGCCCGTCGCGCGCCAGGCAAGGCGGTCGAGCACCATGTTGGCCGGGCCGGTGTCGAAGGCGAGCAGGTCGTTCAGCGTTCCGCCGGCGGGCAGGTGGGTGACGTTGGCGATACCACCCAGGTTGAGCATCACCCGACCGCGGCGGCGATGCGAGAAGACCATGTGGTCCACCAACGGCACCAGCGGCGCGCCCTGCCCGCCGGCGGCCACGTCGGCCGTGCGGAAGTCCGCCACGGTGGTGATGCCGGTCCGCTCGGCGATGACAGCCGGCTCGCCGATCTGGAGGGTGGAGGCAATCCGACGCGCCAACGGAGCCGTGACCGGTCGCCCTGTTCGCTTCCCGCACAGGGGCCGTCCGCCCGGCAGGTGACAGATCGTCTGCCCGTGCGAGCCGACGAGGTCGATGGTCTTCAGCGGAATCCCCGCCCGCTTGACAATCCGCAGCGCCGCCTCGGCGAACAACTCCCCGATCGCGAAGTTCCAGTGGCACACGTCGGCCACGCCGCCGCGCCCGGCCGACAGTTGGAGGATCGCCTCTCGCACGGCCGGCGCATACGGCACGGTTCCATACGCCAGCAACTTCGCCTTGCGCAGGGACACGTCGGCCACGGCCACGTCGATCCCATCGACCGATGTGCCGCTCATAAGACCGATGACCCTGTGGGCGCCTTTCATCCTTGTTCCTCTCCCTTCGTCGTGCGATCCCGTGCGTCACGAGGCCGGATGATTCTAGCGGAACGAAGGCAATCCGCCATGCAATTGGGCCCGGTTCAAATGAGGGTGACACCTTTCGCGTCGGTGTGCCCTCTACCGCCCCTTCGAGGCTCTGGGCTCAGTTGCCTGGATACCGGGGGCGCAGCTTCCGGTAGACAATGGGTTAGGCGACAGGAAGCCTCCGGCGTGGGCCAAGTCGCGAGTTCCGATTCTTTCACAAACTCCGAGCGTTCGCGCGGGCCTTGCGCCGCCGGTGGTTCAGCCGATGCCGCGTCGGTTGAACCAACGCGGAAGGGGACACTGTGGCACAGGGGCGTACCATCATCGTGTGCGCGATGAGGCAGCGCCCGGTAGTGCTGGCTGCTTCCTGCTGCCTTGGGTTGCGGGCAAAGCCCGCCCTGTGGCATCGTGGGCGCATTGGCCTGGGCTAGAATGGCATAGGGATCATCAGGCGACGGTGTCCGGGAATCGCCTGGCTGCGGAAGGAGCGCGACGGCGATGAGGCGTTACATCTGTACGACGTGCGGCACGCAGTTCAGCCCCATGCCGCAGCCCCCGCGCCAATGCCCTGTGTGCGAGGACGACCGGCAGTACGTGTCAGCTTCGGGACAGAGATGGACAACGCTGGATGAGATGCGCGACGGGCCGTACCGGAACGTGATCCGCGAGTACGAGCCCGGCGTGTGGGGGATCGGGACCGTGCCAACGTTCGCCATCGGGCAGCGCGGCATGATCATCCGCACGTCCGCGGGGAACATCCTGTGGGACTGCATCACGTACCTCGACGACGACACGGTGGACAAGGTGCGGAAGATCGGCGGCATCCAGGTGATGGCGGTCTCGCACCCGCATTTCTACACGACGATGGCGGAATGGGCCGAGGCGTTCGGGAACGTGCCCATCCTGCTGAACGCCAGCGACAGCGAGTGGGTGATGCGCCGCGAGCCAACGATACACTTCTGGACGGGCAGACACGAGCTGGCCCCGGGGGTGACGCTCATCCAGTGCGGCGGGCATTTCCCCGGCAGCAGCGTGCTGCACTGGGCGGCGGGCGCCGGCGGGCGCGGCGTGCTGTTCACCGGCGACACGCTCCAGGTCGGGGCCGACCGCCAGTCGCTGAGCGTGATGTACAGCTACCCCAACTACATTCCCTCGCCGCCGGAGGTCGTGCGGCAGGTGGCCGAGGCGCTGGCCAACGTGAGCTTCGACCGCGTCTACGGCATGACGTGGGACCGCGTGATCTCGTCCAATGCCCGCGCGTGCCTGGACAACATGGCCTGGCGGCAAGCCCACGCGCTGAAGCCGTGACGAATGCCCGCCTCACCCCGCGGCAGCGATCACTTCGCGGAAGTGCTTCGGCGTCAGTTCGCGGAGCGAATTCACCACCAGGTGCGCGCGCCGGGCGAGGTGCTCGCGGTCCACGGTGCCCACCAGCGCCACGGCGGCCATGCCCGCCCGTCGGGCGGCCTCGATTCCGTGCGGCGAATCCTCGACCACCGCGCAGCGAGCGGGGGGGCAGGCCGAGCTTGTCGGCCGCCTTCAGAAACACCTCCGGGTGCGGCTTGCCGCGTGTGATCTGGCCGCAATCGACCGTCGCGCTGAAGCAGGGCCGGGCGCGGAGTTGCTGGACGACGACGGCGACGTTCTCGGCGGGGCCGGAGGAGCCGATCGCCAGGGCGAACCCCGCGTCGTGGAGTTCGCGGACCAGGCCGGCGGCGCCGTCGGCAAGGGCGCCACTGGCGGGCTGGGGAACCGAACGCAAAGAACTGCCAATTTCGCGATTGCGAAAGAGAACAACCGCGATATAATGTTGACCGATTGCCTGCGGGCAGCGGGGCGTGCGGATCGTCTCGCTTGCGGCCGGGGACAGAACCAATGGGTAACGGGTGGAAAGATGGACCGAAAGAAGCGAGGCTCGCGCAATCGTCGGAATCGTTTGCGGGGCGGGGCGGATCGTCCGCGCATCGAGGCCCTTGAACCGCGCATCCTGCTCGACGGCGACGTAACCGGCCCGCGGATCATCAGCCATTGGCCGATCGGCCCGACCAACGTTGTCGTCGACCACCTCGACGTGACGTTCAACGAACCGATCAACGCGGCCACGTTCACGGCGGAAGACGTGCTGATTGCACTCACCACGCCGCAGTCGGTGGGAGCGTGCGACACGGCGGGGTGGGCCCGGGACGTTCAGGTCGTCGGGACGCTGGCCTACGTGGCGGACGGGGATTCCGGCCTGCGGACCATCAACGTGGCCAACCCGGCGGCGCCCGTGAGCGTGGGCGTCTACGACACGCCGGGGGACGCCTGGGGCGTTCACGTCGTGGGGACGCTGGCCTACGTGGCGGACTATGGCTCCGGCCTGCGGATCATCAACCTGAGCAACCCGGCGGCGCCCGTGAGCGTGGGCTTCTACAACACGCCGGGGAATGCCCACGGCGTGGATGTCGTCGGGACGCTGGCCTACGTGGCGGACGGTTCTTCCGGCCTGCGGATCATCGACGTGAGCACCCCGGCGGCGCCCGTGAGCGTGGGCTACTACGACACGCCGGGGTCGGCCTACGGCGTGGATGTCGTCGGGACGCTGGCCTACGTGGCCGACGGCGGTTCCGACCTGTGGATCATCGACG
>CAYWTX010000201.1:0-9020 GCA_964461295.1 uncultured Planctomycetaceae bacterium | reverse complement strand
ATCTGTCGCAACCGCTGGCTCGTCGTCGGCACGTGGGCCGCGATGGCTGTGGGCCTTAGCATGCTGGCGCCGCGGCTGGACCCGGCCGCCAACGAGCCGACGAGTTTCCTGCCGGCCTGGATGCCGTACGAGCAGGGCGTGGCGGCGCTGCGACGGCACTTCCCAAACGCCACCGGACTCAGCGACGCCGCCATCGTCTTCGAACGAGCCGACGGCAAGCTGACGGGCGAGGACCTCGCCGCCGTCGAGGCCGTCGCCGGCGCGATCGCCAAGCCCGCGTCGCCGGCGGACGCGACGATCCTGGCGGGCGCGACCGTGCGAAGCCCGGCCAGCATCCCCCTGCCCGCCAGCCCGCTGAAGAGCCGCGACGGCCTGGCCGCGCTGGTCGTCGTGTCCGTGCCCGCCAATTTCATCACCCTCCGCTCCTCGCGGATGGTTGACGCCATCCGCGACACCCTCGCGGGGGCGAAGCTGCCCGCCGGCCTGGCCGCCTCGGTGACCGGCTCCAGCGGCTTCGGACACGACTACGCCGTGGCTTCCGAACGCAGCAGCGACAGCACGCTGCTGGTGACCGTCATCGCGGTCATCGTGATCCTGCTGCTGGTGTACCGCTCGCCGCTGGCCGCCCTGGTGCCCCTGGCCGCCATCTCCGTCGCCGCCCTGACGGCGATGAAGCTCCTGGCCGTCGGGCAGCACCTGGGCATGCACGTCGGCGCGGCCGAGAAAATCTTCGTCGGCGTGCTGATCTACGGGGCCGGCACCGACTACTCGCTGCTGTTCGTCAGCCGCTACCGCGAGATGCTCGCCGCCGGAGCCGACGGCGCCGCGGCCGTGGCGGGCGCCCTTCGCGCCACGGCGGGGGCCATCCTCGCCGCCGCGGGCATCAACATCGCCGGCATGTTGATGCTGTGCTTCGCGGACTACGGCGTGTTCCGCACGGCCGGGCCGGCCATCGCCGTTGCACTCGCGGTGGCCCTGGCGGCGGCGCTGACGCTCGTGCCCGCCCTGGTCGCCCTGCTGGAGCGGCGGGTGTTCTGGCCCGGCCGAAACATGGGCCAACTCGGCGGGCAGCGCCTCTGGCCCGCCGTCGCGCGGGCCGTCACGCTCCGCCCCGCGGCCGTCCTCATCGTCGCCGCCGGCGCGCTGGCCCTCCCGGCCGTCAACTGCTTGGGCCTCACGTGGCTGTACGACAGCCTGGCCGAGCTGCCGCCCGCCTCGCCGGGGGGCGTGGGCAACGCGGCCGTCGGCCTCCAGGCCGTCAAACGCCATTGGCCCGTCGGACAGATCTCGCCCGTGACCGTGGTGTTCGAGGCCGACGGGCCCCAGCCGGCCGAGAAGTGGCACAGCGCCGCCAAGGCCGCCGCCGCCGCCGTCGCCGCCGTGCCCGGCGTCAGCGACGTCCGCAGCCTGGACTGCCCCCTCGGGCGCAAGGCCGACTTCGTCTCGCGCGCGGTGCTGGCCGCCGCGGCGGGGCGCATCGCCCCGGAGTACCTCGCCGCCGACGGCGCCGCCATGCGCCTCCAGGCCGTGCTGGGCTGCCCCGCCCTCGCCCGCGAGGCCCTCGCCGCCGCGCGAGCCATCGCCCCCGCCGCCGACGCGGCCGCCAAGTCCGCCGGCCTGCACGCCCGCGTCCACGTCCTGGGCGCCACCGCCGAGATGCAGGATATCCGCATCGTGACGCAGGCCGACTTCCGCCACGTGGCCGTCCTGGTGCTCGGCGCCATCTTCGCCATGGTGTTCGTGCTGCTGCGCGACGCGGTCCTCGCGGCCTTCATGACCGCCGCCACCCTCGCCGGCTACTTCGCCACCCTCGGACTTGCCGCCGCCATCTTCGCCCTTGCCGGCCAGGTCGGCCTGGACTGGAAAGTCGAAGTCTTCCTCTTCGTCGTGATGGTGGCCGTGGGCGTGGACTACAGCATCTTCCTGGCCGCGAGGGTGCGACAGGAAGCCGCCGCCGCCCCGCCGCGCCAGGCCGTCGCCAACGCCCTCATCCACACCGGGCCGGTCATCTCCTCCTGTGGCGTGATCATGGCCGCCACGCTGGGCAGCCTGATGGCCGGCGAACTGAAACTGCTGGTGCAGCTCGGCGCCGCCTTCGCCCTGGGCATGATGATCGACACGTTCCTCGTCCGCCCCCTGCTCCTGCCCGCCTTCATGGCTCTCACCCGGCGCACGGGAAGACCGTGAAACCGGCGACCGGTTCCGAGGAGGGCGACGCTCTTCGCATCAGCGTGTTTTCCATCGCCCTTTCGAGGCTCTGTGCGTGCTTGCATGGGTGCCGCGGGCTTACGCCCCCCCCCCGGTTGAAACCTCCTCGCCTCGCCGGGCGAAGAGGCATGAAGCCGCTTGGGCGATTCTTTCACAAACTCTCACGTATCAGGACGAGCCGGGAGCCGAGATGCGGCGGAGTGCGTGCCGGCTTCTTCCGGCGCCCGTTTCGCTGTTGCCGGCTGGCCCGTCGGGCCGATAACCCCCATACGGGCGATGTTCGCGCCGAGTCGGCCCGTCAACCAGGTAACCGGGTGACCGCCGCATGGCCTACGTCGAGATCATTTTGTGGCTGCTGCTGATCGTCTTCTGCGGCGTGGGCGTGTTCCGCCTGCTTTCGCAGATGGTGCCGCCGGTGTGGCTCAACTGGCTGCTCCTTCCCGCCACCGTCGTCTCGGAGATGGCGTACATCTTCGGCTGCCTCATCACCGGCGGGGAAATCCGCCACGCCAAGCTCATCGGGACCGGCGGCGCCGGCGCCGGTCCGCCGGCCACCGAGGCCGCGCCCAAGCTCCGCTTCGTCGGCCCGCTGATCGCCTCGCTGCTGGCCATGGTCGCCTGCGGGGCCGCCATCGCCGGGGCCCACTGGCTGCTCGGCGAGCCCGTCATGGACCGTTTCCGCTCCGCGCATTGCCTGGTCCCCTCCGTCGACGCCCCCAGCGGCCTGGCGAGTTGGCCGGCCTTCTGGGCACGCCTGGAGGAACAGCTCCGCCTCCTGCGCCGCATGTGCGAAACGCTCGGCCGCCTGGACTGGCTCGACTGGCATTCGGTGCTGTTCGTCTACCTGGCGGCGTGCCTGTCGATCCGCCTTGCCCCGGTCGGGCGCGACATGCGGGCTTCCCTGGCGGCCGCGGGGGTGGTGGCGCTGGGCTTCGTGCTGGTGGGCGCGGTGGGCGGACTGGATCGAATCATGGCGCCCGTCGGTCCCATCGTGACCTACGTGTGGGGCAACCTGCTGCTTCTGCTGGCGATCGCGCTGCTTGCCCGCGGGCTGGTGGCCTTCGTGCAGGTCCTGCGAGGCAAGAGCGCCGGCGGGAAGAAGTAGCTCGCAAACGGCGGACATCCCATGGCGTTATGCACGGTCAACTGGCGCAGCGAGGTCATCGGCAAGTGGACCGCCATGCACGTGCTGCTGCCCGAGAAGGCCAAGCCGCCGTTCGCGACTCTCTACCTGTTGCACGGGATGTCGGACGACTACACGATCTGGCTGCGGCAGACGCGGATCGAGATGTACGCCAGGCAGTGGCCGCTGATGGTCGTGATGCCCGACGGGTATCGCGGCTTCTACACGAAGAACGCCGATGGCCCCGACTATGCCCGGCACTTCGGGGAGGAACTGCTCGATTTCGTCGAGCGCAACTTCCGCGCCCGGCGGGCCGCGGCCGCCCGGTGCATCGGCGGGCTTTCGATGGGCGGCTACGGCGCGCTGCAACTGGCGCTGGCGTATCCGCACAAGTTCCGCAGCGTCAACTCGCACAGCGGCGCCCTCCTGCACGGGGCCAAGCGTTACGACAAGCCGACCGAAGCCGAACTGCGGCGCGTCTTCGGACGCCGCCCGGCGGGCAGCCGCCACGATCTGCTTCGCCTCGCGAGGAAAGCCGCGGCAGAGGGGCACCTGCCGAGGATCCGCATCGACTGCGGCACGGAGGACTTCCTCCTGGCCGACAACCGCCGCTTCCACGCGCAGCTCGGCCAGGCCGGCATCGGGCACGAGTACGCCGAGTTCCCCGGCAGCCACAACTGGGATTACTGGGACCTGCACGTCCGCGAAGCCCTGGCCTTCCACGCCAAGGCCCTGGGCCTCAAGAAGCTGTCCGCGTGGTGAGAGGCATCACGGCCCCGTCGATGCGCAACCCATGCGCCGACAGAATCGACAAGCCTTGCACGGGCGGTTTCCCGCGCCGCTCAGGCGCCCGCAATGCGCAAGAGGCGACCGGCCCATGACGGGCTGGGCGCTTTGGAATACGAGACCAACGTCGTGGTTCGTCTTCACAAGCAGCCAGCCCGGCACGGACCGGTCGTGTTGCTCCGCCGCACCGATAATGTCCGAATGCCCACCCGTCTGGAAAGCCGGATGCCCACGGTCACCCAACCGCCATGTCGTCGAATTCATGGTCCGGAACAGGCGAAGCCTCGGCCGTGCGAACCGCCTCCCGCACATGCGTCATCAGCTCCAGATGGTGCTGCACCTTCTCCTTGAAGTACAGCGAATCCGTGCGGTGCAGTTCGACGTGTGCAGCCTGGAGTTCCCGGCTGAGCATCTCATCCAGTTCGCCGAGTTCCTCGCCCGACAACGTAAGTTGGTGCGTCATCTTCGCACCTCCTTGTCCTATGTTTCCACACTGGAATTGTAGCGCCGTGGAAGCGTCCTGCCCAGCACGGGAGATGCTTCGCGGTCCACGAATCGCACGAATCCTGGGAAGCCCTCTTCATCGGGCGAATTCGTACCGCGTCCGTCCGTGTCGTCGCGAATGGCGCTGATGCCGCGCCCGGCACGGCTGCCTGCCGCCTTTGGTTGCGGCCGGAGCCGGCGCTGGGCGATTCGTGGACGGCTCTACCCCGCCTGGGCCTCGGTGGTCTTCGCCTCGACCTCGGCGGCGCGGTCTTCGGTGAGCCTGGTCTTGCCGCCGTCGTCGCCGGCCGGGGGGCGAGCGCCCTTGCTGTTCTCGCCGCGCGGATGCAGTTCGGCCGCGGAGGGTTTCTGGCCGCTGGGGGTGGGATACGACACGCGAGTGTGATACATGCCGCAGAGGGTCTTGATGAGCGATTCCTCGATCTGGTGCACCTGGCGAAGCGTGAGGTCGCACTCGTCGAGTTGGCCGTCCATGAGGCGGCGGGTGACCATGGCGTGGACCTGGTTCTCGATGCGCCCCGGGGTGGGGTCGCCCATGGCGCGAACCGAGCTTTCCGAGGCGTCGGCCAGCATGAGGATGGCCGGCTCCTTGTGGCGCGGTTTGGGGCCGGGGTAGCGGAATTCGACTTCGTCGGGCGCGCGGTCGACGTCGGATCGCCGGCGCTCGGTGGCCGCCTTGTAGAAGTACTGCACCAGCGTCGTGCCGTGGTGTGCCACGATGAACTCGTGCAGCACCTTCGGCAGGCCGTACTCGCGGGCCATCTCCAGCCCGTCCTTCACGTGCCCGATGAGGATCAGCAGGCTCATCGCCGGTGAAAGCTTCTCGTGCGGGCTGAACGTGCCGGCCTGGTTCTCCACGAAATACTCCGGCTTGTTGATCTTTCCGATGTCGTGGTAGTACGCTCCCGCCCGCGCGAGCAGCCCGTTGGCGCCGATGGTCTCGGCGGCCGTCTCGCACATCGCCCCAAGCTGCAGCGAGTGGTTGTACGTGCCGGGCGCCTCCAGCGCCAGCCGGCGCATCAGCGGCCTGGACGCGTCGCAGCATTCCAGCAGCGTCAGGCTCGTCGCCACGTGGAAGCCCCGCTCGATGAGCGGAAGCACGCCCAGCGTGACAAAGCCCACCAGTGCCGCCGGTCCGGCCGCCCACAGCGAATCGCCCAGGGCGAAGCGCCAGGGGACGCCGTCGGCCAGCGCGACGACCCACACCGCGCCCATCACGGCCGCCGCCGACACGCCCGCGACGCGGATCAGCCGCGTCCGCGTCCGAATCTCGTCGAGCTGGAGCACCGCCGAGACGGCCCCGGCGGAGAGAATCAGCAGCATGCCCAGGTCGGCCCGCAGGACCAGCACGGTGAGCAGCACGCTCGCCGCGGCCAGGGCCAGCGCGAACTGCCTTTCCACGGCGATAGCGAGCATGACGGAGGCCATCAGCACGGGCATCACGGCCACGGAGGGGTTGAGGGCGGCGGAGTAGAGAAGGATCTTGGCGGCGGCGGCCTTGGCGGCCAGCAGAACGGCCAGGCCGATTGTCCGGGAGGCGCCGTTGCGGAGTTGGCGGCGCCGGTCCCAGACGTACAGCGACAGCAGCGCCACGACCAGAAGGTCGATCCCCGCCCGCCCCAGCGGGCCCACCCATTTCCCCGGTCCCTGCCGGGACGGCGCCTCCTCCAGGGCGGCCCGCTCGGCCTGAAGGACCGCCAGGTCCTCGGAGGAAAGGCCCGTGGACCCCGCCTGGGTTCGCCGGACGAGACGCTGGTCCACGGCGTACTCGATGTGGACCTCGCGGGGCGGCTGAAGGCGAACCGCCTGCTCGGCGGCGTCGGCGCGTATGCGGCTCTCGGCGTCGTCGTAGCGGTAGACGGGGCGCGATCGCAGGACGTGCGTCAACCAGGCCGTCGCGTTCGCCCGCGGCGCTTCGGGCAGCGGGCCCGCCAGGCGGGCGGCCTCGTCGGCCACCGCGCGGTCCCGCAGGTCCAGCAAGTCGCTGCCTTCCTTCTCGGCCGCGGCGTCGGACCCGCGCAGCACAGCGCGTTCCGGCCGGACCCGCACTCGCGGGTCCTTCAGGTCCACCACGTGCGTCCGCGCCATCCTCGGGGCCAACTCCTCCAGCCACTGGCGGAACGCCTTGGCCGCGTTGGGGTCTTCCTGGTAGTTGCGCCAGGCGGCAAGCTGGTCGGGCCGCGTCAGGCCGAAACGCGTTCGCACCTCCTGCGGCAGCGCGGCAACGTTGCCGTTGGCGTCGGCAGCCTGGCGCGGCAGTTTGCGCAGCGCCGCGACGGCGTCCTCCACCACGGAGGGGTCCAGTCCGAACACAGCCGGCGCGGAGGCGCGGGCCCGCTGGATGGCGGCATCGCGAAGTTTCTCCGACAGGACGCCGAAGGCGACCCGAGCGTGAACGTCCTGGGGCATGTACTGCCCCAGGCGGTACGGCAGCGGCTGTCCCGGCCAAAGGTCCAGCACGAGCACGACCGCGTAGAAAGCGGCCGCCAGCAACACCGCCTGCACGCCGCCGGCTGCACGGAAGCGTTGCCGCAGCGACGGTCCGGCCGTCGCGCGGGCGGGGCGGCGGAGTTGACGGGATGTCTTCCTTCCGATTGCCATTTACGATCCGGCGTCCTCGCGCGTCGAGTCGCGCGGCTGTCCCAGGGACCGTCCCAGGGACCGTCCCAGGGACTCAGGTTCCCGGGCCTCGGGAGACGCACTGCCTTCTCTATTCACACCGTTGGGGCGCTCGCCGGCGTCGTCGCGACACTCCGATTCCTCGCGCATGTCGGTCCGCCGGGCGTAGGCTTCCACGATGTTCTGCACCAGCCGGTGGCGCACGATGTCCGCCCCGCCCAGCCGCGCCATCGCCAGCCCGCGGATGCCCCGCAGACGCCGTTGGGCGTCCAGCAGCCCGCTGGGCACGTCCTCCGGCAGGTCGATCTGGCTGTCGTCGCCCGTGACGATCATCTTGCTGCCGTGCCCCATCCGCGTCAGGAACATCAGCATCTGCGAGACCGTCGCGTTCTGAGCCTCGTCGAGAATGATCACCGAATCGTTCAGCGTCCGCCCGCGCATGAACGCCAGCGGGATCACCTCGATCAGGTCGTTGGCCATGAACCGCCGAATCTGCTCGAAGTCCATCATGTCGTGCAGGGCGTCGAACAGCGGGCGAAGGTACGGGTTCACCTTCGCCTGCATGTCGCCGGGCAGGAAGCCCAGCTTCTCGCCGGCTTCCACCGCCGGGCGGGCCAGGACCAGCCTTCGGGCGTGCTGATGCTTGAGCAGATGCACGGCCACCGCAACGGCCAGGTAGGTCTTGCCCGTCCCCGCCGGGCCGGTGCAGAAGACCAGGTCGTGTGTCCGCATGGCCTCGATGTACCGCTTCTGCCCGGGCGTCTTGCCCTGGACGATCTGCCCGGCCGCGTATACGTCCAGAACCTCGGAGGCCTGCTTGGCGGCCTCGCCGGCGGCGGCGCTGACGGCCTCGGCGACCGCCTCGGCGGTGATTGTCTGGTTGTGGCGCACCGCGCGCTGGAGGTGTTCGATGACGGCGGCGGCCCGAGACACGCTCTTGGCCGACCCCGTCACCTTCACCAGCCCGTTCCGCGCGAAGACCTGCACGCTGAACGCCTCGCGGATCGTCCGCAGGTGCCGGTCCATGGGGCCGAATACCTCGTCCGCCCGATGCGGATCATCCAGTTGAATGCTCAGTTCCACTACATTGTCACCTGGCGGGGGATCCAACTTGTTCCGGCGCCGTGTCCGTATCAGCCCAGTGTAGCATGTGTTCGGTGCAAGTGCACCCCCACGGACCGCTCAACGGGCCACTCGCGCTCACCTCCCCCGCCCGCTCCGCGCCCGGCCTTCTTCGCCGCCGCCCGCGGGGCGATGCGCCCGCGGCCGAGGGGGAGCAGCCGCGTGATCGTCTCTCCTCCGCCCGTAACCGTTCATCCGTTCGCAGGAAGCCATTGACGAAACTGGGTATCCACGTGACTCAACCTGGGCGGGCTTGCGATGTGGCACGGGCGTCTCGCCCGTGTGTGGAATGGGCGAGACGCCCATGCCACGCCGGAGCCCCGGTTGAGTCAAGTGGATACCCAGTTGGGCGAATAGGGCCTGCCTGTTCCCGTTCGCCATCTCCCAGGACAGAAGGACCGCGCGCCGTCACCATCGGCCGGGCCGCCAGGGCGCGGGTTTCCTTCTTCCCGCGACCGGCCAGGCACAGGTACAATGCCGCAATGACTTGCTTCGGACTGACCAGGTACGGCCGGAGGGAATGGCTGACGCTGTCGGCGATCCTCGCGGCGCACATGGTCATCTTCGCCGTGCTTTCCGCGCGCGGCGCGTGGTGGTTCGCCATCGCGGCCGTGCCCGTCGCTGTCGTCTGGGGCTGGGTGCTGTGGTTCTTTCGCGA
>CAYWTX010000200.1:0-17542 GCA_964461295.1 uncultured Planctomycetaceae bacterium | reverse complement strand
CGCGGCCATCGGCGACTTCGTGTGGGAGGACCTGGACGCCGACGGCCAGCAGGACGCCGGCGAACCGGGCATCGCCAACGTGGGCGTCCGCCTGTACGACGCGGGCAACAACCTGGTGGGTTCGACCACGACCGGCGGCAGCGGGTATTACCTCTTCAGCGGGCTGACCCCGGGCGACTACCACGTCGAGTTCGACGCGGTCGCGGGCTTTGTCCGCGCCCCGGGCAACGTGGGACCCGACGCCACCGACAGCGACGCCAACGCCTCGGGCGTGGCGGCGGCGACAACGCTGACTTCCGGCGAGACGGACCTGACCTGGGACGCCGGCTACTACCGCCCCGCGGCCATCGGCAACTTCGTGTGGCACGACCTGGACGCCGACGGCCAGCAGGACGCCGGCGAGCCGGGGATCAACGGAGTGGTGGTGGACCTGCTGAACAGCGTTGGGGCCGTGATCGGGACGACAACCACGGTCAACAGCCCTGTCGGTGGAGCGCCGGGGTACTACCAGTTCTCGAGTCTGAGGCCCGGAACGTACCAGACGAGGGTGGATGCGAGCAACTTCGCCGGTGCTGGAGCGCTGGTGGGCTTCGCGGCAAGTCCGACGGGGCAGGGCGGAAACCCGGCGTTGGACAGCAACGTCCAGCCGGCCGGGACGACGCCGGTGGCGCTGCCCTCCGGCGGCAGCGACCAGACGCTGGACTTCGGGTACTACAAGACGGTGACGATCCGGGGCACCAAGTACCGCGACCTTACCGGCAATGGACTGACGTGCGACGACACGTCCGCCCCGCTGGCAGGCGTGACGATCAACCTCTACAAGGACGCCAACGGCAACGGGACGCTGGATGTCGGCGACGGCGGGCTGATCGCGTCAGCCGCGACGGCGGCCAACGGCGTCTATTCCTTCACCGGCCTGACGGCGGGCGTCTACTTCGTCCAGGAGGTCATCGTCGCCCCGTACGTCCGCACGGCTCCGACGAACTCATCGTACTACACGGTCACGGCCACCGCCGGCGGGACGTACAGCGGCAACGACTTCGCCAACTTCCTGCCGGGCGATTGCAGGTCCTACGTGACGTGCATCTCCTACGTCGTCAATGGAACGACGACGTACACGGACCTCCGCGGCTACACACACCAAGGCGACGTGGTTACCGCGTACTTCACGGTCACCGGCGACAGTCCGACGCTCTCGCTGGTCTCCTACACCGCGCTCAGCGGAGCGTGGGTCCCAAGCGAGGCAGCCAGCCAAGAGGTGTTTCAGCAGGTCACCCAGACTTTCACGCAGCCCGGGCGGTACTCGTTGACGGTGGAGGTCCCGAACTCCTACTATCAGGTCGACTTCGTCTGCGGGCCGGTCATCGACCACTTCGGCCCGGTGGGCAGCAACATCTTCTACTCGGCGCAAGGCCGCCTGCTCTCCGCGGACAACGGCGGGATCGAATCCCGCCCGACGACGTTCTCCAGCCTCGCTGGAGCGGTCTACGCCGACAACAACAACGACGGAATCTTCCAGGGCACCGAGTCGGGCCTCCCGGGCACGCAGATCCGCCTGACCGGCACCGACAGCCAAGGCAAGACCGTCGATCTCGTTCGAACCACCGACGCCAGCGGAGCGTACAAGTTCAGCGGCCTGCAAGCCGGCACCTACAAGCTCGCCGAAGTCCAGCCCGCCGCCTATCTGGACGGCAAGGACGTTCTGGGCACCCAGGGCGGCACGCTCGGCAACGACGTGTTCTCCAACATCCGCCTGGGCGCCGGGATCAACGGCACGAACAACAACTTCGGGGAGATCAAGGCATCCAGCCTCAGCGGCTTTGTCTACAAGGACGCTGACAACGACGCCAGGAAGGATTGCGGCGAGATCAGCATCGCCTGCGTGCAGATCAAACTCACCGGCGTCGACGACCTGGGCAGGGCGGTAAGCCTGATCACCACCACCAATTCCGCCGGAGCCTACAGCTTTGGGAACCTGCGGCCCGGCACCTACACCATCGTTGAGGTCCAGCCCACCGGCCTGCGGGACGGGCTGGACAGCTTGGGCACCCTCGGCGGAATCCTGGGAAACGACAAGTTCTCGGGCATCCAGGTGGGCGTCGGGAAGGCCGGGATCAACTACAACTTCGGCGAACGGTCCCGCTGTTGAGATCAGGGCCTGGCGGCCCGCCGATGGCGTCGGCACCGTGCCACGGACCGGCCGCCTGGCCGCGACCAGGCGCAGCCAAGGGCCGCCGGAACTGCCTGTGCCTTTCATCGGGTTGAGGCGGCGAGGAACTCCATCAGCCCGGTTGCATCGCCGGGGCGGAGGGGCGACACGTTGCCGACGCCTGCCTGCCAGGTGCCGCCCTCGACGGGCGTGCAGTGCTGCAAGACGCCCTGGAGGTAGATGCGATTCTCCGTGCCGGCAGGCTCCAGGAGAATGACGACCTTCTCACCAATCGGCAGCGTCAGCGGCCCATCCACGCGCACGCCCAGGCCCGTCTCCGACCAGTCGCTCAACCGGCCCCTCGCCAGCGGGGCGAACTTCTCGTTCGTGATGCGCTCGGCCGACCAGATGGTGGCCGTGTGCAGCACGCCCGGGTCGAGCTTGTGCCGGGCGGCGACTCGCCGGTTGGACGACACGAGTTGCCTGGGCTGCTCGACGATGAGGGTGTCGACGCGGAGCACGGGCGACTGCTGGAACATCGCATGCTCCAGGACGAGGCTTCTCGCCTGACACCAGATATTCTCAATCTCAAACGACAGGCCGACCTGCTCGTTGTCCGGGATGTAGACCTTCAGGCCTCTGGCGGACTGCGGCGGAACGAGTGCCAGCCGTCCGGACCCCGCCATCCCAAGGAAGCGACTGATCAGTCGTCTCTCGCCGCCAGGCACGACGGGATCGATGACAAGGTCCACGCGAACGCGCCTCGCCACCGCTTCGAGGAACGCCACTTCCGCAAACGACTTGGCCTGCGAGTTCGCCATGTGTCCCACGCCCCCCCGAGGGGCCTTCGAACTGGAGGCATGATACCGGCCAGGTCGAGGTTCGGCCAGAGGCAAGAATGTCACGGCACGCCCGGCCGACCGCCTGCACCGTCGTCATGCGGCGCCCACAGGAAGACGCGGCGGAATGTCGGCAGCAGGAACACCCCAGCCAGCCCCCCCGCCGCTCCGGTGAACATGGCCGTCAGGTCGGCCGTGCGCGACGGCAGAAAGCCCTGGGCGAGTTCCAGGGCGATCGGCAGCATGCCCGCAACCGTCGCGGCGATGGCAACGCCCCCCCCGCCCGGCCGCACCCACAGGCTTCGCAGCAGCGCTCCCAGAGCGAAGAACGACGCCAGTTCGCGAACGGCCTGGGCTACGGCGTTCAGCTCCGACAGGCCATGCTGCCGGGCAAGAGGAACGGCCATCGCCTCAGCCAGACCGGCGGCCAGCCCCCCCGCCGGCATGGTGAAGTCGAAGGGGCGCAGCTTCTCCCACGCCAGCAGGCCAAGCAGGCCGACAGATGCCGTCAACTTCACCCGGCGACCCCAGCGGGCCCAGAAGGCTGTCCCGACGACCGGCCGCCGGGCAGTCGGGGCGAAGCCCCAGGCGAAGCCCATGCCGGCCAGACCCCCTGCCACGCCGTAGATCAGGTCCGTGGTGCTGGAGTACCGTGAATGGACAAAGACCTGCACCGCCTCCATCCCCGCGACGATCGCGACGAGCCATCCCACGGCCCACGCCGTGGATCGGCCCTTCCTGGCCTGCCGCAGCATCAGCAGATAGCCGATCGGCCCGAAGAGGGCGATTTCGTGCGCGATGACGTATGCGTTCCACCCGGATTGGTCCGTGAACGGCAACAAGATGAGCTTGGGGCCGCGCAGCCTCGCCACAAGCTCCTCCGGCCCAATGACCAGGTCGAACGGAAAAAGCATGTAGAGAACCAGAAAGACGGCGTACCCAGCCAGGACCCGCTCGGGCAGACGGTCCTTGTCGGGCCTCACCCAGAGCTTGCCCGCCCACCGCGTCACTCGCCCGCCAAGGCAGAGCCACACGCCCACGCCCACCATGCCGCCTATGATCTCCATCATGATGTCGTTTTGCGAAACCGTGCGGGACGGAAAGTAGACCTGGGTGAACTCCACGGCCACGGCGAGAACCGTTACGGACAGGCCGACGAACATCGCCTTCCACAACAAGCCCCCCGCCCGGCCTCCGCGGGTGAGCGATCCCATGGCGAGGAACGCCACCGGGATATAGAAGACCAGGTTGGCCACGAGATCTCCCCGCCGCCCGATGCCGAGCTCGAGGTACCGGATGTCGGCGAATCGTCTGAGGGCCTGCTCGAATGAAAGGTACCTGAACGTCAGCGGCACGAGGCTGCCGTAAACGATGAACGCGACGTACAGCGTCAGCAGCACGAGGTAGACGCCGGCAGCCCTCGACGGCGGCGCCGATGCGTCGATGGGAGCCTGCTCCTTGGGCGCCCGAACGATGGCCGCTCCGACCAGCGCGACGACCAGCGCCGCCCCCGCCGACACGACGACGTTGGCCAAGTCGGCCGAGCGAGAGACGATGAAGACCTTGGCGACTTCCAGACCGGCGGCCAGGCCGGCCGACAACGCCAGCGCCTTGCCCCACCGCGGCACGGGGCGCACGGTGAACGAGAACGCCATGGCCGCCGTCAGCAGGCCGTAGGCCCCCGCACGCCAGAACGCCCAGTAGTACCAGGGATGACCGCCCGGAACGTCGAGCGGATGGGCCGCCATGGCCATGACGTTCGCGACCACCTTCGAGGCGCCCAGCATGGGAATGTACGGGTACGTCGCCTCCAACCCCAGCGCCAGGAGCATGGCCAGAGCGATGAAGGTCACCGGGCGATGGGCCCACATCCATCGGAGCCGCCAGTGGGATCCCAGCCACCACCTGCGCCCCGACCAGGCCCCGGCCAGGCCCCCGACCAGACCCCCAAGCGAGTTCACCAGGGCGTCCTGGGCACTGCTCACCCGGCTGAGCGAGAAGAGCTGGACGACCTCCACCCCCGAGCCGACGGCAAGCGAGGCCGCCGCGGCTGCCAGCACCGCCGGCCAGCGCGGCGCTCGTCGCCGCAAGGCCGCGCTGACCGCCACCAGGAACCCCAGGGGAACGTACAGCGCGAAGTTGCTGACCACGTCCGTCTTGCTGGTGCGGAACCGGTCGCCGAACGGCCAGCAGGCCCACACGCGGCTGTAGTGGCACCGCACCTCGTCCCCATCGGCGTGGAGGTCGAACGGCGCCAGGCTGCCGTGGAGGATCAGCAGCATGTACACGATCGCCACCAGAACCAGCAAACGTGCATTCGCACGCGGCCCAGCCTTCATGAATCCGTTCGCCGCCACGGCTTCCTCGTGCGCCACGGCCGATGGGTCGGTCGCCCCCCTCTGCTGGTCCGCCGACGTCTGACCTACGCGCTCTGTCAACCTGCCCGGAGGTCCTGCCGGAACAACACCCTACGCCGATCCCTCCTCGGCAAAGCCACCCAGGTTCTGGAAGCTTACCATCGTCCGGCCAGTCCGTGTCGGACATTCGCCCTGCCCTTCGGATGCGCCGTGGGAACCTCACCCGTCTGCAACGGCAGACGTCAGCCATCAGCCACCGGATCCGCGAGCGGTGCTCTTCCGGCGAGGAGTCCGCCCGCTCGCGCAGCCGCACGCCGTACCGCATCCACTGCAGCAGCACTTGGCGAACGCCTTCCATTCGGCGAACTTATTCGTCAGAGTCTGTGGAGGAATCGCGGAAGCATCTCTACCCTCTTTGTCCGAAAGGGGCGATCAGGGCCTGGCCATGGGCGTAAGCCCCAGGCAGAAAATGGATTAGGCGAGAAGCCCTGAAACGGCGACAGAAGGCCTCCAGCGTGGGCCAAGCCGCGAGTTCCGGTTCTACAAGCTCTCAGTAGCTCACGCTGGCCACCGTGCTCAGCACTTCCGCCAGCGAGACGTGCCCCTCGGCAGCGCGGCGGATGCCGTCGGCCGCCATCGTCGTCATGCCCTGGCCCACCGCGATCGCGCGAAGTTCCTCGGTGGTGGCCTTGCGGCGCAGGGCGGCCGCGATCTCCGGCGTCACCTCAAGCGTCTCGGCAATCAACGTGCGGCACCGGTAGCCGAGCTGCCCGCACTTGGCGCAGCCCACGGCCTTGCGGTACGCCCGCGGCAGCAGGTCCCAGCCGATGCCGCCCATCCGCGCCAGCCGCTCCGCTCGCGCCAGCACATCCGCCGCCGGCATCGCCTCTTGCGAGCAATCCGGGCACAGTCTGCGTACAAGCCGCTGCGCCACGATCAGCTTCGTCGCGTCGGCCACGAGGAACGGTTCGCACCCCAGGTCCACCATCCGCTTCAGCGCCGTGGCCGCCTCATCGGTGTGCAGCGTCGTCCATACCAGGTGTCCCGTGAGCGCGGCCTGGAAGCATATGCCCATCGCCTCGGCGCCACGGACCTCGCCCAGCATGATGGCATCGGGGTCGCAGCGGAACACCGACCGCATCGCACGCTCGAACGTCAGCCCCGCCTTCGGGTTAATCTGCACCTGCGTCAGGCCGGGCAGCACGTACTCCACCGGGTCCTCGATCGAGAACACCTTCGTCCGCTCGTTGGCGATCTTCAGCAGGCACGAGTACAACGTCGTGGTCTTGCCGCAGCCGGTCGGCCCGGTCACGACCACCAGCCCCCACGGCGCGGCCAGCCAACGGTCGATCCGCCGCCGATCGCTGGGCGTGTACTCCAAGCGGTCCAGGTCGATGCGCACGTTCTCCGGGGCCAACACGCGGGCCACCATCGATTCGCCCAGGTACGCCGGCACACAGCACACGCGCAGGTCGGCGCTGCGCCCGCCCACGTTCAGCACGATGCGGCCGTCCTGCGGGAGCGTCTTCTCACGGACGTCCATCCCGGCCATCGACTTCCACCGCTCGACGATCGCCGGCAGTAGCCGCGTATCAAACCGGCACACCAGGTGCAGCGCGCCGTCAACACGGTAGCGAAGCTGCACCCCGCTCTCCTGCGGATCGATGTGGATGTCGCTGGCGTTCATCGCCATGGCCAGGCGAATCATTCGGCTCACCGCCCGCTCGGTCGGTTCGCCCGCGCACGGCACGCCGTCGGACACGCCAAGCTCCTTCAGCCGCGACTCCAGTTCGCCGATCAGCGGGCCAATGTCCACGGGCAGATCGATCCGCGGCTGCTGGCCGGTCGCGTACCGGTCGATGTCCTCGCGCGTGAATCGCCACTGCCTGCCGACCTTCAGCCCCTTGATCTGCCCCGACCGCAGCCAGCGGTAGAACGTCGGCCGAGTCGTGTTCAGGGCCGCGATCGCCTCTTCCATGGTCAGCAGGTTCCCCGCCGCGGGTGTACTGCCCGGGGCGACGGGTTTCTCAGCGGGGGTGCCAACAACCTTGGTCTGCTCGCGAGGACAGCGATGGCTTTTCATCGGCGGTCTCCATGTTAGAGTATCATGACATTCACGATGCTTAATGATATATCGCCGACAAATCGATATGACAAGCAGAAAAGATCGCGATCTGGAGAAAACCGCTCGTACGCTCCCGTTCGACGTGATGCAGCGTCCCAGCGATGCCCATCCCCAGCCGTCTGGACCGGCCTCTGCCGGGTGACTGGCGCTCCAGATCGATGATCGCCGCCCTCTCCCTGTCCAGACCCGCCCAAACCGGCCGATGGCTTCTGGCCGATGGCTTCTGGCTTGCCGTTTACCGGCCGTTTCGCCGGTCAAGCCCGCTCCTGAGAAGATAGGCAAGATGGACAAACTGCGCGCTATATCGACGCGGCTCGAGTGGAACCCGGGAACACGGGACGGATTTCAGGCTCTGGCGTCACGCCGGCGAAAACCTACTGCCTATTTCAGCTTCGCCCGCAATGCTCTATCCTGAGGCCATGCCGATGGGTTTCCTCAACGTCGCCAAGCCGCCCGGCCCTACCAGCCACGACATCGTCGCGGCCGTGCGGCGCCGCCTGCCGCGGCGCACCCGCGTCGGGCACGCCGGCACGCTCGACCCCTTCGCCGAGGGCGTCCTGGTCGTCTGCGTCGGCCCGGCCACGCGACTGGCCCACCACGTCCAGCAGTCGCCCAAGGCCTACCGTGCCACGGTGCGCCTGGGGGCCGTGTCCACCACCGACGACACCGAAGGCGAGATCACCGAATTGGCGATTGACCGGACCGAAGCGGGCCCGGCCCGCAATGACGAATCCGCGCCGACTCCCCCCACCGGCTTGCCTCGCGGTTCTGTTGAGGGCGCGCATCCGAACCTCGCCGCCGTGCGTGCGGCCCTGGCCCGCTTCGTCGGCGAAATCAAGCAGACCCCGCCCGCTTACAGCGCCGTGCACGTCAACGGGCGGCGCGCCTACAAGCTCGCCCGCGCCGGCCAGGCCGTCGCCCTGGCCGCACGCACCGTCACCGTGCATGCCATCGAGTTGATCGGCTACGAATGGCCGTGGCTGGAGATCGCCGTCCGCTGCGGCAGCGGGACCTACATCCGCGCCCTGGCCCGCGACATCGGCGCCGCCCTCGGCGTCGGCGGCTATTGCCGCCGCCTCACCCGCACCGCCGTCGGCCCCTTCCGCCTCGACGACGCCGCCGGTCCCGCCGACATCGACATCGAACGCCACCTCATCGACCCACTGGTCGCACTGGAGCACCTGCCCAGGTTCGCGCCCGACGAGAACCAGGAGTTCTACCTGCGAAACGGCAACGCCGTGGACATCGCCAACCCTCCCCCGCCCGGCGAGGTCGCCGTCGTGGACCGCCTCGGCCGCCTGATCGCCCTGGCCAGAATCGAACCCGGCAACCCGCGCCTCTACCCAAGGCGCGTCTTCGTGCAGTGAGAGAAGCTTTGCCGCGAAGGATGCGAAGATCGCCAAGGGTTTCCCGGGGCCGGTAACCTTTGCGTCCTTTGCGGTTGATGCAGTGTCCCCGGCCCTACCGTGCCGCGTCGATCTTCGCGATACGGTCCGCGTGCCGCCCGCCGTCGAACGGCTCGGACAGAAAAACGTCCACGATCTCGAGCGCCTCCCCGATGGCCATCATTCGCTGGCCCAGAGAGATGACGTTCGCGTCGTTGTGGCGCCGCGCCAGCCGCGCCGACCGCACGTCCCAGCACACGCCGCAGCGAATGCCCCGCACGCGGTTGGACACAATCGCCTCGCCGTTGCCGCTGCCCCCCAGCACGATCCCGCGCTCGCACCGCCCGGCCGCGACGGCCTCCGCCGCCGGGCGAATGAAGTCCGGGTAGTCGCACGACGCCGCCGAATGCGTGCCGAAATCCTGCACGTCGTGCCCCGCGGCTGCCAGGTGCCGGCGAATGCTCTCCTTGTACTCGAAACCCGCGTGATCGGATGCAATGGCGATGTTCATACTCGTCTACTTCGTGTACTCGCCCTTGTGCCGCGGCTGGGTCAAGTCCACCCACTTCTGACCGGGGCGGGCCACCCCGAACCACGCGCGGGCCATGTACAGAGCGTCCAGAATCGCGATGGCCACCATCGCCTCGCCCACCGGATACCACCGAGGCAGCAGGCTGATGTCGCGCCGCGTGATGGCCGCCAGCTTCTTCGCCTCCATCGTCACCAGGTCCACCGTCTCCTGCGGCTTGGAGATCGTCGGCGTGGGCTTGATCGCGCAGCGCATCACCAGGTCTTCGCCGTTGCTCATACCACCCAGGAAGCCGCCGGCGTTGTTCGTGCGGAACCGCACCCGGTCGTCCTCCACCAGCGGCTGATCGTTCCACTCGCTGCCGACCGACCGGGCCGCCTTGAGCCCGCCGCCGAACTCCAGACTCATGATCGCGCCCACGCTGAACAGCCCGTGGGCGATCGTCGCTTTCAGCTTGTCGAACACAGGTTCGCCCAACGCCGCCGGCACGCCACGCGCCACGATCTCCACCGCCCCGCCGGCCGTGTCGCCCTCCACGCGAACCTTGTCCAGGTCGGCGATCATCTCCTCGGCCTTGGCCAGGTCGCAGCAGTTCAGGTCGTTCGCTCGGTAGTGGCCCTTCATCTCCTCGAAGGTCATCGTGCCTTCGGAGATGCTGCGTCCCCTGATGCCGTGGCTCTCCACCACGTGCGCCAGCACCTCGATCCCATCGCGGGCGAGGATCTGCTTGGCCACCGCCCCGCCGGCCACCCGGCAGACCGTCTCGCGCCCGCTGGCTCGCCCCGCCCCGCACCAGTCGCCGTGCTCGCCGTACTTGTAGAAGAAGTTCAACTCCGCGTGCCCCGGCCGGATGACGTCCTTCACCTCGCGGTACTGCTCGATGTGGATGTCGTGCGTGTCGACGTTGCGGATCACCATCCCAACCGGCGCGCCCGTCGTCGTTCCCTCCAGCAGGCCGCTCACCACCTCCACGCGGTCGGTCTCCTTCCGCGGCGAGTCGATCTTGCTCTGTCCGGGCCTGCGTTTGTCCAACTCGTGCTGGATCCGCTTGACGTCCAGCTTCATGCCGGCCGGCACGCCGTTGACGATCGTCAGCAGCGCGCCGCCCCAACCTTCCTGTTCCGCCGTCGCGCGCCACCCGTAGGACTCGCCGCACGCCGTCACCTGGAATAATCGCCCAAACGTGTTGCCCAGCATGGAAATCTCCTGACGTTCCTTCGACGTTCCTTCTCTTCCCGCACACCCGGAAGCATCCCCCGCTTACCCCCCCACCTCCATGTCGCACCCCACGCTCTGCATCTGTTCCACGAACGCGGGGAACGTCTTCCTCACGCATTCGCTGCTGGCGATCGTCGTCGCACCCGACGCCACCAGCGCCGCCACCGCGAACGTCATCACCATCCGGTGGTCGGCGTGGCTGTCCAGCCTCGCCCCGCGCAGCGCCCCGCCGCGAACCGCCAGACCGTCCGGCCGCTCCTCCACCTTCGCCCCCATCGCCGCCAGAGCGCGACACGTGGCCTTGATGCGGTCGCATTCCTTGTGCCGGCACACCTCGGCGTTGGTGAGCACCGTCTCGCCCTCGGCCCGCGCCCCCGCCACCGCCAACAGCGGAAACTGGTCGATAAAGTCGTTGCAGTCGATCGTCCGCCCCGTCAGCAGGCTGGACTTCGCGACCACCGTGTGCCCGTCGACGCGGATGTCGGCCCCCATCCCGCGCAGCACGTCCAGCACAGCCTTGTCGCCCTGGCTGTCGGCGGGGTCCATGCCCGGCACGTGAATCTCGCTGGACGGCGTGAGCACGCCCGCCACGATCGGATACAACGCCGCCGACCAGTCCAGCGGCACGTCCACGTCGAACGCCTTCCAGCGGCTGCGCCCGCGGATGCGATACAGCTGGTAATTCTCGTTGCTGAACTCCACGCCGCAGCGGGTCAGCCAGTCCAGCGTCACGCCGATCCAGGGCTTCTCGCCCGGGCGATGCACCCGCAGCTCGGTGGGAGCGTCCGCCAGGGCCGACGCGATCAGCAGCGACGAAACCGGCTGGCTATCGATGCCGTCGATCTCCGTCGAGCCGCCCTTCAGGCGCCCGCGCACCACGACCGGCGCGTGCCCGTCGCCCTTGGTGGACACCGCCCAGGCTCCCAGACGGTTCAGCGCGTCGATAAGGGGCTGGCAAAGCCGGATGTGCCTCAGCGAATTGTCGCCCGTCAGAACCGTGTGGCCCTCGCAACAGGCCGCCAGGCCCATGAAGAACCGCAGGATGATGCCGCTGTTGCCGCAGTCCACGATGTCGTCGGGCGTCCGAAGTTGCCCGCCTGCCCCCCGCACCTCCCAGACGCCCTTGGCCCTCGGCTCCACCTCGGCCCCGAACATCTCCAACGCCTCGATGCCGCGCATCCAGTCGTTGGACGCGGCCGGGTTGGCGATGTGGCTGGTCCCCTCGGCCAGGGCGGCCATGATGAGCGCGCGGAACGAGTGGCTCTTGTTGGGCGGCACTCTGACCGTCCCGTGCAGGTTCGGCGATGTTCCGACCGTCAGGTCCATCGGATCCTCTCCATGGCGCGCCAGCGAATCATAGTGGCTCGAGCCGAATCCCGCAACCGAACCCGAACACAAAAAAAATCCCGCGGCGCATTCCGAGAAACCGTGCAGGATCTTGCCAATGGACATAGGATACAGGTAGATGGAGTCGCCGGGGCCGCGGAAGCCCCGTGCCGTCATGAAATCCTGGAAGAAGGGAGCGAGTCGGATGAAGGGCAATCCCAAGCTGATCGAAAAACTCAACAGTCTACTGGCCGACGAGTTGACGGCCATCAATCAGTACATCGTCCACAGCGAGATGTGCGAGAACTGGGGGCACGCCAAGTTGCACGCGGGCATCCAGAAACGCGCGATCACCGAGATGAAGCACGCCGAGAAACTCATCGCGCGCATCCTGTTCCTCGAAGGCCGCCCCGTCGTCAGCGACCTGCGGAAGATCACCATCGGCCAGGACGTGCCCGCCCAGATCGGCAACGACCTGGGGCTGGAACTGGGCGCCGTCAAGTCCTACAACGACGCCGTGAAACTCGCTGTCACCGTCGGCGACAACGCCACGAAGGAAGTCCTCGAGGACATCCTCAAGGACGAGGACGGGCACGTCGACGGTCTGGAGACCCAGCAGGGCCAGGTCGAGATGCTCGGCCTGCCGAACTTCCTGGTCGTCTGGACCTGAACTTCGGCGATCGCGACATCGCCATGCAGCCCCGTCGTCCGCTCGCGGAAGCAACCGAGCCGGGACGTGTCGCCCCGGTTGCCTCCTGACGGAGACTACCTCCGCACTTCCGTCCGCGGTACGGGTTTCGTGCGCGCGTTGGTCATGGCCTCCCCCATCTTCCGCGCGATGTCCGCCTGCTCGGCCGCGACGTCCTTCGCCTCGGCGACGTCGACGCTCAGGTCGTACACCTGCACGGGCCCGTCGACGCCGCGCCGCACGGCCTTCCACTTGCCCATCCGCGCCGCCTGCGTGAACGTGCCCTCGTGAAACTCCCAGTACAGCAGCTCGTGCGGCTCCTGCTTGCGCCCCATCAACGTCGGCACGATGGAGATGCCGTCCAGCCCCCTGGGGGCCTCGGTGCCGGCGATCTCCGCGGCCGTCGGCAGAAAATCCCAGAACGCCCAGGCGAAGTCGCTCACGCCGCCCGCCTTGACCTTCGCCGGCCAGCGAGCGATCGCCGGCACGCGGATGCCGCCGTCGTGCAGGCTTCGTTTGATCCCCTGTAGCGGCCCCGAGGAGTTGTGGAATGCCGGATCGGCCCCTTCCTTGTGCGGGCCGTTGTCGCTGCTGAAAAAGATCACCGTGTTGTCGTCGATGTCCAGCTTCTTCAGCAGGGCCACCACCCTCCCCACGTCGCCGTCCATCCGCGAGATCATCGCGGCCTTCGCCTTCTCGCTCTCCGGCCAATCCTCGTTGGCGTACGGCCCCAGATCGGGCACTTCCATCTTCGCCCCGGCCGGCGCCTCGTTGTTCGCGTGGGGGATCGTCCAGGCCAGGTACAGGAAGAACGGCCCATCCTTGCTGCGCTCGATGAACTTCAGCGCCTCGCCGGTAATCAGGTCGTGGCTGTACGCGACGCGCTTCGTGGCGTGGCCGGTGCCGTTCCTGCCTTCCTTCGCCACCTCGTTGGGCAGGGCCACCTTCTCCTCGTTGCGCCACAGGAATGTCGGGTAGTAGTTGTGCGCGTGGCTCTGGTTGATGTAGCCGTAGGAGTAGTCGAACCCCTTCTTCGTCGGCGCCCCCGCCGTGCCCGCCTCGCCCAGCGCCCATTTGCCGGTCAGGCCCGTCGTGTACCCCGCCCGCTTCAGCACCTCGGCGACGGTGACATCCTCCGCCCGCAAGCCCGTGCCGTCGTTGCCGCGGACGCGACCGTGACCCGTGTGCAGGCCCGTCATCAGCGCGCACCGCGACGGCGCGCACACCGTGCTGCCGGCATACGCATCGGTGAATCGCATCCCCCCGGCCGCGAGAGCGTCGATGTTCGGCGTGGCGATCCGCTTCTGTCCGAAGCATCCCACGTCGCCGTAGCCCAAGTCATCGGCGAGCATGAAGATGATGTTGGGCTTGCGCGGCTCCTTCGTCCCCGGGGCGCCCAGGACCGGGTGGCGACTCGCCAACGCGCCCGCGGCGCCCGCCCCAACAAACTTCATGAACTCGCGTCGGTCCATTTGTGTTCCTTGCGCGCGAGCGATTGCGCCAAAGCTTGCTTCGCGGCGATGTTCCGTTCCCGCTACTTGCTCGCCTCCAGCACCGGCGCGGCTTCCTGGCCCGGCATCTCCGCCCAGTACCGCGCCAGCGACGCCGCCGCCGCCACGTCTTCCAACTCGCCCGTGTTGATCTTGCCGTACTTGCCTTCCACCAACGCCCACGTCGTCAGCTTCAGTTCCAGCTTCTGGCCCTTCTCCACGCCCGCCGCGGCCAGCAGCTTGCGGTCCTTCATCGCCAGCACGTGCAGGATCGCCTCGCCGTCGCCGATCGGCCTGCCGCGAGCGTCCTTCAACTCCTTCACTCGCACCTGCATCACGTAGTGCGCGTAGGCGGCGTCGCGCTTCGGCCGCTGCGCCACCTCGCCGGCCACGCACGTCGCGGCCGACGACTGCACCAGCGGCTGGGGCGATTTCCGCTTGCCCGACAGGTCCACCGCGCACCAGCCGCCCTCGGCCAGGCACCGCCCGCGCGTCGTCCACACGATCACGCGCCGGGCGTTCAGGAAGTCCGGCCCTCGCTTGGCCAGTTCCAGCGGCATGTCCTGCGCCAGCCCTTCGCGGCAGACGTACGTCACCGGCATGTTGATGCACCGCGCCACCTGCGCCGACAGGTGTGCCGCCCGCTCGCCCATGTTGTACATCGAGAAGCTGTCGCCCGTCAGCACCACCGGCGAATCGCCCGCGTCCTTGTACGACGCGCCGCCCTTGAGCAGCACGCGCAGCAGGTCGCCGTCGGCCTTCACGCCGTCGGTGCGGGCGTCCTTCTTCGTCTCGTACAGCGCCTCCCCCGCCAACGCCTTCCTCACGAACGCGTACCGCTTCAGCCGCTCGGCGATCCGCTCGCCCGCGATGCGAGCGGCCACGTTCCGCCAGTGCCCGTCCTTCGTGTAATACAGCGCCTGGTCGGGATGCTCCCGCCGGAAGTCGCGATACACCGTGAACAGGTCCACCGCCTCCACGTCGTTCTCGCTCAGCCGGTGAAGCAACTGCTTGCTCTGCGCGAACACCGCCCGGTCGGCCGGCGCCTTGTCCGACAGATAATCGGAATATATGGATAGCTTATCTGGTATCGGCATGTAGATCAGGTCGATCCCCCGCTTCTTGAGCTGGCGGTCCAGGCTCACGATCGCCGCCAGCGGGTCCGCCCCGGCCGGCTGCTTGTCCCAGCTCTCCATCATCAGGAGCTGCGCCGACGTGCCGTAGAAGACGTAGTCGTTCTTCGCCGGCCAAGGCCATTTCTGCGCGCCGATGATCTTCGCGAAATCCTCCTGCATGGGCTTGAGCTTCTTGTACCAGGCGTCCCAGCCGCCCTGCGCCTTGGCCTCCTGCTCGATGGCGGCCTTCGTGGCCGCGATCGCCGCAGCGCGGGCGCCCTGCTCCTCCGCGCTCGCGGCGGCCTGCTCCCCCGCCGCGACGCCACCAAGAACCATCAGGCTGTACACGATACTCAGCACGCGCCAAGTTTGCCGTAACGCCATTTCACCATCTCCATGTGCCTTGTGAACCATCCTACGTGAAACCATCCGCATCCGCCCCGGTGACGGGGCGTTTTACGCCGGCCGTTGCGCCGCTATTATCCACGCGGACCCGGAAAAGGCTTCGATGATCCGTTTCTCCTACCCCCATTGCGGCAATGTGATGGAAGTCGCACAGCACCACGCCGGCAAGCGCGGCCAGTGCCGCAAGTGCAAGCAGGCCGTCCGCGTCCCCTTCGTCCCGCACCATGAGCCGGAGGAGATCCTTGGCGAGCCGGTGTACGACGCCCCTGTGCCGGCGGCGACTTCCGCCCCATCGCGGATTCCAGCCGGGCCTCCACCGCCCGCCCCGACGCGGACGACCGCCGCGCCCCCAACGCCCGCGCCGCTCCCACCTCAAGCCCGAACAACTCGCCCTCCTCGAGGACGTCGGAAAGACAATCGGAATACAGTGAGAGGCGGCCCCGCCATCGTCCGCCAGTCCCCAAGGGACCGTTTGGCGGCCCGCGGTACGCGGATACCGCCGTCTTCCGGCCGCGTGCGGCCGGAAAGTCACGTGCGGCCGGCGCGGCCCGTTTGGCGGGGCCGCGAAAAGCGTGCGTACACGCACACTTCTTGGGGGGCATCTTCGGCGGGGGTGTTCCAGCCCCTCCCGCTCGCGTTCCCCCGAAAGAGCGTGCGTGTACGCACACTTTCCTCGCGCCCGCGGTGCAATAACGGGCGACGCAGCCCCTCTTTGGGCCCCGTCCCCCCCCCGATCCCGTCCCGACCCGAACCGCACGGCGTCCCTTTCCCGTGGCCGCGCCCTTACGGGCCGCACAGGAATAACTTGGATGGTTATTGTGGTGCGGGCGTCCCGCCTGCCCCCAGGAACGCCCGGTACGACGGGCACCACAAACTGAGACTTGGGCATGGTTCAGGAAGGGCCTGATCCTGGTGGCACAGCTCTCCAGAGCTGTGTCTGTCCCGTCATCACACCTCTCCGAGGTGTGTCTGTCCCATCATCACAGCTCTGGAGAGCTGTGCCACCAAGAAGGTACACTTCCTGAACCATGCCCGGAAAAGTCCCTCTGGCCAGAAGGGGTTTTTCCCAAACGCGGGCAAGGGCGGGGGCAGAGGGGTCCAAACGGCGTTTGCGAAAAACTCGTTCTGCTCGGAAAGGGTTTTCGTGACGGCCGCCGGTCCAGAGGGCCCCGCTCTGTGGTGGCACAACTCTCCAGAGTTGTGGCATTCGCAACTCAGGAGAGTTGCCCCACCAACAGGGTCGTACACGTCCCTTTTGCGGCGGCCGCCCTGCCCGTTCGCCTCCCAAACGGGTCGTGTACGCACCTGTCTGTCTGTCGGCCGCGCCGCCGATGCGATGCCCGCGCCAGGGGCAGGCGGTAGCCCAGGGTGGCGAATGTAAAGTGGTATAGACTGGATTCGGTATCTGTCCCGAATGGCACGGATAGAGTGGTCATTGTCGTTCCTTGAAGTACTTATGTCTACTGTCACGAATTGCCACGTTCTTGAACATTCGGAGGCGTGGCGTAAGTCAACCTGGTTTTGCTGGCCTCACGAATCATGGGATCCGGATCCAGGCGGTCTTGCGGGGCGCTGCCGAGGGTATGCCTAAACGAGTCCGTAACATCTTGCGCACAAATGCGTTGTGACTTTATCAGTGCCATTCGTATCTGTCCCCGAAACTCCCAACTCCCGGTTCGCTGTAGTTCGTTACCACCGAGATGAAGTTACGCGGGGCGCTGATCAGCGCGGAGATCCTCGCCCGCGCGGCCCGGGCGGGCTTCACCTACACGGAATTGCCCGTGGAGCATCGCCCCCACGTGGCCGGCAAGCAGACGGGCGCCAGCCCGCGGGTGATCCTGCGGGCATTTCGGGAGTTGTGGAAACTGCGAAGGGAGATACTGCGGGGCGTTGACCGATAAACCGATAGGAAGTCT
>CAYWTX010000199.1:0-3836 GCA_964461295.1 uncultured Planctomycetaceae bacterium | reverse complement strand
CGGCTTCGACAACACCGACAAGGCGACGTTCAGCGGCACGGGCGGCACGGTCAGCCTCAACGGGACCTCCCCCAGCCTCAAGACGCTGGCCTTCGCCGGCTCCAACGCCTACACGCTCGCCAAGGGCAGCAGCGGCACCGTCACCCTGAAGGGCGCCGGGGCCGCCATCACCACCGCCGGCACCGCCAACCATGAGATCAGCGCCCCGCTGGCCCTGGCCAGCGCGGCAACCGTGAACACGGGCGTCGGCACCAGCCTGACGCTCAGCGGCCCGGTCACCGGCGCGTTCTCGGTCACCAAGCAGGGCACGGGCGCCCTGTACCTCACCAATGCGATGGCCGGCGGCGTGAGCGTCGGCGCCGGCACGCTGGGCGGCACGGGCACCATCGGCGGCTTCGTCTCCATCGGCGCCAGCGGCCACCTGGCCCCCGGCGTCGGCGGCATCGGCACGATGACCATCAGCAACGACCTGGTCCTGGGCGGCTTCAGCGACTTCGAGACCGGCGTCAGCGGCACCAACGACAAGGTCGGCGGCGTTGCTGAACTCACCTACGGCGGCGTCCTGCACATCGCCGCCTCCGACCTGAGCGCCGGCAATGCCTGGGATCTGTTCGACTTCAGCACCATGGGCAGCTCGCTGTTCTCCAACGACAGCGTCTTCGGCACCATCGGCGACGGAACCAACCTGCCCCTGCTGGCCACGGGCCAGAAGTGGATGTTCGATTACGCCACCGGCACGCTGTCCATCGTCGGCTCCGGCGTTCCCGCCAGCGCCACGGTCGTCCTGAGCACCCCGCTCAACAACGCCCGTGTGATGAAGAACCAGACGCTGACCGGCGCGGTGACCGGCACGGTGGCCAACTCCGGCTCCGCCACGGTCAACCTCAACGTCAGCCTCACCTCGCAGGGCGGCCTGACGGCCTCCAATCTTGTGCCCGGCAGCTCCACCGTGGCCCCCGGCGCCAACACCGCCTATACCGGCGACCTGGCCACCGGAACCACCACCGGCCTGATCACCGGCGCGGTGCAGATCCGCAACACGGACGGCTCGGCCGTGCCCACCACCGCCGACTCGGCGGCCATGAACGTCTACGTGCTGGGCGACCGCGAAATCACCGCCAGCACCGTCAACTACGGGCTCAAGCACGTCGGGGCCAGCGTCAGCGACACCACCAGCCTGACCAGCACCGGCGCCGATGCCGAGAACACCCGCATCAAGCTGGCCAACGGCTCGGCGGGCGGCTGGGCCGTCACCGGCGGGACCGACCCGACCTTCGACGGCGCCACGTCCGACACCCGCAACCTGGCCGGCACGCTGGCCACCGCGGGCGCCTTCACCAACGCCACGGCCCTGACCCTCACGCCCGGCACCGAGGCCGGCGTCACCGGCACGCAGACCCCCGTCGGCGTCGCCTTCAAGTACAGCGCCAACGTCTTCTCGGGCAACGCAACCTGGAGCAGCGGGACCGGTTCCTACGGCACGGCCGGGAGCTGGACCGATGATACGACCCCCAGCATCAACGCGATCCCGGGCACGTTCGCCGGCTTCGACAACACCGACAAGGCGACCTTCAGCGGCACGGGCGGCACGGTCAGCCTCGACGGGACCTCCCCCAGCCTCAAGACCCTGGATTTCGGCGGTTCCAACGCCTACACCCTCGCCAAGGGCACCAGCGGCGCCGTCACCCTGAAGGGCACCGGCGCGGCCGTCAACACCACCGGCACCGCCAACCACATCATCAGCGCCCCCGTCACCTTCGCCAGCAACACCGCGGTGGCGGTGGCCGGCGGGCAGAACCTCAAGCTGTCCGGCGACGTGACCATCAAGGCGGCCACCACGGTCTCCCTGGCCGCCAGCAGCGTCCTGACGCTCAGCGGCACGCAGAGCCACGAGGCCGGCTCGAGGATCGATCTGGGCAACAACGCCCAACTGGTGCTGGATAGCGACATCGGCATCGCCGCGACGATCTCCAACGCCGCCAGCAGTCTGCTGAGCCTGTCCTTCACCGCCGCCAACGGCGAGATCAAGCTGGGCCACAGCCAGACCTGGGATTACGAGAACACCATCGGCGGCTCGATGGGCCTGTCCCTCACCAACCGCATCGACCTGTCCAGCCCCGCGGGCACCGGCCAGTACTACGGCCTGGCGGTCTACACGGATGCCCCGTCGGGCCTCGCGGCCGCCGAAACGGCCGTGTGGAACGCCATCAAGGCCGGGTACATCTACGACAGCAACCTTGCCGGCCACCCGAATTCCCGCATCGGCGTCACCGACCAGAAGGTGGATGCCTTCGGCCAGAGCTACGTGCTCGTCCGCACGACACGCCTGGGCGACCTGAACCTCGACGGCTCGGTGAATGCCTTGGATTACCAGGACTTCATCGCCAACTGGCAGAAGAGCGGCAAGACCTGGGATCAGGGCGACATCTACGGCGGCGATGGCATTGTGAACGCCCTGGACTACCAGGACTTCATCGCCAACTGGCAGAAGGTCTACACGCCGGAACCGGGCACGATCGGCCTGCTGCTGGCCGGCGCGATCGGCGTGCTCCTGCGTCGGCGTCGGAAGTAAGAACAGCCAAACCGCTCACGTCCCGCGGGGCGTGAGCAGCCATGGAAGTGCAGGCGGGCGTCCCCTCGGGACGCCCGCTTCGCTGCGCGGCCGCGGCGTCGAGCGAACGCTGACCGCATGCCCACGTCGATGGCCCCACGGCAACCATGCGGAGAGTCGCGGCAGACGTTCCCGCCGCGGCTCGGAGAGTTGCGTCATCCGGAGATGGCGAAGCCCTCAAAGGGCGGCGGAACTTCGCGTTGCATCGGAGCTTTCCGGCGCCCCTTCATGGCTTGCCACCAATGCGGCCCACTCCCCAGGGCGTTGCCTTGGGCACCACTGCCTAAGCCCCTTGGGCTGGGGAGGTCCTCGCCCAGTGCCAGAAGGTTCTCTCACACCCTTTTGCTCCCCTGAAACCGAAACCTGCTTGACAGAGCAGCCGTTTGGGGTACAATCTGCAATGTGAGGATCGCGTGACGGTTGGAGAGGCCGCCTGTGGCACTTCCGGGGATGACGCATATTGTATTGTCAGCCTGTGGGTTACGACCCACACCGCCAGGCCATGGGCGCCCCTCGCGATGGGCAAACACGGTGTTGCCCATCGAGCTGTGCTTCTGGAACAACGCCCCGCGTGGAAGCTCGGGCGTGCGGCCCGAATGGTTGGCGCCATAAGCAGCGCGGGCATTCCTACCTGCGGCTGTCGCAGGCGAGTATGGCTGCGCCCCTTGGGATCGGCGCGGCCAGCCTGCACGCGGGCCGTTGTTCTGAGAGGTTGTGAAAGAATCGGAAAGCAGTCTCATCCCTCTTCGCCCGGAAGGGGCGGTCAGGATTTGGCCGGGGGCGTAAGCCCCCGGAAAACATGGAGTAAAGACAAGAGCCCCGGAGGGGCGACACAGGGCGCCGAATGCGGTCGAGGTGCCGCGACGCGATTCTTTCACAAACTCTGAAACAGGCGGCGGTTGTCTCGATTCGGTGAGAGGAGTTCCGCAAGTAGAGGAAAGGGGTTTGCGTCCGATGCGAGTACCGGCTTCATTGATCCTGGCTCTGGCGGCATGGACGGGTATGTGTGCGCCGTCGGCGGCAGCCGAAAACGAAGACGTCGTCGTTCTAAGCCTGATCAGGGACGTTGGCGGCGTCCAAGGCACGTGGGAGGCCAGGGCAAGGGTCTGGGCCGCGGCGGGGTTGGGGACCCAACCTGAAGGCCTGGGCATTTCGGACTTCATGTTCAGCGTTATCAGCCAGGGCGGCGCTTCGATCACAGGCAGCCAGTGCGTTGCCCCGGCCG
>CAYWTX010000198.1:0-3281 GCA_964461295.1 uncultured Planctomycetaceae bacterium | reverse complement strand
CCATGTGTGTCGGAGTGACGGAGAAAGGATACACCGTGATGGACGCTCTCGGTTGGCCACCGGCAAACGGCCACCGGTCGCGCCGAACGGCCGGGGCGGAACATACGCATTTGACAGACCCGCCGCCGTCGCGGATAATGCCCACCATGGGGATCGGCGTCAACCTGGCCGTCGCCCGGGGCGCCCGGAAGCGGCGGCGGCACATCGCGGCCGCTTGCGGCCGGCGCGTGCCGTTGCGGCCGGGGAGTGCCGTTGCGGCCGAAGCGTGCCGTTGCGGCCGGCGCGTGCCGTTGCGGCCGGGGAGTCATTTGCGGCCGGCGCGTGCCGTTTGGGGGCGGCAGCGACGTCGGCGACGCCCGCCGACCCCAGGGCGAGCGCCGCTTCCCACCCCCCCCCGGCCGAACCGGTCTAGAACCGCTGCCAAGGGGGCGCAGCCGCACGATCTCCTCCGATGGCGACCCCTACACCCCCGCCCCGTCCGATGCGATCCTGGCCGGCAGATTGCGGCCAGCGACGGGCCCCCCGTCGCCCGCCTGGACGCCGGGGAAATGGCATGGCGTCACCCGATTGTATCGGCCAGCCGGGCAGACCGCGGAAGAAGGATGGAAAACCGTATGGTGTCCCCGGATAGTCTACCCGGATAGTCTATGGTGTCCCTGGATGATCCGGAATGTCGTCCGCGGGTTCCGTGTGCTTCAGGAAGCGATGCACACTCTATGGACTTGATGCGTACCAGGCTTGCCTGTAACATGTTTGCACACGACGTCAGGGAAACAGGAAGCAGGCACCAGTGACAACTCAATCTGTATTTGAAACCGCATTCGCCGAAGTGGGCAAGTTGGTCGAGACGTTTCGGGCCAACGAGGCCCGCTATCTGTCCGCTGACTACCAGGAAGCGGAGGCGCGCAAGGATTTCATCGACAAGTTCTTCATCGCGTTGGGTTGGGACGTGAACCACGATCACCAGACCAACCCTTACGAGCAGGAAGTGAAGGTGGAGAAGAGCGCGACTGGGCAGCGCCGCGCGGATTACGCCTTCTACCTTGGGCCGAACTTCCGAGACGTGCGTTTCTTTGTCGAGGCCAAGAAGCCGCATGGCGACATCGCCACGGCCGAGAACTACTTCCAGACCATCCGGTACGGATGGACCCCCGGAACGCCGTTGGCGGTGCTGACGGACTTCAAGGAGTTCCACATCCTCGATTGCCGCTACAAGCCCGACCCAGCGACGGCGATAAACCGCCACCACGCCAAGTACCATTACAGCGACTACACCGACCGCGACAAGTTCGGCAGGATATATTGGCTGTTCTCCCGCGAGGCCGTCGCCACAGGCTCGATTGAGAAACGGGCCAAGGATCTCCCCAAACCGCGCGGCAAGGCGGTCCAACGCGGCCTGTTTCCCGGCGGTTACCAGAAGATGGACGAGACCTTCCTAAAGGAACTCGACGAGTACCGAATCGACCTCGCCAAGGCGTTCAAACAGCAGAACCCAAATCTCGACAGCCAGACACTGACCGAACTGGTCCAACGCACCCTCGACCGCCTTGTCTTCCTTCGCTTCCTTGAGGATAAAGGCATCGAACCCGACCGCCTTGTGGACAACTTCGGCGACAATGGTGCGGCGTGGGAGGAATTCATTGCCACCAGCCGGCGCCTCAACGACATGTATAACGGTATCGTCTTCAGGCAACACGCGATACTCGACGCGCCGGACTTCCATGTAGATGACCACGCCTTCGCAGGCATCTGCGAGAGCATCTCCCACGTCAACTCACCCTACGATTTCAACGGCATCCCCATCCACATCCTCGGCTCGATCTACGAGCGGTTCCTCGGCAAGGTCATCGTCGCTACTGACAAACGTGTCCGTATCGAGGAAAAGCCTGAGGTCCGCAAGGCGGGCGGCGTCTACTACACGCCAGACTACATCGTCCGCTATATCGTCGAGAACACCGTAGGCAAACTGATCGCCGACAAGACGCCGGACCAGATCGCCGAAATGCGCTTTGCGGACATCTCCTGCGGCAGCGGATCCTTCCTTCTTGCAGTTTATGACCTGCTGCTGAACTATCACGGAAACTACTACAACCGCAACCCCGGCAAGGTCGGGAGGGGCGACTGCGTCAAGCGGGACGGCACACTCTACCTGTCGTTGGCGAAGAAGCGTGAAATACTTCTTAACAACGTCTATGGCGTTGACATCGACTCGCAGGCCGTCGAGGTCTGCCATCTCTCGCTCTACCTGAAACTGCTTCAGGATGAGACGACCACAAGCGCCCATCAATACCTGTTGGATTTCGCTCATGTCGCGCGACTGAAGAAACTGTTGCCAGACTTGGCGAGGAACATTGCCTGCGGGAACTCGCTCATCGGGACGGATATCCTTGACGGCCAACTCTATCCCGGCGAGCAAGAACGAAAACTGAACCCGATGGACTTCGAGGACACATGGCCTGAGATAATGAAATGCGGGGGATTTGACGCCATCGTTGGGAATCCTCCGTACGTCTTTGGGCGCGACTGGAAAGATCTCAACATCGGCGACGAGCAGAAGGCTTACTTCAACGCGAAGTACACCGCGTCTCCGTATCAGCTCGACATGTTCTCGCTCTTCATGGAACAGGCCTTTCGCCTCGTTAAGTGTGACGGCAGAGTCGGGCAGATTGTACCCAACGCCTGGCTTACGAACACGTACTCATGGACAACGAGGGCGTTTGTTCTCAAGCAGGCCCGGGACTTGCGGCTCGCGGTTCCGCCGCGGAATGTTTTTGCGGGGATAACGGTGGATACCGTCGTATACACTTTACAGAAGTCGCGCAAGCCAGGCGATTCATTCGCCCTCAAAGCGATCAGGGAAGACGGTCTTGCAGATTTCGCAACCTATACTGCGACGAAGTATCTGGATGGCAAACGCCCGATATCGACGGCGACGACGCCACAACGAGCCGACCTTGCGGAGCGCATTCGAGAGACGCATGTTGATCTCGGCACTCTTGCCGAGATCACGCGTGGCGTTCATTCCTATAGGCTTGACGGCTTTGGGAAGTCCGCGTTCGGCCCCGGGCCACAGACTAAGCGCGATGTAGAGGAGCACCCTTACCATAGTGCCAAGCGGAGACCCGCCTATCGGCCATTTGTATATGGGTGCGACCTACGTCGTTTCGCGCCGCCGCAAGCGACTGAGTATGTGAGATACGGCCCTTGGTTGGCTGAACCTCGCGACCCCAAGTTCTTCGAGGGCGAGCGCGTATATTCACGGAAGATACTTTCTGACCGGC
>CAYWTX010000197.1:0-16548 GCA_964461295.1 uncultured Planctomycetaceae bacterium | reverse complement strand
CTTCTGGCAAATGGGCGATACCGGCCCCTGCGGGCCTTGCTCGGAGATCCATTATGACCGCGGGCCGGCCTTCGGCCCCGGGGAGTTCGTCGACGGCAACCGCCGCTTCGTCGAGATCTGGAACCTGGTGTTCATGCAGTTCAGCCGTGACCCGCAGGGCGCGCTGCATCCCCTGCCCGCCCCCTCCATCGACACGGGCATGGGCATGGATCGCCTGACCGCTGTCCTGCAGGGCGTCGCCAGCAACTACCGCCCCGACCTGTTCGCCCCGATCATCGATCGCGCCGCGGAGCTGGCCGGCATCGACCGCGAGGACCCCTCGATCCAGGTGGACCTCAATGTCGTGGCCGTGGAACTTGCGAAACTGGCCCTGTGGCTTGAGACGGCCGCAATCGATCAGCCGTTGACTTTCCTCGACCACCACCTTCGATGCGGCAACAGCCTTGTCGGGGCGGACATTGAATCCATCGAGGCGCTCCACGGCGAGAAGCTCGGCGGCAAGGGGCTGTTCGCCGCGCGGGTGCAGGGGCGGCTGCCCGCCATGCTGCAGGCCGTGGCCGACATCGCGGCCATGCCCTCGGAAACGGTGCCCCAGGTCAAGGAGAAGGAACGGCTGTATACGAAGGTCCTGGAGCCGGTTCGCCAGCCGCTGCAATCGGTAGCCGACGCGTGGTGCTCGGCGTTCTTCCTGCCAGAGGCGAAGGCGATCACGCAGAGCGATTACCAGGGCCTGCTCAATGTCCTGGACGAGCCGCCGAAGCTGCGGAAGTTGATCGCCCAGCCGCCGATGTCCGGCTACCTCGCGGCCGTGCGCCAGGAGTCGGTGAACGCGTTCCACTGGCAGTTGGAGTTTCCCGAGGTGTTCTTCGACGCAACCGGGCTGCGGGAGGATGGCGGGTTCGATGCCGTTGTCGGCAACCCGCCCTATGACGTGCTGTCGGAAAAGGAGACGGGGCACGACCTGTCGGCGCTGAAGAAGTTCCTCAAGGCACAGCCGGTCTACTCCCCGAGTTTCCGGGGCAAGAACAACCTGTACAAGCTGTTCGTTTGCCGCGCGATGGACCTCCTCGCCGACGGCGGGCGCATGGGGTTCATCACGCCCATGGCCATCCTGGGCGACGACCAGGCCGCCGACATGCGCCGCATGATGCTCACGGCCGGGGCGTTCACGTCCGTCGACGCCTTCCCGCAGAAAGACGACCCCAAGCGGCGGGTGTTTCCCGAGGCGAAGCTTTCCACGGCCGTGTTCACGCTGGAACGTAACGGGACGCCGGAGCATCATGCCGAGCCGTTCGTTTCGCGCGTGCACCCCGCCGACCAGTTCGAGGCGGACTCGCCGTCGCTGTTGCTCACCAGCGCCGGGGTACCTGCGTATGACCCGGAGAACCTGACGATCGTCTCCTGTTCACAGGCCGATTGGGACCTGGCGATCCGCATCATTTCTTCGGGGCGCATGGGGCGTCTGGGGGAGTTTGCCGAGTTCTTCCAAGGCGAACTGAACGAGACGAACGAGAAGGCCCGACGGACCCTGATGGCAGATCAATCCGTCGGCCCCCGAGCCTTGCGCGCCGCCGGAGTGTGTCTTTACGCGGTGAGAGAGCCATCCCAAAAAACAACCGGCGACCTCTACGTTGACGTGGACAGGTTCCTGGAAGGCAAATCCGAGGAATCAAAGGCCCGCTATTTCGGCGAAGCACGGATCGGGGTTCAGGGCAATGCCCCCCAGAACAACTTCCGGCGAATCATCGCCGCCCCAATCGAAGCGGGCACGTTCTGCCTGTACACAATCAACTTCATTCCTGAGTCGAAGGCGACATTGCCGCTCCCGTTCCTCCTCGGACTCCTGAACTCGAAGATATCGGATTGGTACTTCCGCCTTGGCAGCACAAGTGCTCACGCCAATCAGTATCAACTTCACAACCTCCCGTGTCCCCCTCTTGCCAAGAAGGCCACGGCCGCCGACCAGAGGATGTTGGCGGAAGTGGCGAACAGGTTGGCCGCCTGGCCGCCTGGTCCCAGTCGCAAGGCCGGCCCGGCGGACCCGGAGGGGATGATTCGCGAGGTGTGCGGGATCCTGGCGCCGGCGATGGCGGCGCCGCCTTACGGGCGGGCGGCGGGGGACACGATCATCGAGTTGGTGACGCGGATCACGGCCATCGAGAAGGAGCGAGGCGAGATCTCGCGCACGGCCCGCAGCGCCCTGGCCCCGGCGGCCCAGCCGTACCAGGACTTGATCGACCGCATCCTCTATCAGCTCGCGGGGCTTTCTGAAGCGGATTGGCGGGGCCTTGAGCAGCGGCTGGCGAAGATGCTGTGAAGTGCGGGCGAAGTTGTCCCGGAGGGCCGCGCGCCGTCGCGGCCGTGGGGGAGGCGAGACGGCCCCGACGGAGCGGGTCCCTCCAGGACCGCGCCGCGCTTGCATTGCTTCCTTCTTGGGGGATAATGGCGGCTTTCCCATTGTCCACGGAGCGGCAGGTCATCATGAAGTATCGCGAGTTCGGCAATACGGGCATGCAGGTGTCGGCCGTGTCGTTCGGGGCCATGCGCCTGCCGTCAAAGGAGATCGACGGCGAGGAAGTCGTGCAGGCCGATGAGGCCGTGGAGATCGTGCATTGGGCGTTCGAGATGGGCGTCAACTACATCGACACCGGGCACGGGTACTGCTCGGGCCAGAGCGAGCCGCTGTTCCCGCGGTTCCTTGCCGGCTGGCGCAGCAAGGTCTACGTCTCGACGAAGAGCCCCGTGTGGAAGCTGAATGAGACGGCCGACTACCGCAGGATCCTCGACAGGCAGCTTGCCAGCATGGGCGCGGAGTACCTGGACGTGTACTACTTCCACGGGCTGAGCCACAAGCAGATCGCGGAGGTGCTCGGTCCGCTGAAGCTGCTGGCGGAGGCCGAGAAAGCCAAGCGAGATGGGCTGATCCGGCACATCGCGTTTTCCAGCCACGACAAGCCCGAGAACATCATCCGGATCATCGACGAAGGCTGGGCCGAGGGGATGCTCGTGCAGTACAACCTGCTGGACCAGCGGAACGCACCGGCGATCGCGCACGCCGCGGCCAGGGGGCTGGGCGTGGCGATCATGGGTCCGGCCGGCGGCGGGCGGCTGTGCGTGCCGACGCCGGCGCTGGAGAACGTGGCGGCGGGGCGGGCGCGGTCGGTGGCGGAGCTGGCGCTGCGGTTCGTGCTGAGCAACCCCCACGTGAGCTGCGCGCTGTCGGGGATCGGCTCGGTGAAGCAGGCGGAGGAGAACGCGGCCGCGGGGGCGCGCGACTCGGCGCTGAGCGTCGAGGAGAAGGCGGCGGTGCAAGCGGCGATGGAAGAGTTGCGGCGGCTGGCGGACCTGTACTGCACGGGCTGCAACTACTGCATGCCGTGCAAGCAGGGCGTGAAGATTCCGCAGTTGTTCGAGCTGCTGAACTATCACCGGGTGTACGGCCTGACGGCGTACGCGAAGAAGGCGTACCGGGGGTTGAAGCCCGAGAGCCGGCCGGAGCAGTGCATCGAGTGCGGGGACTGCGAGAAGCGTTGTCCGCAGAAGATCGAGATACGCAAGCAGTTGAAGGAAGTGGCGGCGGAGCTGGGCAAGAAGGAATAGGAGCCACAAAGGTCACAAAGGTCACAAAGGTCACGAAGGGGGGAAGACCATGTGCGGGGCGAATCCTGTTGCCCGCTTGTGCCGTGAGGCAGCGCGCCGTACATTGGGGCCATGGGACTTCTTGGCCGACTACTCGGCCCACCTGGGCCGGACCGGTTCGCCCGCAAGGTGATGGCCGCCCTGCGTGCGGCAGGGGATAAGCGGGAAGCCGTGTACGACAGGGATGCCTTTGAGCTTAGCCACTTCGCCGACGGCAAGCCTTTCGCGATAACTTTCCTCCACAACACGTATGCCGAGTTCTGTAAGGCGCCGTGGGGGCAGCGACGGAAATGCTTGCGTCGTGCGGTAAGGGCCCTCCTGTCCATGCACCGGGAGATACCGGAGGAGTTCGCCGACGCGCAACCGGATCTTCTGCCCGTTGTCCGAAGCCGTTCCGTCTTGGAGTTCATCGCCCTTCGGCACCAGTTGGATGGGGTCGAAGGCCCTGACCAGCCATGCGTGGAGATGGGGGCCGACCTGGCAGCGTACGTGGTATACGACCACCCGGAGACGATGTGCTCGATCACCGCCGAGCAATTGACTAAGTGGGGGGTCAGCCACTACGAGGCCATGGAAGTGGCGTGCCGGAATCTGGCGGAGCGGGCGACCTCCTACGCGGCTATCGGCGATGGGGTCTATTCCGTCATGGCGGGGGATGCGTACGATTCGTCCAGGCTCCTGAACATCGAGTTCGTGAAGTCCCTGAAGGTCAAAGGGGATGCTGTTGCCCTCGTGCCGAGTCGCAACGTTCTTCTCATAACAGGTTCGGAGGATGAAGAGGGGCTGCGGATCGTCGGGGAACTGGCGGACAAGGCGATGGAAGACCCGCGCCCGATCTCCGGCATCCCCCTCCTTCTGAGTGCCGATGACGAGTGGACGGCCTGGATGCCTCCCCGGGATCATCCCTCGTACGATGCATTCCGACTGCTTGAGTTGAAGACGTTGGTTGGCGAATACGCTCAACAGAAAGAGCTGTTGACGCCTTGGACGCGAAGACCGGGATTGACAGATTCGTAGCGACCTTCAGCGCCGTCGAGAAGGACAGCGGCGAAGTAGTCAGCTACTGCACGTGGGCAAAAGGCGTCTTGTCCCTGCTTCCGGGAACGCAGAAGATCGCTCTGGCAGTCGAACAGGGCACCCATCGGATCGCCAGGTGGGAGAAGGTGCAGGCCGTGGTGGGGCGCCTGATGAGGCCGCAGGGCATGCACCCGGAACGCTATCTGGTGGACTCCTTCCCGACCGACGAGCAGCTTGAGGCCATCAGGGATGAGCCATTGTAGACAGGTGGGCGCGATACGGTACAACGGTATGGAGGGCGATCGATGCGGCGACTTTGGCGTCCGGCAGGCGAGCCAGAGCGGTGTCGCTGTCACCGCCCCCCAGCGGCGCCGTGGCGCGGGATCGCGCACGCCGGTTCAGAGTTCGGCGAACGGGATTGCCGTGAGAGTTCGTGAAAGAATCGCGGAAGCGGCCTTGTCCCTCTTCGCCCGGAAGGGGCGATCAGGATCTAGCCGGGGGCGTAAGCCCCCGGTACACAAGCAATTAGGCATGGAGCCCCGAAGGGGCGACAGGAAGCGTCCAGCGCGGGCAAACCTGCGAGATCCAGTTCTTTCACAAACTCTGACGCCAGGACCCATGGGCAGGCGGACGTCGCCGGGGTGGACGAGATAGCCGCCGGCTGCCTTGGGGCCCATGTCCCTCCGGAAGGCCTGGACGTTTGAGGCCATGGCCGGCCTGAGCGTGGCGCAGATGGGGCGTTCCGGCGTCTGCGGTTTCGCCTGGTGCCGGGTGCGATGCGAACTGTGCGGGACCTGACTCGCGTGGTATACTGGGCGTGGCGGGTGCAGGAGTGCGAGCAATGACGGTGGCAGAGAAGATCATGGAGCAAGTAGCGGATCTGCCGGAGCCGATGCAGGAGGCGGTCCTGGAGTTCGTGGAGTCGCTGCGCGACGGCGATGGCCAGGCCCACGGAACACGCGACGATGACGACTGGCGCGAGTTGTCCCTCGCCCAAGCCATGCGTGGGATGGAATCCGAACCGTGGCTCTACTCTGAGACTGATCTGAAGGAAGCGTTCCGGTGATTCAGGAAGGCCAAATCGTACTGTTCCGGTTCCCGCAGACCAATCAGGCCCAAGGCAAGTTGCGCCCGGCGTTGGTCATCAGAGGGCTTCCGGGACCACACGGCGATTGGTTGGTCTCCATGGTCTCGACCCAACTCGCACAAGCGATCCCCGGGTTCGACGAGGTCGCGCAAGGGGGGGATCCGGACTTCGCCGGGTCTGGCCTGCGGGCGCCCAGCGTCATTCGCATATCGCGTCTCGCGTTTGTCGCAGGCACCGTGCTCCTTGGAAGCATCGGTCACGTGGCTCCGGAACGCCTCAGACGCATCCGGACGAGGCTCTCCCGTTGGATCGCCGGGCTGCCATGAAGTGATGGGCCCGCCTCCCTCCCCGGCCAACCCGCTCACCGTGGGGCGGTTCAGAGATCGGCGAACGGGATTGCCGTGACGCCAGGACCCATGGGCAGGCGGACGTCGCCGGGGTGGACGAGACAGCCGCCGGCCGCCTTTGAGCCCATGTCCCTCCGGAAGGCTTGGACGTTTGAAGTCATGGCCGGCCTGGGCGTGGCCGAAAGCTTGACCTCGATGGGCACCAGCGTGCAAGTATGCATTCCAAATGCAAGATTGCACGCTCGCCGGTCGCTCCGGGTGCATGTCCGTATGTGCACCGGCATCGAAACAGCGGATCGCCCAGTGCGGCGCCAGCAGGCCGAAGGCCCCGACGCCGCTATGGCGCCGTCACGAAATAACTTGTTCACGTTTCCCAGGGTGGCACAGGTCTCCGACCTGTGCTGCACAGCTTGGAAAGCTGTGCCACCAAGACTGGCTTGCTCAGGTTATCCCGTGACGGACCATATGGCTCGAACGCCAGAGGAGCGGGCCACGGTGTTGGCGCGGCCGGCATCGAGTGTTCCTTCCGCATCCGAACCAAAGCGGTGTCGTGCCCTTCGGGGCTCTGCCACCGCAATCCACATAGCCTGTCCGCTCTCGTAATACCAGTGCAAGTGCGGACAAGGTCGCCGGTTGCTCCATCCACGTCGGTCGGCGGCGCGATGGGAACCACAGGCGGCGACCAGACCGTCCAACGGCCCCTTGATTGTTCGCGTCCGAAGGGGGATATTGCCCGCTTGAGGATCAACCGGCCGACCGTGGAACCGGGCAACCGGGCAACCGGGCAGAGGATGCCCTGAGCAACGAAGGAGTTTCCATGCGACTTGGCGGAAGAGTTTACAAGAAGTGGGAAGGTCCCGAGGATTGGGCGGCGGAGGTGCGACGGCTGGGCTACCAGGCGGCGGATTGCCCCGTGCAGCCGGACGCCGACGACGCGACGGTGGCGGCGTACGCGAAGGCGGCGGCCGGGGCCGACGTGACGATCGCGGAGGTCGGCGCCTGGAGCAACCCGATCAGCCCCGACGAGGCGACGCGGAAGGCGGCGCGGGAGAAGTGCAAGAAGTCGCTGGCGCTGGCCGAGCGGATCGGCGCGGTGTGCTGCGTGAACATCGCCGGCTCGCGCGACGCGAAGGTGAACAACGCGCCGCACGTGCTGAATTTCACGCCCGAGACGTTCGAGATGATCGTCGCGTCGATCCGGGACATCATCGACGCGGTAAAGCCGACGCGGACGTTCTACACGCTGGAGACCAAGCCGATCATCTTTCCCGACTCGGCCGAGACGTACCTGGACTTGATCAAGGCGGTGGACCGCAAGGCGTTCGCGGTGCACCTGGACCCGATCAACATGGTGTCCTCGGCGCGGCGGTACTATTTTTTCGCCGACTTCATCGCCGAGACGGTGGCCAAGCTCGGGGCGTACATCAAGAGTTGCCACGTGAAGGACCTGACGATCAAGGCGACCAGCCGCGAGATCATCCATCTGGACGAGGCGCCCCCGGGCAAGGGCGGGCTGGACCTGGGCGCGTACATCCGCGCGGTGGGCAAGCTGGGCGCGAACCTGCCCTTGGTCATGGAGCACCTGGACACGCCGGAGCAGTTCGCGGAGGCGAGCGAACACCTGCGCGGCCTGGCGAGGAAAGAGGGCGTGGCGCTCTGAAAGGCGTTGACTGGCTGACTGGTGGACTGGTGGCAGAAGCGTTGACTGGTTAACTGGTGGACTGGTTAACTGGACAGACGCGGGATCGCGTCCGGGCCAGTTAACCAGTCCACCAGTCCACCCGTCAACCAGGTGTCCCCTATGCGGTACATCTCCACCCGAGGCGGCGTTGAGCCGGTCGAGTTCCAGCAGGCCGTGATGATGGGCCTGGCCGACGACGGCGGGCTATTGATCCCGCGGTCGATACCGGATGTGCGCGCCGAGATGGGCAGACTGCGGGCGCTTGGCTACAACGAGTTGGCGATGGAGGTCATTCGCCTGTTCGCGACGGATCTGCCGGAGGCGGACCTTCGCGATCTGGTCGGCCGCAGCTACACGGGGAAGTTCGCCCCGGGCGTGGCGCCGGTGGTCGAGGTGGGCGGCACGTTCGTGCTGGAGTTGTTCCACGGGCCGACGCTGTCGTTCAAGGACGTCGCGCTGCAACTGCTGGGCAACCTGTTCGAGTACGTGCTCGCCCGCGGCGGCGGCGAGTTGAACATCCTGGGCGCCACCAGCGGCGACACCGGCTCGGCCGCCATCTACGGCGTGCGCGGGCGGCGCGGCATCCGCATCTTCATGATGCATCCGCACGGAGGCGTGTCGATCGGACAGGAACGGCAGATGACGGCCGTGCTGGACGAGAACGTGCACAACATCGCGGTGGTGGGCAGTTTCGACGACTGCCAGCGGATCATGAAGACGCTGGCGGGCGACTTGGAGTTCAAGCGGGCGTATTCGATCGGCGCGGTGAACAGCGTGAACTGGGCCCGCGTGCTGGCGCAGATCGTGTACTACTTCGCGGGCACGTTCGAGGTGCAGCGGCGGACGGGGGCGGCCGCGGTGCGCGTGTGCGTGCCGACGGGCAATTTCGGCGACGTGCTGGCCGGATGGTACGCGATGCGGATGGGGGCGCCGATCGGCGAGCTGGTGCTGGCGACCAACGAGAACGACATCCTGTCGCGGTTCTTCAACAGCGGCGAGTACTCGCTGGGCAAGGTACACCGCACGCTGGCGCCGGCGATGGACATCCAGGTGGCTAGCAACTTCGAGCGGTACCTGTACTACCGAGCGGGGCAGGACGCGGCCGCGCTGCGCGGGCTGATGGGGGACTTCGCGAAGACGGGCGCCCTGCGCGTGCAGCCCGATCGGCCGGGGCAGGTGGATGCGGCGTTCCGCGCCGGCTCGGCGACGCGGCAGCAGATTCTGGATGCGATCCGCTCGTGCCACGAGCGGACGGGCTACGTGCTGGACCCGCACACGGCCTGCGGGTGTTCGGTGGCGCAGCGGCTGGGCGCGAACGACGGCCTGCCGGTGTTGTGCCTGGCGACGGCGCACCCGGCGAAGTTCCCGGAGGCGATTGAGATGGCCACGGGCCGCGGCGATCTGGCCCGGCATCCGGAGATCGACAAACTGGCGGACATGCCGACCCGCTGCACGTTCGCCCCCAACGACGCGGAGAAGGTCCGCGGGATCATCCGCGAGCAGGTGGGGGAGCGGTAGGCGAAAGAGGAGCGACGCCATGGCCTCGAATTGGGAAGAATGGTTCCGGCAGGCCGAGTACGACATGAACACGGCGGAGGATCTGCTGGCCAGCGGCCGGAGCTTCTATGCTGTCTTTATGGCCCATCTCGCAACCGAGAAGGCGGCGAAGGGGCTCTACCACTGTAAACTCGGGCGGATACCGCCGAAGACCCATAGCATTGTTTTCCTGTTGCGGGAGGTATCGCTTCGGCCTGCCGGCGAGATGGCGGCGTTCGTGGTCTCGCTGGACGACGCGCAGCTTGCCACGAGATACCCGGACGAGTTGCAGTCGCTGCAGAAGCGGTTTGACAAGGCCAACGCCAGCGACATCCTGAGGAAGGCGAAGGAGACTGTTCTGTGGATAAAGCAGCAGCTCTAGAACATATTCAGGCGTTCCGCGAAGCGCTTGCCCGTCAGGGGGTGAGGGCGTCGAGTCTGGTCCTCTTCGGGTCGTACGCCAGGGGGAACTGGCACGAAGGCAGCGACATTGACGTAATCGTTATTTCGCCCGACTTCGACGGCATGGGCTACTGGCAGAGGATTGATGCGATGGCCAATGCCATCGCGGAGATCTGGCAGCCGATCGAATCCATCGCGATGACGCCGGAGGAGTGGGAGCGGGGAGATTCGATGATGGCCCAGATTGCGCGCGAAAGCGGAGAGGTTGTTTACGCGGCGGCGTGAGCATGGGCGATGCGCTGCCATACCGGGGAGGTACTACGGCGACCATGCGGCAGCGCGACCCCAAGCAGGTCGTTCGCGACGGCTACGACCGGCTGTCGGTCGCGTATCAGGCCGGCAAGACGCCGGCCGATATCGCCAACTACGCTTGGTGGCTGGGTGAACTGCGCGCGGTCCTGCCGGCTGGCGCGAGGGTGTTGGACATCGGCTGCGGGTGCGGCGTGCCGGCGGACGGGATGATGGAGGAGATGGGTCTGCGGGTGACGGGGGCGGACATTTCGCCGGCGCAGGTTGCGCGGGCGCGGCAGCTCGTGCCGGAGGCGGAATTCCTGTGCGGCGACGCCTGTTCGCTCCAGTTCGCGCCGGCGAGCTTCGACGCGATCGTCAGCTTCTACGCCATCATCCACATCCCGCTGGCGGAGCAGCGGCCGCTGTTGGCGAACGTGCGGCGGTGGCTGGCGCCGGGCGGGCATCTGATGGCCATCGTCGGGCACACCGCCTGGACCGGCACGGAGACGTACGAGGTCGGCGGCGAGTCGGCCGAGATGTTCTGGTCGCACGCGGACGAGGCGACGTACGTTCGCTGGCTGGCGGAGCTTGGTTTCGAGGTGCTGTGGACGCGGTTCGTGCCGGAGGGCAATTCGGGGCACAGCCTGCTGCTGGCGCGAGTGCCTCGTTGACAACGGGCGAGCGGCCGCGATAGCCTGCCCCGACCACGTTGAGGAAGACCCATGGACTTCTCACCCGACTGCACAGATTTCACGGACGAGGAGGGGACCGCGGTTTCGTCTTCTTTATCTGTGCAATCTGTACTGCTGATGATGCTTTCCTTCGCAGGCGAACAAGATTCTCGGCGCAAAGTACGCAAAGAACGCAGAGAACAGAGGTTGTAGTGAACTTCTCTCTGCGACCTCCGCGCTCTCTGCGATGAAGGCACATGTCCCTTTGGTTGCGGCCGCCGGCCGCGCTGGGTAATCTGTGGACGCCTTCTTTGGAGAGGATGGTGACCCATGGTGAAACTGGCGATCAACGGAGCGGCGGGGCGGATGGGCCGTCGCGTGACGGCCTTGGCCATCGAGGGCGAGAAGTTCGACCTCGTGTGCGCGCTGGAGGCGGCCGGGCTGGAGGTGATCGGCAGCGACGTCGGCGAGATTGCCGGCGTCGGCGCGTATGGCCTGACCGTCACGACGAGCCTGGACGACGCGACGTCGCGGCCGGACGTGATGGTCGACTTCTCACTGCCGGAAGGCACGATGAAGTTCCTGCCGACGTGCCGCAAGGACAAGATCGCGTTGGTGACGGGCACGACGGGCCTGATGCCGTCGCACCAGGCGGAGGTGGCCGACGCGGCCGCGGTGATCCCGATCGTGCAGACGGCGAATTTTTCCGTGGGCGTAAACGTGCTGCTGAAGGCGGCGGCGATGATCGCGCGGGCGCTGGGGAGCGAGTACGACGTCGAGGTGGCCGAGGTGCACCACCGCTTCAAGAAGGACGCGCCGTCGGGCACGGCGATCTCGTTGGCGCGGAGCATCTGCGCGGCGTTGGGGAAGGAGTACGGCGACGCGGCCGTGCTGGGGCGCGGCGGGCACTGCCCGCGTGGCGAGGGGGAGATCGGCATGCACGCCATCCGCGTGGGCGACACGATCGGCGAGCACACGGTGTACTTCGGCAACCTCGGCGAGACGGTGACGATCGGCCACAGTGCCCACACGCGCGACACGTTCGTTCGCGGGGCGCTGCGTGCGGCGGAGTGGGTGGTTGGCCGGCCGCCGGGGCTGTACACGATGCAGGACGTGCTGGGACTGAAGTGATTGCGGATTGCCGAATCAGTCCCATCGCAGCCCGATGGGCCCCGGTGGGTTGCGGCTGGACCTCCTTTCCTTGGGTGCGACATGATTGATCTTCGCAGCGACACGGTCACGAAGCCGACGGCGGGGATGCGGGCGGCGATGGCAGCCGCGGAGGTCGGCGACGACGTCTTCGGCGACGATCCCACCGTCATCGAGCTGGAGCGTGAAACGGCGGGCGTGCTGGGTAAGGACGCGGCTGTGTACATGCCCTCGGGCACGATGGCCAACCAGGTGGCGATCCGCGCGCAGACGGAGCCGGGCGACGAGATCGTGCTGGAGGCGAACAGCCACTCGTACTTCTACGAGTCGGGCGGGCCGGCGGCGCTGTCGGGCGTGATGTGCCGGCTGCTGAGCGGCGAGCGGGGGATCTTCACGGCCGGCGAACTGAAGGCGGCGCTGCGCCCGGCGAGCGTTCACTTTCCGCGGACGGCCCTGGTGTGCGTGGAGAACACGCACAACCGCGGCGGGGGGAGCCTCTGGCCGCTGGAGCAGCTTGCCGAGGTGGCGGGGGCGGCGCGTGAGGCCGGCCTGCGGCTGCACCTGGACGGGGCGCGGTTGTGGAACGCGACGGCCGCGACGGGCATCGCCGAGCGCGAGTACGCGAAGTTCTTCGATTCGGTGAGCGTGTGCTTCTCGAAGGGGCTGGGGGCTCCGGTGGGATCGTGCCTGGCGGGCGGGGCGGAGTTGATCGCCCGCGCGCGGCGGTTCCGCAAGATGTTCGGCGGCGGCATGCGGCAGGCGGGAATCATCGCGGCCGGGGCGCTGTATGCCCTGCGGAACCACCGCGGCAGGCTGGTGGAGGACCATGCCAACGCGAAGGTGCTGGCGGCCGGCGTGGCGGGCATTGCGGGCCTGGAACTGGACCCGCCGGACGTCGAGACGAACATGGTGTTCTTCAAGGTTCGGACGATGCCGGCCGCGGCGCTGGTCGAGAAGCTGAAGGCGGCCGGGGTGCTGACGCTGGCCGTGGGGTCGGAACGGATACGCGCGGTGACGAGCCTGGCGGTGACGCGGGCGGATATCGACACCACGATCAATGCGTTGGCAGGATGCGTGAAATGAGATTGCCGATTGCACTCTCGATTGCCGTTGTCCCTTTCCTGATGGGAGCGCAAGCGATGGGCGAGACACCTTGGGACTTGAGGGAACTGAGCAAGGCGCCGAAGGTGTGGCCGACGGATGCGCAGGGCGAGAAGGGCGTCGAGGCGGTGTTCTACGAGGGCGAGAGGCTGGAGGGCAAGCCGACGCGGGTGTTCGCGTGGATCGGCATGCCGGAACTGGCCAAGGCCCCGCGCGGGTACAAGTCGCCCGGCGTGGTGCTGGTGCACGGCGGGGCGGGCTCGGCGTTCGCCCAGTGGGTGCGGCAGTGGAACGAGGCGGGCTACGCCGCCATCGCCATGGACACGTGCGGCTGCGTGCCCAAACCGGGGAAGATCGCCTCCGGCGAGCGGCACGAGTGGGCCGGGCCGCCCGGATGGGGCGGAATGGACCAGGTCGACAAGCCGATCAGGGACCAGTGGCCGTACCACGCCGTTGCGGCCGTCATCCGCGGTCACTCGCTGCTGGCCGGTCGGGCGGGCGTGGACCCCAACCGCATCGGCATGATGGGCATCTCGTGGGGCGGCTACTTGGCGAGCATCGTCGCCGGCGTGGACACGCGGCTGGAGTACGCCGTGCCGGTGTACGGCTGCGGGTTCCTCGGCGAACGGAAGGGGTACGCGGGTTTCCCGCGGCACGAGAACCCGCGGCAGCGGGGGAAGTGGCTGGCCCGGTGGGACCCCAACCAGTTCCTGCCGGCGGCCAAGCTGCCCATGCTGTGGGTGAACGGCACGAACGACCTGGCATTCCCGCTGGCGTGTGTGCAGGACTCGGCGGACGTCACGCCGGGGCCGGACACGTTCTGCTACCGTGTGCGGATGACGCACAACTACGGCACGCCGTGGGGCACGAAGGAGGTCATGGCGTTCGCCGACAGTCTGAACGGCAAGGGCAAGCCGCTGGCGAGGATCGCCGAGGCCGACTGCGACGGCAATCGCCTGACGGTGAAGTTCCGCTCGGGCGCGGGGGTGGTGGCGGCGAATCTGTGCTCCACGGCCGACAGCGGGGCGCTGCTCCACCGCAAGTGGGCGGAGCAGTCGGCCGAACTGGACGCCGCGGCCGGCAAAGCCTCGGCCGCGATGCCGGAAGGCACGACGGCGTGTTTCATGAACCTGGTGGACGAGCGGGGGCTGCTGGTGAGCAGCCGGTACATGGAGCCGGGGCGCAAATGATCCGCCATACCTGGTCGCTGACGCCGCGGGAGGCGATGAGGCTTCAGCGGAAGCTGGCGGCTGGGGTGCGGATCGAGGCCCTGGCGGGGCCCATCGAGACGGTCGCCGGAACGGACTGCGCGTTCATCGACGGCGGCAAGGCGGTCGTCGCGGGCGCGGTGCTCTGCGACGCCCGGACGCTGGCGGTGCAGGCCGTCGCGACGGCGGTCGAGGAATGCCGCATGCCCTACATCCCCGGGCTGTTGAGTTTCCGCGAGGCCCCAGCCGTCATCGCGGCCGTGGATCGCTTGCCGTGCCGGCCGGGGCTGCTGTTGTGCGACGGCCAGGGGCTTGCACACCCGCGCGGGTTTGGCTTGGCGTGCCACGTGGGGCTTTGGCTGGGTCTGCCGACCATCGGCGTGGCCAAGAGCCGCCTGTGCGGCGAACATGCCGAACCCGGACCAGGCCGGGGCTGCCGGCGACGGCTGCTGTTGGGCGGCCGCGTGGTGGGCGTCGTGCTGCGGACGCAACCGGCGGTGCGGCCGCTGTACGTTTCCGTCGGGCATCGCGTGACGCTGGAGGACGCCATCGGCTGGACGCTTCGCTGCGCGAGGCGGTACCGCCTGCCCGAGCCGAACCGCCGTGCGCATCACGAGGTGACGATGCTGAAGCCCGCGGACGGGCCAGTTGACACGGGCGTTGCAGCTCGGTGAAGTGTTGGCCAGATGTCGCGGAGAGCGCGGCTGCCTGGTCGAAGCGATCTTGTGCATTTTCCGTTGCCTTGCAGTGCGGCGGCGCGGGCATCGGCGGGATTGCGGCTCGGGTACAGTTGGTTCGATGGGCGCCGCGGCGGCACACAGCGCGTGCGCGGCGCCGGAGATTCATCCGTTCACGAGTAACGAGGCACTACAGCCAACCTGACACAGCGAGGGCGTCTTTGGGCAGATCCCGTGAGAAATGCACTCGCGTGTCAATCGTCGGCGCGGGGGCGGGGGGGCTGATGGCGGCCATTGCCGCGGCGCGGCGGGGGGCACGCGTAACCGTGTGCGAGCAGCTTGACCGCCCGGGGGCGAAGCTGCTGGTCACCGGCGGCGGGCGATGCAACGTCACCAACCTCGCGGGCGAGGCAGAGTTCGTCGCGGCGTTCGGACGGCAGGGGCGGTTCATCCTGCCGGCGCTGCGGGCGATGGGGCCAGAAGAGTTGCGGCAGTTCCTGGCCGACCGCGGCGTGCCCACCCATGCGGAGGACGGGGTACACGTCTTCCCGAGATCCAACCGCGCGGCGGACGTGCTGAAGGCGCTGCTGGAGGAGTGCGCAAAGCTGGGAGTGGAGGTCCGCTGCGAGGCGCCGGTGACGGAGCTGATGCTTTCTGGCGGCATGGCGGCTTCAGCGGGGCAGGCGGCCGAAGGCAGCCTTGAGGCGCAGGTCCGCGGCGTGGTGGCGGGCGGGGGCGAACTGCCCGCCGACGCGGTGATCGTCGCCACCGGCGGGCGGAGCTATGCGCGGCTGGGCGGCGCGGGCGGCGGGTACACGCTGGCGCGGCAGGCGGGGCACAGGCTTGTCCAGCCGACGCCGGCGCTGGCGGCGCTGGTGACGCGCGAGACCTGGCCGGCGAAGTGTGCGGGCATCTCGGTGGGCGGCGTGCGCGTGTGGATCGACTTGCCGCGGCACCGCGGCTCGTCGAGGACCGGCGACGTGCTGTTCACGCACACGGGCATTTCGGGCCCGGCCGTGCTGGACCTGTCCGGCGACGTGGCGGTGCTGCTGGAGCGCGGCGTGGCTGTGCCGGTGCGGATGGGGCTGTTCGCCGGCGAGTCGGGGGGGGAGTGGCAGCGGCGGCTGGAGGAGTGGCAGCGGTCGCAGCCGCGGCGGCAGGTGGGCGTGCTGCTGGGCGAGCACCTGCCGCGGGCGCTGGCGGGCGTGCTATGCCACCTGGCGGGCGAGGTTGGCGCGACCCGTGCGGCGGAACTGCCCAAGACGGCGCAGCGGCGGCTGGCGGGATTGCTGACGGCGCTTCCGCTGACGGTGACGGCGACGGCGGGGTTTGAGCAGGCGATGGTGACGCGAGGCGGGGTGGCGCTGAGCGAAGTGGACCCGGCCACGATGGGCAGCCGCCTGGCGGCGGGACTGCACTTCGCGGGCGAGGTGCTGGACCTGGACGGCCCGTGCGGCGGGTACAACCTGCAGTGGGCGTTCTCGAGCGGGTACCTGGCGGGGGACAAAGCCGCCGGAGGCCAGCTTGCGGCTTGCGGCGAGTAGCCCAACTTTCGCAGTTCCCCCCCCGCGGCGGGGGGTTTGCAGAAGTTTTTCCGCGCAATCATTCAGCATTCCGTCGAACGGCGTTCGCCAGACGGCTGTAGTGAAGACCTGCCCTCTTGTCCGGCTGGACGGGCGGCCGAACAATGCCGGCATGTTCCTGCGAGCGCACCATCGTTGGAAGAACGGCAAACCCCACCG
>CAYWTX010000196.1:0-2521 GCA_964461295.1 uncultured Planctomycetaceae bacterium | reverse complement strand
GACGCCAAAGAACCTACACCCAATGAACCCAAACGTCCATCCTCCTCCCATCCATGGCGACAATCGTACAAGTGTCGCCGGAGCCGAGCGGACATTTCTACTGGGGCGAAGTAGCGGACATTTCTACTGGGCCTTGACAGCCCATCACAGCCTTCACGCGGGCGGCTTGGATCGTGCAGACGGTGCAGTCTTCCGGCGTACTGCGCGATGGTCCCGCGCCATGACACTGGCAGCGTCAGGAACAACGTGTCCAGCCGGGCGTCATCGAAGCCTTCGCCGATGTAAAGCCCGGTCGCCAGGAGCACCCGCTCTTCATTCTCGGGGATGGCCGCTAGCCGGCCGATGACCGCATTCAGTTCCTTCTTGCCCATGCCGCCTCGCAGAACAACCAGGTGGCGAATTTCGTGAACCAACTCCGCGAAACGTTCGAGGTGCTCGATACGTTCGGTCAGCACCATGGGCGACCGGCCTTCGCGGACGGACTGCACGACATCCTGACGAATCAGTTGATTGCGCCCCTCGTCTGCGATCAGTTCATCATACAACTCGTGGAATCGGCTCCGAACGTAGCCATGCACTTCGGCTACAGCCCGCACGAGGTGCTGGAACAGTATGCCGCATGGATGGACAGGGAAGGCTTCTCGACGCGACGCGTGACGGTTCCGGCCGCGTGGCATCGCCGGCCGATCTTCTGCGGCTGGGGCGAGCAATGCCTGTCGAGCGCGCGCAACGGTCGCCCGGCGCGGGAGGAAGCCACCCAGGCGAACTATGAGCAGATGCTGGCTGTGATCGAACGGCGCGGCCTGCCGGTCGGCGCCCTGATCATCGACGACCAGTGGCAGGAACACTACGGGACCATGCGCATCGATGCCGCGCGCTGGCCCGACATGGCCGGCTTCGTGCGCCGCATGCACGACCGGGGGATTCACGTGCTCCTGTGGACCCCCGTGCATGCCGCCGCCGGGTTGCCCGACGAACTGTGCGTCCACAGCGACGGCAAAACCGTCTCCGCCGACGTCTCGAACCCGCGCTACATCGAATTCCTCCGGGAGCGCATCGGCCATTTGGCTCGTGACATAGGGATTGACGGTTTCATGCTCGACACGGTGCGAGGCATCACCCGTGAACCCGGACTGTTGACGCACACGCTGCTGCACGGGATCGAGTGGCTCCATCGCTACCAGAAGGTCCTCTATGACGAGACGCACCGCTGGCGGCCGGATGCCCTCGTCGAAGCCCACTCGACTGGTCTGCTCTTCAGGGACTGCGCCGACATTCTGCCGAACAACGATCTGACGCAGAGCTCGAGGAACGTCGCGGCCGTGATGGAAGAGCGATCGCGTCTGGCCCATATCTCCGGTTCGCCGCTGTCGGACTGCGATGGCAGCGGCAGCGTCCTGGCCGAGTGGTGGAACTGCATGCAGGCGCAGCCGCGCTTCGGCGTGCCGACGCTCTACCAACTGAGCGGCGTCGAACGCGTCGGCGACGTCCCTGAATGGATGTGGAGCCGCCTGCGGGACATGTGGAACGACTATCTTGCTGAACAAGTGGACACGAACGAATAAAGGACAACAAACATGCATCAGACAAAGCGCGTCGCCCTGGCTATGACATTGGCGGCCGCGGCCATTGCCGGTCCGCTGGCCGCTTACGACCAGCCGAAGATTCACGGGATCACAGCGAAGGACCACGTGGTAATCTTCGGCCACTCAACCACCGCGGCCGGAAGCCGCACAGGCGGGTATGTGCAACTCCTCGTCCAGGCCCTGGGAGAGCAACTGCCTGTGCTGGTCCACCGACTCTCGGCCCTTACATAGCCTGGACAAATGTGGGGGTCTTGACGGCACACAACTGCGTGGTAACCTATGTCGTAAGCGACAGTAACGACGCTCAGGAGGCCTACCATTGCCGGATCAGTCTTCGCAGGACATCCCTGTGCCTTCCGGATAGGCCAGGAACGTCAAGTCGGCGGTCTTGCACGTCATCTCGCTGGCCCACTTCGCTATCGTGACAGCCCGCGGCTGGGCAGCCAACAGCATCAGCGCCCGGGTCGTGATTGGCGGCCAAGATCCGTAGCAGCCCGGGGGCGCACCTGGACATGGTCGTCGGATGCCTTGACGGCCGGGAGTACCTGCCCATCGTCAAGCTCAAGCGGGCGGCGCAGCGCCGCGATCGGCCATGGCTCCTGTTGCCGAGAGCGCTCTGCGCCGCCGGCGCCGGGCCGACGGCAAGGCCTAGACCATTGCAGGATACCGGCCGCGAAAGCAATGCGGAACGAGGCACAGTTCAAGTCGGGAAACGCAGATCGTACTGCCCGGAGCCCAGGACCAACTGCACCCGGCCGTCGCCCAGGTCGGCGACCTCGTCAACGCCTGGGGCGTCCTTTGCAGGCCGGCCGTCCCACAGCAGCGTGCCGCCCTCGTGGAGCGTGCCGCCGGGCGGCAGCGCCAGCGTTACCCGGGCCTTGTTTCCGGCAGGGATGCCAATGCTCCAGCGGATCCCCCGGTTCTCGCGCTGCCAG
>CAYWTX010000195.1:0-3533 GCA_964461295.1 uncultured Planctomycetaceae bacterium | reverse complement strand
CGGACAGATAGCGGATCGGCCCGTCCGAGCTGCGCAGTCGGACGTGCGAAGCCAGCATCCGAAGAGCCGGATGCGGGAATCCTGCAAGTCCGGATCCGTGGGGAGCCTGGGCGGGCAACCGCCCAGGCTTACCCGACAAATGGTTCGGTGCGGTTCTGCCGCCCTTACAGGGCTTGTTCATTGATGTTCTGGCACCCAGGGCGTTGCCCTGGGCTTCATTCCATCAACCCGCTGGGCTGAAGAAAACGGCAATGATGGTGCTACAGTGTCGGAAAACATGGAGTAAGGACAAGAGCCCCGGAGGGGCGACAGAGGGCGTCGAATGCGGTCGAGGTGCCGCTGACGCGATCCCTTCACAACCTCTGAGTGTCATGGGCCATCCGGCGTCGGCGAAATTCCGGGCAACCCCCGCACTCGGCGTGTGTCTAGCGTATAGTTAGTTGCCGCGGCCAAGGCCGCGAAAGGTTGGGTGCCCTATGACGACCACGTTCAGACTCTTCGCGGCAGCGACTGCCGCCGTCCTTCTGGCCGGGGCGTTGCCGCGGGTATGCACGGCCCAGGAATACCCGGAGTATCGGGAGTATGCGGCGGGCCCGCCCGTGTCGGCCGTGGAGCCCGAGGCACTGTTGTCGGAAGACCAGCTCGACCAGTTGCTGGGTCCCGTCGCCCTGTACCCTGACTCGCTGTTGGCGCAGGTGTTGCCGGCCGCGACGTACCCGGATGACATCACGAGGGCGGCGCAGTGGCTGGCAGCGCGTCCCGGCGCCAGCGACGATGAGATCGACGCTCGTTCGTGGGAGCCGTCGGTGAAGGCGGTCGCGCACTATCCCACCGTGCTGAAGATGTTGAGCGACAACGCGGAGTGGGCGCAGGCGGTGGGGGCGGCGTTCCTGGCCCAGCGGCAGGACGTGATGGACTCCATCCAGCGGCTCCGCCGCCTGGCGGTGGACGCCGAGAACCTCCAGAGCACGCCCGAGCAGCAGGTGATCGTGGACGACGACGCCATCCAGATTCTGCCGTCCAGCCCCGAGGTGATCTACGTGCCGCAGTACGACCCGCAGGTGGTCTATGTGCGGCGCGTGTACGTGGAGCGGCGTACGCCGCTGTTCGTTTTCGTGCGGCGCACGATCGGGCGGTGGCTGGATTGCAGCTTCGACTGGCACAGCCATCACATCATGGTCGGCAGCGGCTGGCACCACGGTTGGCGGTACGAGGACCGCGGTTGGCGCCCGGTGGACCGAGGGGTGGTGGTTGTGCGGACGGGCAACGTGGTGCGGTACTCCGGGCGGGCGACGGTCGCGCCGCTGTTGACGCGGCATTGGTCGCACAACAACTTCAAGCCCAGGCCGATGCTGCCTCCGCCGGTGGTCGTGCGGCGCGACGACCCGCGGCGCGACGACCCGCGGATGCACGGCGACGTTCGCCTGCACGGGCCGGCGGTGATACACGCCAAGCCGTTCGAGGCGCCGCGCCCGGTGGTGCGGACGGTCGAGACGCGCCGTCCGACGGCGCCGGTTGGCCCGCTGCACGTCGAGCGGCGGTCGGACGTGGATGACGCTGTCCGCCGCGCCGGCGAAAGCCGCTCGGCGTGGGGCAGAACCGGATCGCGCGAGACCGACACCGGCCGCGGGCCGGTGGGGCCGAAGGTGACGGGTGTTGGGCCGGCGATCACGCACACGCCGCCTCCGACGATCACGCACACGCCGCCGCCGATGATCACAAAGCCGCCGCCGACGATCACAAGACCCCCTCCGGCGATCACGCACACGCCCCCGCCGACGATCACAAGACCGCCTCCGACGATCACAAAGCCGCCTCCGGCGATCACGCACACGCCGCCTCCGACGATCACAAGACCCCCTCCGACGATCACAAAGCCCCCGCCGACGATCGATTCGCACGCCTCCAGGGGCACGGAAACCGGCAAGCGCTTCGTCCCCGGCGCCACGGCTGGCCCCTTGCCGTCGGCTCTCGGCGACGACAAGTCTGCCCGCGACACCGAAGCCGCCAGCAGGCGGGGACATAGTTCGCTCCGCGACAGAGACAAGAAGTAGCGAAGAGAAAGGAACATAACATGCAGAATCGCGAATCGAATCGGTCGGTCCTGGCCGCGGGCGGGCTGTGCCTTTCCGCAGTGGCCGCGTGGGCCTTGGCGGGCTGCGCTCAGCCGCCTCCGGCGACGACGCAGCCGGTGCAGGTGCCGGGCCAGGCCGCCGCCAACCAGCAGACATTCGCCGGCGCCGAGGAGGCCCTGAAGGCCCTCGTGGACGCCGTGAGAATCGAGGATCGCGAGGCCCGCAGGCCGGCGATGCGCGGCATTCTCGGCCCGGCGGCAGCCGACCTCAGCAGCGGCGACCCGGTCGCCGACGCCAACACCCACCGACTGTTCGCGGTTCGAGTGGCCGAGCAGGCGAAGCTGGAGAAACGCGACGAAACGCAGTCGGTGGTGCTGATCGGCACAGAGGGCTGGCCGTTCCCCGTCCCGCTGGTGAAGGGGGCGGACGGCAAGTGGTTCTTCGACATGGCCGTGGGAAAAGAAGAGATTCTCGCGCGGCGGATCGGGAGCAATGAGTTGGCGGCGATTTCGGTGTGTCGCGCCTACGTGCTGGCGCAGAGGCAATACGCGAGCAAGGACCGCGACGGCAACGAGGTGCTGAAGTATGCCCAGCGGTTCCGCAGCCGTCCGGGCACGAAGAACGGTCTGTATTGGGAGGCGGCGGCGGGGGAGGAGCCCAGCCCGTTCGGCCCGCTGATCGGCGACGCGATGCAGCGGGGCTACTTTGCGCCGCGCAAGGCGGAGGATCCGAAGGCCAAACGCCCGTTCCAGGGCTACTTCTACCGCGTGCTCAAGAAGCAGGGCCCGGCCGTCCCGGGCGGGAAGTACGACTACGTGATCAACGGCAACATGATCGCGGGGTTCGCGCTGGTGGCCTGGCCGGCGAAGTACGGCTCGTCGGGCGTGATGACGTTCACGATCAACCACCAGGGCAAGCTGTACCAGAAGGACCTGGGCCGCAGCACGCAGGAGATCGCCAACGCGATCACGGAGTACAACCCCGATGGGACGTGGACGCTCGTTCGCGATTGAGCGCCCCTGCGTGCAAGGGCGACGGCAGGCGATCAGGCCCGATACGACTTGGGGTGTGAGAGTTTGTGAAAGAATCGTGGAAGCGGCCTTGTCCCTCTTCGCCCCGAAGGGGCGGTCAGAATCTAGCCGGGGGCGTAAGCCACCGGTATACAAGCAATTAAGCATAGAGCCCCGAAGGGGCGACAGAAAGCGTCCAGCGCGGGCAGACCCGCGAGATCCAGTTCTTTCACAAGCGCTGACAGGGGGTGCACGACGGCAGTTGCACCTTGGCCTCTTCAGCCTGAAGGGCTGACAGATTGCGGCTCAGGGCAACGCCCTGGGAAGGCGTATCCGAAGATGGCGAAGCCCTGAAAGGGCGAAAGGTGCGCCAGGCGAAGCCTGGGCAAGGAGGAGTGCGATGTAGAAGACAAAGCATGAAAACCTTGCAATGGGACCCAGCGGGAAA
>CAYWTX010000194.1:0-10611 GCA_964461295.1 uncultured Planctomycetaceae bacterium | reverse complement strand
AACGCATCGCCCGCGCCAGCACGCCGAAGCCCTTCGGCGCCCCCGCGTCGCGACAATCGTCGCCTTCCCCCGACATCCGCGAAACCAGCCCCGCCAGGCCGCGACGAGCCCCCGCCGCCGAAGCGAACGACTCCTGCGGCTCGAGCCCCTCGCCGCGCCCGTGGCGGATCGGCGCCAGCCGCCCATCGGCATCCATCATCGCCCCGCAGATGCCCGCCATCTGCACGAGCTGATCCATGCTGCCTCGGGCGCCGCACTTGACGGCCAGGAGTTGCACTCCGACGGGGCCGGCGAAGTCGCCGCCGCCCGCCAGCCCGTCGGAGATCCAATCGCGAGCCGATTGCCATGCCCACGGGTCGTTTGATTGCGGCATCGGGGGACGGACTACCTGCTCGCCGAAGAACGGGGCCATCGACGCCCCCGAACACCGCCACCCTCAAGGAAGTTCAACATCCGCCAAAAGAACGCCGACCGCCCCTGAGGCGGTCGGCGCGACTGCACTTTGCTGATCTCGCTCTGGCGAAACTCTACTTCATCATCTTCCCCAACAACGCCCTGTACCGTTGGAACAGCTTCGGCGCCTTTACCATCATCTCCTCCTCGCTCTTGTACGTCAGCTTCGCGGCCGTGTCCCCATCGCGAACGCTCACCGCAATCCGCCCGTCGGCATCGACGTTGAACTCGGCCGTCGGCTCCGGCGCGATCGCATGGGCGACCTTTCCGCGGACCTCTTCGGTTTCCTGCCTGGCCTTCGCGGCCGCGGCGCCGGCCGCCTTCTTGGCCTCCGCCGCCGCGTGAGCGGCATCCGCCTTGGCCTTCTCGATCAGGCTCTCAATGAGCTTCTGACGCTCTTCGCCCTTCGCGCTTTCCTTGTCCGTGCCCCTGATCTCGAGTTCGACACGGCCTGAGCCCACCGGGTACCGGATTCCCCCGCTATGGACGGTCTCGTTGTACAGCGAGTACGCCTGGCCGTCGCCGGCCTTCAACTCGTTCTGGTTCCTGTACGTCTTGACGCTCTTCTCGACTTCCTTGCCGTCCTTGCCGATCTTCGTCCGCGTCACCTGGATCGCGCCGTCGTCGGCGCTACTGATGTTGACCCTGATGTCGCCTAGTTCCTTCGTCACGTTGAACGTGACTTTCCCGTTGCTGGAACCCACCTTCGTCTGCATCCCTGACCACAGGTCCTTCGGCAACACCTTGTAGATGTCCGGCGGCAAGGCAACCGATCCGCCACCCGGCGTCACGATCGTCCACCCGCCGCCCGGCCCGATCCGCACCATCCCGCGGTGCAGTTTCGTCTCCTCTTCCCACGCCTCGTCGCCCTCGTCCTTGTACACCATCTCCATCTTTGACAAGTCCATCCTGGCCGTCGTCGCCGTCACTTCCGTCTTCTTGCCCTGGCGGATCACCGTCAGCTCGAGTTTCTCGCCCGGCTTGCGCCCCTGAAGGCCCTCAACGAACTTCGCGACGTCGCCCACCGCGTCCTTGCCCACGGCCACGATGATGTCGTACCGCTCCAGCCTCGCCTTCTGGGCCGGCGAGTCCTTCACGATGTTCGCCACCATCACGGCCTTGTCCTTCAGCCCCAGTTGCGACGCCACCGCCGCCGGCACCGGCGCCACGCGCAGGCCGAGCCATGCCGCGCTGGGGTCGGATTTCGCGGTCACATGCCCAGTGAACATCTGCCCCTTCGTCATCGTCACCGTTTCGCCGATCGGCGCCACGCATCCGCTCGCCATCGGGCAGTTGCCGTCGCCGGCCTGGGCCGTCACGATGATCGGCCCGACGAACCCGCCGGCGCTCCCGCCGCCCGCGGCGCCCCAGGCGGCCCCGCACCCGTCGCCGCCGGTCTCGCACCGCACATGAATCTGTCCGCCTCCGGGCAACGCGATACTCTTGTCCACCACCTTCGTGCCGTTGGCATCCTCGCCCGCAAACGCCACCGAACCCATCAACGCCGCGCACGCCAAACCCGTCAGTACGTTCCGCATTGTTCCTTCTCCTTGCATCTTGTTCTCTATCCCGTGCATCCCGTGCATCCTGCGAACTCCGAATGGATTACAGGTCGCTTGCGACCGCATGCACCGTCGTCTTCACCCGGTCCACGCCCAGCAGGTACACCGCCTTCTCCTGCTCGTCGTAGACGCTGAAGATGCTCCGATCCACCGTCCGCCGGCGGCTGCGCGGGCCTTCCATCTCGCTGGCGGCCGCGGGCGCGTCGCCCATCGCGGCCGGCTTCTCCACGCCCGATTCGTCCGCCGCGCCCGGCGGACCCCAGACCGCCCACGCCACGTGCTCCAGGCCCGTCGGCAGCGTTTCATCCGGCCGCGTCGCCGGCGATCCGCCGCCGATGCTCGATGAGATGGCCGGATCGCCCACCGTCCCCGGCCGCTGTGTCACGGCGAACCACACGCCCGTGCCGATCACCACGGCCGCCGCCGCGGCCGCGACCGCCGCCCAACGCCACGCGCGCCCTCGCACGGCGTTGCCTGCTTCGCATCGCGCCGCCGACCGCGCCCACCGCCCGTCCGCCACGGCTGCGCCATGCCCGAACGCCGCCCGCAGCGCCTCCCCAGCCGCGGCATCGGCCGACGCCATCGCCTCGGCCATCGCCCGCGCCTCCGGGTCGCGCATCAACTCTCGCTGTAGTTCGGCGGTCTGGGCCTCATCGAGCAGCCCGTCCATCCGCCGCCCGATTCGCCGCTCCAAGTTGTCTGTCTCGTTGATCACCGCAGATGCTCCCGTGCCCACCGAGCCGGGGCGTGTCGCCCCGGTCGCCTTCCACCAGGAACCGCTACCGTTCGCGAGCCATTGCGCCCCGCAGCAGCTTCCTCGCCCGCACCAGGCGCGTCTCCACCGTGTCCAGCGGCAGCTCCAGCGCCTCGGCGATCTGGCGGTAACTCCAATCCGCCAGGTGCCGCAGCACGAACGGCTGGCGGTAGATCTCCGGCAGGCCCGCCACCGCCCGCAGCGCCCGCTGGTGCTGTTCCGCGGCCACCATCGCGACCACCGGCTCGCCCGCGTCGCTCGCATCGGACGACCACCACGACCGCACCGCATCCAGCAGTTTGCCCGCCCGCCGCTGCCGTCGCGTCGCGTCGATGGCGGCGTGACGCGCCAGCGTGTACAGCCACGCCCGCCAGCGCCCGGGGTCGTCCAGGTCGCCCGCCCGCCGCCACGCCGCGAGCCAGACCTGCTGCAGAACATCCTCGACTGCGTCGGCCCGCACGCCGGCGGCGAAGATCGCGCCGCGAACCCACGGCCCGCAGCGCCCCATCAACTCCGCCAGCGCGCCGGAATCGCCCCGACGGACGGCTTCCACCAGCCGCCGCTCCAGGCAGTCCTCCAGGCCGGCTTCCTCACCGATCGGCATCGTCCTTCCCATAGTCACTAGTGTAGACGCCGGGGGCCGGCGAATCCTGTCACGAAACCGGAAGCCAGGCAGACGAGGACAACGAAGCGAAGCTGACCTCCACACGCAGGCTCCGCCATGCACCAGTCGTGCGCCCTTCCCCTCCCATCCAAGCCCCGGCCCCGCGTGGCCGGGGCATCCCGGAGCCGATCTGGGGGTCGGCGTTCGCCGGTTCCCTCGCCTCGTGATCGTGACTCGTGACTCGTGATCGCGATCGGCAGTTTCCTGGCTCGTGGTTCCCGGTCGTCCTCGTCGTCGGCTGTTCCCATCCCGTCTGCCTGGCGTATGATGTCCCGCCAATGGAACCCATGACCCTCGACGAATCCCGCCGCGGCGGGCTCAAGCACGTCCTGCGGATGAGTTGGCCGGCCAGCCTCGCCATGCTCAACAGCACGTTGCTGCGATTCGTCGACGGCTGGATGGTCTCCCGCGTCGGGCCGCTGCCCTTCGCCGCGCAGTACGTCGCGGGCATGACCAGTTTCATCCCCGAGAGCTTCCTCACCGGCGTGCTCACCGTCGTCAACACCTACGTCAGCCAGAATTACGGCGCCGGCCGGGCCGACCGCACCAGCCGTTACGCCTGGGCCGGCCTGCGCGTCGCCGTCCTCGCCGGCGCGCTCATCGCGCCGCTCGCCCTGATCGCCTTGCCCATGTTCGGCTACTTCGCCTCCCTCGGCCGAGAGGGGCCCGTCAACGCCGAACTGGTCGCCCTGGAGGTCGTCTACTTCCGCTACATGGTGCTCTCGGCCACGCTGCCGCTGTCCTGCCGCGTGCTGGAGCAGTTCTTCTACGGCGTGCACCGCCCGCGCGTCGTGCTCGCCGCCTCGCTCGCCTGCAACCTCTTCAACGTCGGCGCCAACTACGTCCTCATCTACGGGCACTTGGGCTTCCCCGCACTCGGCCTGGAGGGCGCGGCCATCGGCACGGTGCTTGCCTGGACCCTCCAGCTTGCGATCCTACTGACGGTATTCCTCAGCCGGCCGCTGCGGCAGGCCTTCCAGACGCACAGGCTCTCCCGCGTGCCGTGGACCATGAGCCTCGAAATCTTCCGCCTGGGCTGGCCGGCCGGCGTGCAGCTCTGCAACGACATCGCAACCTGGTCGGTCTTCAGCGTCGCCATGGTCGGCGTCTTCGGCGAGGCGCACCTGGCCGCAACCACCGCCGTCATGCGCTACCTCGGCCTGTCGTTCATGCCGGCCGTCGGGATCGGCATGGCCGCCACGGCGATTGTCGGCCGATGCATCGGCAACGGGCGGGCCGACCTGGCCCGCCAGCGGACCCACGTCGCCGTCAGCACCGCGATGGCCTACATGGGCCTGTGCGGGGCGGCGTTCTGGCTGTTCCGCCGCCCGATGGTCGCCTTCTTCGTCCACGTCGCGCCGGGCGCGGGCGCCGACGCGCAAACCGCCGCCATGGCCGACCGGATCATCGACATCGGCTCGATGGTCATGGTCCTGGCCGCGATGTTCCAACTCTTCGACGCTGTCGGGATCGTCTACGTGGGCGCCCTGCGCGGCGCGGGCGACACGTTCTGGCCCATGGTCGCGACGTTCGCGGTGAGCTGGATCGTGCTCATCGGCGGCGGCCTGCTGGCCATCCGCGCGGCGCCGCAGTGGACAAGCGTCGGCCCCTGGGCCGCCGCCACCGCCTACGTCATCCTCCTGGGCCTGCTCGTCGCCTGGAGATTCGAAACCGGCGCGTGGAAGAAGATCCACCTGCTCAACGTCGCCGGGCCTCCAATGGGAGCGTAAGAAACAACCGATCACGATCACGAATCACGAGGAAGATGGGCATTCCCTCCCGATCGTGATTCGTGATCGTGATCGGCCGCTTCTTCTCCACTCGTTTTTCCACCCCTTCCATCCCCTTCATTCCTGCTAGAATCCCCTCCTTCTTCGCGAAAGGAACCACGAACGATGCGACCCGACTGCACCGAGCGCTACTACAAGGTCTTCACCTACCAGAACGTCGACCGGGTAGTCGACCGCGAGTTCGGCTATTGGCCGCAAACCATCCGTCGCTGGCTCGCCGAGGGCCTGCCCGCCGAGATGGAGAGCGAAAAGAACAAGATGTTCAGCGGCAAACTGGACGCCTTCTTCGGCTTCGAGAGCATCGGGCGCGGGCTGTCGCTGCCGACGGCGATGAACCCGAAGTTCGACGAGCAGATCATCGAGCGGAAGGCGAGCAGCCAGATCGTGCGCGGCGGCGACGGCGTCGTGGCCGAGAGGTTCCCCAACGAAGCCGACGAAAGCTCCATCCCGCACTTCCTGGAATTCCCCGTCAAGACGCCCGACGACTGGGCCGCCATGAAGCAGCGATACCGCCTCGACGACCCGACCCGCGCCCCCGACCAGCAGCAAGTCGCCGACGCCCGCGCCGCGGCGGACAGCGGCCGCATGATCCTCACTTCCTTCTGCGGCTTCTACGGCCAGCTCCGCAACTGGATGGGCTTCGAGAACCTCTCGACGGCGTTCTACGACTACCCGGAGATGATCCACGACATGGTGAATCACTGGGCCGAATTGTGCGCCGCCCAGGTCGAGGCCCTCCCGCCCGACTTCCCCATCGACCACGTCTGCTGGTGGGAAGACATGGCCAGCAAGAACGGGCCGTTCGTCGGCCCGGGGATGTTCCGCGAGTTCCTCCAGCCGGGCTACCACCGCGTGATGACGCAGGCCAAGAAGCACGGCTGTGTACTGGGCTACGTGGACTGCGACGGCAACCCGCACGACATCGTGGGCAACTGGCTCGAGGAAGGCGTGAACATCATGTTCCCGCTGGAGGTGTCGGCCGGGGTGGACCCGTACGCCTGGCGGCGGGAGTTCGGCAAGGAATTGCGGCTGTGCGGCGGCGTGGCCAAGGCCCCGCTGGTGGCAGGCGGCGCCGCCATCGACCGCGAACTGGAGCGCCTCAAGCCGCTGCTGGACCAGGGCGGATTCATCCCGCACCTGGACCACCTTGTCCCGCCGGACATCTCCCTCAAGAACTACCTGTACTACCTCGACAAGAAGCGGAAGATGATCGGGAAGTGAAGGCAGTGAACCTGATTCCAACCGCTCCGTGCCGCGCGCCCAACTACTGGTGCACGTGGGCGACTCAGAACTTCGCCATCCCGCCCGCGCTCGTGGCCGGGCATGAACACGACGCCGAGTTCTTTCTCGGCGGCGCCGGCGCCCGCATCGCCCGCGCCAACCTCGACGAGGGAGCCCTCTTCGGCCCCGCCGGCTGGGCCAGCCGCCACTACGACGCCATCCGCGGCGATCTGTACCTCGTCTACGACGACGGATGGGACGTGCCTGGCGACATCCACCCCGACACCGACAAGCATCGCTTCGGCTCGCTCGAAGTGGACGAGGCCCGCTTCCCCTCCTGCCGCGGCCGGACCGGCGAGCGCCTCGCGAAGCTCAACGACCTGACCCGACGTCACGGCTGGCGCGGCGCGGGGCTCTGGGTCGCCTCGCAGGAGGCCTGCGCGGACAAACCGGCCGACCCGCCGCCGCACGAGCAAACCGAAACCTACTGGCGCGCCCGCGCCCGCTGGACCCGCGCAGCCGGCATCGAGTACTGGAAAGTCGACTGGGGCCGCCAGGCCCACAACGTCGACTTCCGCCGCATGCTCACCCGCGTCGCGGCCGAGGAATGCCCCCGCCTGGCCGTCGAGCACGCCTGGTGCATGTGGCCGCTGAACGACGCCGCCATCGGCGGGACCGCCACCGGACGATTCCGCGCCGCACGCGGCGGAATGAACCTCGCCCGCTGCCTGGAACTGCTGGGCTTCTCGCACATCCTTCGCTGCTACGACGTGCTGGGGTGCCTGGCCACCGTGACGATGCTCGACCGCCTCAGCGATCTGTTCCAGGTGGGCGCCGTCGCCGCCAACGCCAACGCCGTCCTCAACGCCGAGGACGAGCTGTACCTCGGCGCCGCCCTCGGCTGCACGCTGGGCATCATGCGGCACCCGGCGTGGCGGATGGCGCCCGCCCAACGCTTCGACCCGCGGCAACTGCACCGCCACTGCACCGAGGCGGTGCGGGCCGTGCGATGGCAGCGAATCGCTCCGCCCTGGCCCATCGGCCAGACGAGGCCCGTCGCCGATACGCGGCTGCTTACCGACCGCTGGACGTTCGCGCCGGGCGAGACGTGGCTGAAGGAGGCCATCGGCCGCGAGATCGTCCAGCACGCCCCGGCCCGCTTCGCCCGCGGTACGGATCTGCCCGAGGTGAAGGCTCGCGGCGATTCGCCGTTCGTCGTTGCCTCGCGCCATCCGGCCGGGCCGGTGGCCGTGGCCACGCTGCCGCGGGCGCTCGCCGGCAACCGTATCGAAGTCCCGCCGGTTGACGTGACCGTGCGCGTGGGCGCCGCCAACATGCCCGTCGGCGTGTTCGGGCCCTGCCGCAGCCTCACACTGGCGTTCGACCAACCGCTGGAGGGCCGGCGCGTATGGGCACAGGACCTCGCCGCCGACACGCCCGAGGACATCACCGCCCGCTGCCGCATCCGCGGAAGGCGGCTCACGCTTCCCGGCGACGTGATCGCCGCGGTCGGCACGGCCGCGGGCGTGCCCGGCGACCTGTCCGACCCCGGCCTGGTGTTGGAAGTCCGATGACCATCCGCTCAAAGACCGACGCGGACGCCCCAGCAATCGCCGCCATCGCGGCCGCGTTGCCGGAGTGGTTCACCGAGACCGGGCGGCGGCACATCGCCATCGACTCCCGGTTCCAGGACGGCTTCGTCGCCGTTGACGATACCGGCGCCCTCGCCGCCTTCATCACGTACTTCGTGAACCAGGGCGTCGGGCACGTCGGCTGGCTCGGTGTCGCGCCGGCCCTGCACCGCCGCGGAGCGGGCCGGGCGCTGCTGGCCGAACTGGAGGCCGCTCTGCGTTCGGCCGGCGTGGCCGAACTGGAGGTCTCCACGCTGGGCGATTCGGTCCTGTACGAACCGTACGCCCGCACGCGGGCGTTCTACCGGGCGATGGGCTTCGCCGACTATCGCCGCGAATTGCTCGACAACCCCGAATGCCCCGAGATGCTCTGGCTCCGCAAGACGCTTGCCGGTGGCCGGCCAGGTCCGTAACCACCCCCGCGAAGGGGCGTGCCCGCAAACCGTCAAGGCATACGGCACCCCGCCAGAGGTACGCCTCGCCCGCTCCACCCAAGCAGGCCGGAGATTCTGTTGACACCCCAGAGCCGGCGGGGATAATCAAACGCGGTGACACGCATCCTTGGCCCAATCCGGTGCAGGCGTCAGGCGCGTCAGCGCGCAGAGAGGGTTTCGCGCTTCGGCTACGTCACGCCGCGCGCAAGGAACGGGCCGCGGTAGCGCAACGCAGGGATCTGAAATCCGACAAAGGCCCGTTCCTGGCGAACGGGCCTTTTTTTCATGGTTGGCCGCGGCCGAGGCTTTGAGCGGGGCAGGAAGGAACAGGAACGATCATGCTGCGATGGCCCGAACATCTGGATTGGCGACACTGGGCGAACCGGTTCGACCGGATGCAGGAGCGGTACCTGGTCGACCGGGATGAGCGCTTCCGGATCGTCACGCGGATCGCCCGCGCGGTCCGGCCCGAGCCCCGGCGTGTGCTCGATCTCGGTTGCGGCATCGGTAGCCTGAGTCTTGTCGCTCTGCAAAGCATTCCCGAGTGCGAGATCGTCGGCGTGGACATTGACGCAAGCATGCTGGCCCTGGCCGAGGCCCGCCTGGCATGCTTCGGACCGCGGGCGCGGCTTGTCAAGGCGGACCTGCGCGGCGAGGACTGGCTGGACGATGTCGGCGGACGGTTCGACGCCGCCGTGTCGGCAACCGCCCTGCACTGGCTGTCGGCCGCTCACTTGGCGAGCCTCTATCGGCGCCTCCCGGGCGTCCTGTCGCCCGGCGGGGTCTTCCTCAATGCCGACCACGTCGGCAGCGACTGTCCGGCCGTTCAGGAGTCCTGGCAGGCGCATCGCGAGATCGCCCGGCGGGCCGAGCCCGTCGGACAACAGTCGGACACGTGGCCTGAGTTCTGGCAGGCGTATGCAGCCGCGTTGGGTCTGGATGCGAACACGGTTGGCGGCAGGACGGTCTCGCCGTGGGAAGGCGTCGAGGAGGGCATGCCGCTTTCGTGGCACTTCGACCGCCTGCGTGAGGCCGGCTTCGGTTCGGTCGATTGCTTCTGGCGAGCCGACTGCGACGCGATATACGGCGGGATCCTGAAAGAGGAGCGCGCTTCATGAGCAAGTTGACGAGAAGGCAGGACGCCTTTGGGGCCGAGGTACTGGCCTTCTTCGAGGGCAGGGCGGCGACGGAGATTATCGAACGCGACGATGGCGACATCTGCCTGTCGGGCGGTCCGCAGCAGTACTTCGCCGATGCTCGCGACTGGCCGGTGCACGAGCGCAAGGCGATTCGGCTGGCTCGCGGACGCGTGCTGGACATTGGTTGCGGCGCCGGGCGGGTTGCCCTGCACCTCCAAGCTCGCGGGCACCCGGTGACCGCGATCGACGTCTCGCCGCTGGCCATCAAGGTCTGCAAGGCTCGCGGCGTGACCGATGCACGCGTCATGTCGATCACCCAGATCGGCAAGAAGCTCGGCGCGTTCGATACCCTCATCATGTACGGCAACAACTTCGGCCTGTTCGGCAGCGCCGCGCGAGCCGCCCGCCTGCTTCGCCGGTTCGCCGGGATGACGGGCGCCCACGCGCGCATCATCGCCGAGAGCCTGGACCCGTATCGGACGAGCGACCCGATCCACCTGGCCTATCACCGGCTGAATCGCTTACGCGGCAGGATGCCTGGCCAAGCCCGCATTCGCGTCCGCTACCGCGACTGTGCGACGCCCTACTTCGACTACCTGCTGGTCTCGCCCGTCGAGATGCGGCGGATTGCGGCCGCCACCGGATGGAAGCTGACGCGGGTCTTCGCGTCCGCCGCCGGGCCAAGCTACACCGCCGTGCTGGAGAAGCAACCGTGAACGTGACAGTACACAGTTCGGCAGCAGACTTCCTTGACGTGGCCGGGGCGTGGCTGTGGGGAAGCGGCACGCATGCGGAAACTGGCGCGCGTCCATAGTCCGGCCCCGGCAAAAGCGTCGCGTTTGCGCGATGCCAACAGAGCCGTGGGGGGGGGGCGCGGGGGGCCCCGGCCCGGGGGCCCGGGCCGTCGCGCCGGCGGGCGGCGGGGGGGGCGGCGGCGCCCGCGGCCCGGCCGCCCCGGCCCGG
>CAYWTX010000193.1:0-4207 GCA_964461295.1 uncultured Planctomycetaceae bacterium | reverse complement strand
ATCCTGCCCCTGCTTATCCTCGTCTTGGCCACTGCCCTGAACGCCGGCGAGGCCGTGCCCCTCGGCCACCCCGACTTCTATCCGTCGCCGCAACGCCCGCTGGGCTGGCGCGGTGACGGCACCGGGGCGTGGCCGGGAGCGAATGTCGTGACCAGTTGGGACGCGGCCAGTGGCAAGAACGTCGCCTGGAAGGTCAACACCCCCGGCGCCGGGTTGTGTCAACCGCTGGTGATCGGCGAGAAGGTGGTCCTCACCGCCGATCCTCACCTGCTGTGCTGCTACAGCGTGCACGACGGCAAGCTGCTCTGGCAGACGGCCATTGACCACACGCTCTGCATGAACGAGGCGGACCGCAAGGCGGCGCGTGAAGAGCAGGCGTTCTTCGATAGCAAGTGGCGGGAGTACTGCGAATGGCGGCAGACGCTCACGAAGCTCGAAGAGCGCATCCTGAAGGTGTGCGGCGTCGGTCCCGCGCCGGACAGCAAGAACAAGGATGCCTATGCCGCGTGGCAACGGTCCCGTAGCGCGGCGCTGAACGGCCTGTACACGGGACGAAGCAGCATCTGCGTGGTCATGCGACTCGTCGAGCCGGGGGATCCCGGCTATGATGCTGTGCTCCAACGCGTGAAGAACGACGCGGAGGTGAAGGCACTGCTCGATAAGGCGGTCGCCGCGCAACAGGCCAACGCCTGGCGGCACTTCAACGGCAACGAGAACGGCATCATATGTATCATGGCGGATCGGGGGGAGGGAAAAGCCGCGCCCTTCGCGCAACGGTACGTCGAGGCCCAGAAGAAGTACGACGTCTGGTTCTCCGCGGCCAACTGTTGGGTCGGCTTCACCAGTTACAGCTTCGCCACTCCGGCGACCGACGGCAAGTACATCTACGTGACCACGGCCAACAACGCCGTCGCGGCGGTAGACCTCAACGGCAAGATCGCCTGGATGGTTTGGGAACAATGCACCGAGAATCGTTTGCGTCAGCTCCACACGCGCTATGTCGCGTCGCCGAGGCTCATGGACGGCAAACTGGTGGTGAACCAGAGCGGCCGCCTGCGGGTCTACGATGCGACAAACGGCAAGAAGCTGTGGGATGTCTTCGGACCGTGGGCGCCCGACGCCGGCGCAAAGAGGCCCTCCAACTGCGATCGTCCCAATCCTGAATCTACCACGCCTGTTGTCGGCCAACTCCCGCTGCCGGATGGCCAGCGCCTGGGGTTCATTGTCACCAGCGATCATCTCTGGCGCCTTGACGACGGCAAGGTGTTGCTCGCCGACAAGATCGGCGGCCTCGTCTTTCAGCCTGAGACGGGGATTCTGATCGGCGGCAAGGAAGTGGTGCGCCTGCGGGCAAAGAATCGGGATACGGTCCTCGTTGAGCCTTTGTGGTCTGTCGCACCAGACTATCAGCCCGATATGCGTTGTCTGTCCGATGACCGTTACTACTCGTCGCCGCCCAGGGATGGCAAAACAAGGGGACTCGTGGCCTATGACATTGCCACCGGCAAGATTGTCGGGCCGGCAAAGGGTCTCGGGTTGGGCGGCTACAACAGTCCAATCATTGCCGGAATGCGACTGTACCTGATCAAGAAAGTCGAGAAGTCCGCCGGCGACAGGTCTACAGGCCAAGGTATCGTCACCGACCTGGACACGGGAGCGGTCGGCGTCGTCCCTTCGCCCTTTATCGACCACGGCGTCACGGATGGCGACTTCGGGTACGGCCACACCCCATTCCAGCAGAACTCCAGCCCCAGCGCGCAGGCCAATCGCATCTTCTACCGCAGTCGCGGCACGCTCTGGTGCATCGGCGACCCGAGGGATCCCTTCCCAACGCCGAAGGACTGCCCGGCGGATGCGCGCGTGCCGGCTGCCGAGCCGGTGAAACCGTGATTGGGAGGCACAAGTGAGGCAGCGACCCGATATCATCCTCATCCTGACCGACCAGTTGTCCGCCGGCGCGTCGAGCGCCTGGGGCTGGCCGGGCATCCGGACGCCGCATCTGGACCACCTCATCGCCGAGGGCGTGAGCTGCACGCGTGCCTATTGCACCAACCCGGTCTGCGTGCCGTCCAGGTTCAGCCTGATGACCGGCCTCATGCCGAGCGTTGGGAGCACGCGGAGCAACCGTCCTGGTATCGAACGACAGCCGCCGGAGATCATGCGCGCGGGGCTGGGCCACCACCTGCGGGCGGCGGGCTATCAGGCGCTGTACGCAGGCAAGCAGCACCTCCCCGCGATGGACGCGACCGACTGTGGGTTCGAAGTGCTCACCACGGATGAGCGCGATGGCTGCGCGGCGACGGCGGCGCGTTGCCTGGGCGCGGCGCATGACGCGCCGCTCTTCCTGGTTGCCAGCTTCATCGGCCCGCACGACGTCTGTTACGTGCCGAGCCTGCGCATCGAGCCGGAGGGGATGACCGGCACCGCGGCTCGCCTGGGCCGCGAGACCATCGAGCGCGTGTCTGCCCCCTGGATAGGGCTCGATGCCGTCGGGCTGCGTGCCTTCGTGGAGGAGCACGCCCCGCCGATGCCCGCCAACCACGCCCGCAACGGGAGCGAACCCCCGCTGTTGGAGCGTATCGACGGCCGGCACCCGCTGCTGGGCATCCCCCACCGCCAGTGGGACGCGACGGCGTGGCGGCTGAGCCGCTGGATCTACGACCGGCTCATCGAGGACGTGGACCGGCAGATCGGCGTGGTGCTCGACGCCATCGCCCTGCACCGGCCGGAGGCGCTGGTCCTCTTCACCAGCGATCACGGCGAAATGAACGGCTCGCACCAGCTCACGCAGAAGAACGTCTGCTACGAGGAGGCGATCAAGGTGCCGCTCGTGGCCCGCTGGCCCGGACGCATCGCCCCAGGGAGCCGGTGCGAGCAGCTGATCAGCAATGGGTTGGACATCCACCCGACCATCCTCGGCGCCGCTGGCCGCGCGCCACAGCAGGGGCAGACTGGCCGCGACCTGCTTCCGCTCTGGCGCGGGGAGCAGCCGCCCGCGTGGCGAGATCGGCTGCAGATCGAGCTGGACGGCGGCGACTGCGTGCATGACGGCCGGCGCAAGTGCGAACGCTACGACGACGGCACGGTCATCGTTCGCGATCTGGTTGCGGATCCGCTGGAACTGGAGCGAGCGGATCCCGGCGTTGCCGCGGCGATCATGGGGTAGAGCGCCCCGATCGTGGTAGTGACGTGGCGTGACCGGCACGAGTGCCGGCTGCACCGAACCGAGGATCAGAAAGGCCAATAGCCATGCGGATCCTGCTTTCACTCATCATCATCCTTGCCCTCGCCGGCTTGGCCAGCGCCGCCGACGTGGCCGGCATCCCCGCCTATGGCTGGCGCGGCAACGGCACGGGCGTGTATGCCGATAGCACGCCGCCGCTGACGTGGGATGGGCAGAGCGGCAAGAACATCCGCTGGCGGGTGAAGCTGCCGGCCCCGGCTTGTTCGATGCCGGTGTTTGGCCTGGACCGAGTGTTGGTCTTGGCTAATCCCGACCGCATCCTCTGCTACTCCACCAAGCACGGCGAGCTGCTCTGGGAGCGCACGCTCAGCGCCATTGACGTGGCGGCGCCCGAAGCAGACAGGGATGCCTTGCTCGCGAAGTTCCACGAGGCGTGGATGCTGCTCATGCAGGGCGATCCCTTCAAGTCTCCGGGATGGGGGATCAAACCGGAGAAGCTCAAAGACGAGGCCAGCAAGTCGCGGTGTACGGCCCTGTGCAAAGAACTGGCGCCACTGGGCATCACGTGGCCTTCGTGGTGGATGACCGGCTACACCGCCTGCACACCGGCAGCCAACGACAAGTATGTGGTCGTGCACCACTGGTCCAACGTCCTCGCCTGCTATGACTGGGAGGGCAACCGCCAGTGGGTCCAGCGTCCGACCATGGACAAGAAGTACCGCACCAATAACATCCGCGAATACTCCCCGTTGGCCATGGTGGATGGGCTGGTGATCGACACCTGGGTGCCGGAGACCTCGGCAAGGATTCATCCGCAGGGCCATGCGATTGAAAAAGATAAAGAGGTTCAAGAAGCTTTCGTTGCCTACGCTGTTGCCACCGGCAAGGAACGCTGGCGCAGTGAACCACTGCGCAGTGGCGGCTGCATGGGCGCCGCGCCGATCCCCTTCAGGGTGGGCGACGAGACGCTGATCGTCAACTTCGGCGGCTGCGTGGTGCGCGTGCGCGACGGCAAGGTGGTGC
>CAYWTX010000192.1:0-3933 GCA_964461295.1 uncultured Planctomycetaceae bacterium | reverse complement strand
GTCTCCATCCCTGTTCATCCGCCTTCCTTTCATCCTTTGGGGAAAGCGGACATTCTTACTGGGCAGGAACCGGACATTACTACTGGGCTATGACACGGCGATCCGGGTCGCTGTGATGTCTCAATAGAAGTGTCACTGCTTCGGGTCGCGCAAAGACGGTGTCACCGAAAGACCGGGGGCCGAGACCCGACCCCACGGCTTTCGATCTCCGGTATCCGTTCCTACTCCCCCGAGATCGCCTTGAGCGCCGCCCCAGCCGCCACGCGGACGTCGCTGTCCTCGTCCTTCGCCGCCTTCGCCAGCACGTCCCTCGCGGCCGCCGCTGCCTTGCCGAACTTGCCCAGCGCCTCCGCCGCTCGCCAACGCACCAGCGAGTCTTTGTCATCCATCGCCGCGACCAGCGCAGGCACGCAGTCGGCCTCGCCGTCGATCTGCCCCAGCGCCACCGCCGACTGGGCCCGCACCATGGGGTCCTTGTCTTTCAGCGCCTCGACCAGCGCCGGCTTGGCCGCCTTGCCCGCCGCGCCCATCCGCCCCAGGGCGCACACGGCCCACCACCGCACCGGCTTGCTCTCGCCCTTGAGCACCGTCAGCAGCGGACCGACCGCCTTTCCGCCGATGCCCGCCAGGCCCGCCACCGCCCCCCACCGCACGCGCACCTCCAAGTCGCCCAGCAGCACGACCAGCGAATCGACGGCCCCCGCCGCGGCCGGACCAACCTTGCCCAGCGCCCCCGCGGCCATCGCTCGTACCGTCGGGCTGGGGTTCCTCAACGCGTGCCGAAGCGGCTCGACCGCCGGGGCGCCCATCCGCCCCATCGCCTCCACCGCCCCCACGCGCCGGACCTCGTCCCTCTCCGCCAGTGCCGCCACCAGCGGCTCGATCGCCGGCTGGCCGATCTTCGCGAGAGCCTCGCACACGGCCGCGCGAATCTCCTCGCGATCCAGCGCGGCGATGAGCTGCGGCATGGCCTCGCCGGCGGCCTCGCCCCACGCCCTGAGCGTGCCGGCCGCCGCCTTCCGGACGTAGGGTTGCTCGTCGGCGAGGAGCTTGCCCACGGGCACGACGGCGTCGGCGGGCGGGCTGCCGCCTCCGGCCAGGGCCTCCGCCGCTGCCGCACGCACCGGCGCGTTGGCGTCCGTAAGCAACGGAACGAGCTTCGGCGCGGCCTCGGCCGACACCAGCCCCATGTGCCCGATGCCGCGCGCGGCGCCCGCCCGTTGCGCGGCATTCTTGTGCCCCAGTGCCGCCACCAGCTTCTCCAGGTGCGGCGCAGACGCCGGGCCCAGGCGCCCCAGCGCTTCGGCCGCGTCCGGGCCCACGTTGGGATCGGCCACTAACTCGGCGATGGCGCCCGCGGCCGCCTTGGCGGCCGGGCCTAGCGCGCCCAACTCGCGCACCGTCTCAGCCTTCTCGACCGGAGACAGCATCGGCGACTTCAGCTTCTGCACCAGAGCAGAAACCCGCTGCTCCGGCGTTTCGGCGGGCGCGGCGGCCGGCATGGTCTCCGGCGGACCGGCCAGTGCGGACGCAGCCGCCAGGAGCATTACACAACACAGCGCACGTGTCATGCGGTGGTCCTCGTTTGCCTTCGGCGGGGAATCTGCCATGCATGGTACAACGCGGAGAAGCATCTGTCATTGCGGAAGGGAACATCGAGATCCGTCCGATCCGTCCGATCCGACGGATCGCTTGGGGTTCCCGCAATCGGCAATCGGCAATTGGCAATCGGCAATGCTCCTGCTACACTCGCCGCCCTTATGCCAACTCTCAGCGAACAGGAACTGAAACGTCAGGTGGAACTGCTGGCCGGCGACTGCGAGGCCCTCTACACCGCACAGGAGCTCGGAGGGCGGCTGAAGGACGCCGCCGAGAGCGGCCGGCAGCTTCGCGTGAAGCTCGGGCTGGACCCCACTGCCCCCGACATCCACCTGGGACACACCGTGGTGCTGGGCAAGATCCGCCAGTTCCAGAACCTGGGACACAAGGCGGTGCTCATCATCGGCGATTACACCGCGCGCGTCGGCGACCCCAGCGGCGTCAACAAGACACGCCCCATGCTCACGCCCGAGCAGATCGACTCCAACGCCCGCACATACGTCGAGCAGGCCGGCAAGGTTCTGGACACCTCGCCCGACAAACTCGAAATCCGCCGCAACAGCGAGTGGCTGGCCGACCTGCGCCTGGCCGACATCCTCAAGCTGGCGGCCCAGATGACCGTCGCCCGCATGATGGAACGCGACACGTTCGAGCTTCGCTTCCGCGACGGCGTGCCCATCGGCGTGCACGAGTTCCTCTACCCGCTCATGCAGGGCTACGACAGCGTCTGCGTCCAGGCCGACGTCGAACTCGGCGGCTCCGACCAGACCTTCAACAACCTCGTCGGCCGGCAGCTCCAGGAAAACGCCGGCCAGAAGCCGCAGATCGTCATGATCATGCCGATCCTCGTCGGCCTCGACGGCGTGCAGAAGATGAGCAAGTCCAAGGGCAATTACATCGGCGTGACCGACGATCCCAACGACATGTTCGGCAAAGTGATGTCCATCCCCGACGCCCTGATGGCCAACTACTTCGGCCTCCTGGCCGGGCTGGGCATGCACGAAGTCGCCGTGCTGACCGACCCCGCCAAGACGCACCCACGCCAGGCCAAGGAACGTCTCGGCCGCGCCATCGTCGCGAAGTACCACGGCCGCGCTGCCGCCGACGCCGCGGCAGAGGAATTCGCCCGCGTCTTCTCGCGGAAGCAAACCCCGGCCGACATGCCGGAGATCGCCGCGCCCGCCGCGCCCGTCAACGTGATGGACCTGATCGTCTCGGCCGGGTTCGCCAAGTCCAAGAGCCAGGCCAGGCAACTCGTCGAACAAGGCGCGGTGAGCCTCGACGGCAATCGCGTGGCCGACTTCAAGGCGATGCTCGAACTGAAGTCCGGCCAAGTCCTCCGCGTGGGCAAACTCAAGTTCGGCAAGATTGCGGTGAAGTGAAAGAAGAAGGGCTCATCCGGTTCTCGCGTGCCCCCTCTGGCCTGGTCGGGCTCGCTGGGAGGCTTGTTCCAGTTCTCTTAACCCGGCGTTTGGCAGGTAAACGACGCGCCGGACCGACGAAAGGCTCCCGGAACCCCCACGACCTCCGTTATGAGCGATTACAGGGGCACACTCGTACCTTTCGCTCAGGCAGGACTTTAGCGTAAGTATTGCGCCTCACGAAGCAGTCTCACATCTGCATGTTGCGCATGTTGCGCATGTCGTGCGCAAAACCATGTACAAAACCGTTACACCTTGACACCATCCTCAGGATCGGCGACATGGGACCATACCTTGCTGCCGCAGTCGCCGCTAGTTTCTGAGAGCAAAGGACAGAAAAGGGGTAGCGACCCCCGATGTCCGTGTGTGTCGGAGTGACGCAGAAGGGACAGCTCGTGATGGAGGCTGTAGGTCGGCCGACGGCAAACGGCCGCGACCCCGCCGAACGGCCGGGCGGAACATACGCATTTGACAGACCCGCCGCCGCCGCGGATAATGCACACCATGGGGATCGGCGTCAACCTGGCCGTCGCCCGGCGCGCCCGGAAGCGGCGGCGGCACATCCCGGCCGCGTGCGGCCGGCGCGTGCCGTTGCGGCCGGGGAGTCACTTGCGGCCGGCGCGTGCCGTTTGGGGGCGGGCCGCGACGTCGGCGACGCCCGCCGACCCCAGGCCGCGCAGCGCCTTCCACCCCCCCGGCCGAACCGGTCTAGAACCGCTGCCAAGGGGGCGCAGCCGCACGATCTCCTCCCATGGCGACCCTAGCACCCCCGCCCCGTCCGATGCGATCCTGGCCGGCAGGATTCCGGCCAGCGGCACCACCAACTTCGCCGTGGCCCGGCTGACGACCGCCGGCGCCCTCGACGCCGACGCGTCGACCACCACCCAGTATGTCTGGGACATCCGGTACATCG
>CAYWTX010000191.1:0-3169 GCA_964461295.1 uncultured Planctomycetaceae bacterium | reverse complement strand
TTTCACAATCTCTCAGTCGTTCTCCTCCTCGTCCTCGGTCGTTTCTTCTCTTCTATTCGCCCATCCCGAACATCTTCTCTTTCAGGCCGAGGTAGTACAGGTAGTTCTCCTGGCTGACGTCCGGCGGGCACCGGTGGTCGCAGTGCGGGATGAACCCGCCTTTCTCCACGTACGGCAGCAGCGATTCCATGTACTTCCTGATGCCATCGCGGCTTCCGGCCATCACGCGCTTGTCCATGCCGCCCACGACCCTCAGTTCCGGCCCGTACTGGTCCAGGATCGCGCCCGGATGCCCGCTGCAGTTCACCTCGAACGGGAACATCGTGTTCAGCCCCGCCGCCAGGAAGCACGGAATCACCTGCCGAACGTCGCCGTCGCAGTCGGTCCACCAGATGTCCACGCCGGCGGCCCGCAGCTTCTTCCCGATCCGCTTGTACCGCGGCGTGATCACGTTCCAGAAGAAGTCCATCGACACGATCGGGCCGTTCTTGAAACAGATGTCCTCCCAGCCGGTGGCCAGCTCGAACTGGAAGTGCGGCAGCACCTGGTCAAGGAAATCCTCCACCAGCACGCAGGCCGTCTCGACCATGTCCTCGACCATTTCCGGGTGATCGTAGCAGGCGTACGCCAGCCCCTCGAACGTCAGCAAGTCGCGGATCTTCCCGATCATCGAGCCGCAGTTGACGCCCAGCGGGTAATCCCGCTCGGAGGGATGGCGCTGCTTCATCGCCTCGATGTCGACCTTACGCGCCGGGTCGTCACGCCGCAGCCGCTCCTGCTTCACGCGCTTCCAGTCCTCCGGCGTCGTCACCGACGACTTCGTGAAGTGCGGGATCGTGCTGTGGCCGTCCTTGGGCACCTCGGCCAGCAGGCCGTCGCCGTTGCGGAAGATCCTCGTCGTGGCCGTCTCCTCGATGACCTCGTACTTGAAGTAGGGGTTCAGCCAGACGTTGCCGCCGATGCCCGCCATCCGGTCGAAGCTGAAGAACCGGTTGCCCTGTCCTTCATCGCGGATGCCGTTCTCGCGGAACATCGGCCACTGGTCAAAGCACTCCTGCCACCAGCCGAACTCCATGTTGAAGCACCGGTCCGCCGGCTTGTGGTGCATCTGGTTGACGAACCGCTCGCGGTCGGTCATGGCCGACTTCCACTTGGTCCGAATCGGTTCGATCGTCTTCGTCTGTTCCGCCATAAGGTGTCCTTTCTGCCTATGGGAATCGTGGAAGGGGACTATGGGGATTGACGAGACTATGGGGATTGCTGAACCCAATCCCAGTAGTCGCCTCAATCCCCATAATCCCCCTCTCCTTCTCCTGTCGCCGGAATCACTGCACCACCAGTTGGTGTTCCGTCCTTCGCACCAGTTGCCTCCGCGCCCACGCCGCGTCCGTGGCCGGGAAGTCCTCCCGGTAGTGCACGCCGCGGGTCTCGGTCCGCCGTAGGGCCGTCTCGGCCGTCAGGTACGCCGCCGTGAGCATGTTCTGCACTTCCCACCCGGGCGGGGCGTAAAACTCCTTGTCCATGATGTACCGGCCCCAGAAGCAGGCGATCTCGATCGTCTCGTTCAGCCGCTCGCCTCGCCGTACGATGCCCGTGTTGCGCCACATCACCGACCGCAACGAGTTGCGGATGTCGCCCAGGTCCAGTTCCGTCCGCTGGCTGCTCGCGTTGGTCCAGTTCACGCGTCGGGTTGAGTCGTTCTCGCCGCCGCGCCCCGCTTCGCCCGCCGCCAGCCGACCGCACCGCCGGCCCATCACCAGCGCCTCGATCAGGCTGTTGGACGCCAGGCGGTTGGCCCCGTGCAGGCCGCTGCACGCCGCCTCCCCGCACGCGAAGAGCCCCGCGACGTTCGTGCGCCCCTCCCGGTCCGTCCGCAGCCCGCCGATCATGTAATGCGCGGCCGGGTGAACCGGGATCAGGTCCTGCCCGGGGTCGATGCCGAAGCTGGCGCACTGCCGGGCGATCTCGGGGAACCGCTCCGCGAAGCCGCGGCTGCCCATATGCCGCACGTCCAGGAAGACGTGCGTCGAGTTCGTCTCCACCATCCGCCGCAGGATCGCCCGGGACACCACGTCGCGCGGGGCCAGGTCCGACATCGGGTGCTCGCCCGCCATGAACGCCGCGCCGTCGCGGTCCACCAGCTTGCCGCCCTCGCCGCGCACGGCCTCGGAGATCAGACTTCGCGTCGCGCCCGCCACGTAAAGCACCGTCGGGTGGAACTGCATCATCTCCAGGTCCCCCAGCGTCGCCCCCGCGCGGAAGCCCATCGCGATAGCGTCGGCCGTGGCGATGCTCGGGTTGGTCGTCTCACGCCACAGCACGCCGGCGCCGCCGGCGGCTAGGATCGTTCGCCCGGCCAGCATGAGCTGCAAGCCGAAGCGGGCGTGCCACGTCAGCGCCCCCACGCACCGGCTGCCCGCCCCGCCTTCCGGCGGGTCGGTCAACAGGTCGATCACGAAGCATTCCTCGAACACCTTCGTGCCGTTGGCCGCCCGCAGCCGGTCGGCCAGCACTTCGCACATCGCCCGGCCCGTCGCGTCGCCGTTGGCATGTACGATGCGCGAGGCGCTGTGGCCGCCCTCACGCCCCAGGTCCAACTGTCCTCCGCGGGTGTCGAACCGCACCCCCCACTGCCGCATCTGGCCGACCTGCTCCGGCGCCTCGCCCACGATGTCGGCCACCACGTCCTCGTCGCACAGCCCGCACCCGGTCGCCACCGTGTCGGACACGTGACGCTCCACGCTGTCGGCGGGGGCCATGACGGCCGCAATGCCGCCCTGCGCATAGTAGCTGTTGGAGTCGAACACCCGCCCCTTGGTGACGAGGATGACCTGCTCGCCACCCTCGGCCGCTTCGATGGCGGCGCGCATCCCGGCCACGCCGCTGCCGATCACGAGCACGTCGGTGAAGATGTGCCCCAGCCGCCGGCTGTCGTAGCTCACCAGATACCGCCGCTGAAGATACGGGCTGTTCATAAGGCGGCACAGTGTAGGGCGGCGAGCCGCCCGTGTCGAGGGCGATCCGGGTCGCTGTCAAGGCCCAGTAGAAATGTCCGCTACTTCGCCCCAGTAGAAATGTCCGCTCGGCTCCGGCGACACTTGTACGATTGTCGCCATGGATGGGAGGAGGATGGACGTTTGGGTTCATTGGGTGTAGGTTCTTTGGCGTC
>CAYWTX010000190.1:0-13775 GCA_964461295.1 uncultured Planctomycetaceae bacterium | reverse complement strand
TCCGCTCGCCGCGCGCGCGGTGTTCGGCGACTTCGCGCTGGAGGGCGCTGCGCTGCTCGGGGAGATGGCGCAGTTCTACGAAATCCCGATCCCGCCCGCCGACGCCGGGCTCACGCTGGAGCAGTACCTCCGGCGCGCCCTGCGCAAGCAGGACGTCACCTACCGCGTCGTCAAGAACCGCCTGATGCGCATCGCCGCCGAGGACTCGGTCGGGGCCGCGCTCAGCCCGCTCCTCACCGGACCGACCGCGATCGCGTTCGGGAACGATGAGGCCGGGACGGCGAAGGCCGTCCTGGATGCCACCCGCCCGTACGGCAAGATCGTGCGGATCACCGGTGGGGTCCTGGGCGACCGAGCCATCGACGCCGACGCCGTCACCCGCCTCGCCGCCCTCCCATCGGCTCTTCACGGGTGGGAACAGGTTCGGATCGCTCGACGCCTGGAGCACGGCGTCCTTTTCCAGCCTCAATGTGACCATGGAGCGAAGACGGACGGCGCCGGACAGGTAGGTCCCCGCCGGCACGACCACCGTGCCGCCGCCGGCCTGGCCCGCGGCGTCGATCGCCTTCTGGATCGCCGGGCCGTCGAGGGCCTTGCCGTCGCCCACGGCGCCGAAGGACTTGACGCCGTGTTCGTTCGCCGCGGGCCTCGTGGCCGGCTGGGCCGCCGAAGCGCCCGGCGCCAGACACAGCGCGGCCAATGCCCCAACGCATGTTCGAACAGTCCGTGATCGCATAGCCATCTCCTCTTGGTGGTTCGCGACAGTCCACCGGTTCGCAAGAAACCGCTGGCCAAGCTGTCACCCATCAGCCTTCTAACACCGGCAAGAACCGTCGCGATCATCGCCCGCCCGCGGCGGGGGCCTCGACCGCCACGCGCAGCTTCACCGTGGCCGGCTCGTCGCCGGGGCCGCTGCCGCGGACGGTCACGGTGTACAGGCCGGCCTTGTCGAACGCATGGCGCGCCTCGCGGGGGAAGGCCGACGGCTTGCCGCCGTCGCCGAAGTCGATCGTCGCCGGCCCGGCCAGGCCGGACAAGCGGTTCCAGAACAGCACCTCCTGCCCCGGTCGGGCGCCGCGCACGGGGGCGTGGTGAACCCAGCCGCGCGCGATCCGTCCCGGGCGGTTGGGATCGTAGACGCGCACCTGGAGGAAGTCGCGGTCCTCGCGCCCGTCGTCGGTTCGGACCGACAACTCCTCGCTGTACAGGCCGGGGCGGCCGAACTTCGCCGTCGCCCGCGGGCCCTGGGCCTCGCCGCCGTCGTGCAGCGTCCAGCGATACGAAGCGATCTTGCGCCCCGGGCGGGCAACGCTCCGCGCGGCGTCCAGTTCGACGGCCTGGCCGGGCGTGGCGAAGGCGTAGCCGCCGGCAACGGGCAGCACCGGGTCGTCGTAGTCGCGAAGGTACGCCTCCACCAGCAGCGGGTATGGGCTGAGCGGCGTGCCGCCGGCCTTCAGCCCCACGTGCAGGTGCGGATCGCCGTCCTGACTCCGCCGGCCATTCCAGGTGCTCCCGGTCTTCGCCAGCGCTTGCCCGGCCCTTACCTTCGCCCCGACCGTCGCGGACTTCTCGACGGACTCGATGTTCACGTGGGCCAGGCGGATCTCCACCTCGCCGCCCAGGCGGAGGGCGATGGAGTTGGACTTGCCGTCGCCGGCGGGTAGTGGGCTGACGGCGATCTCGGCGTCGGTGCAGGCCAGCACGGGCAAGCGGTCGGGAATCGCCCCGAAGTCCTCGCCGCGATGGTAGTAGAGCAGGTTGTAAGGGACCAGGGCCGACCACGTGTTGTTGTACGTGCTCGACCGCCAGCGGAAGTCGGCGATGGGGAACCGCAGCGCCGGCCCCCACGCGGCGCCGGCCGGGCGGGCCGACAAACGCACGTCGCCCTGCATGTCGCCGATGGCGGCCAATTTCCCATGCGTTGCCCAGGTCCGCGTGGTCTCCACGTACAGGCGCAGGCCGTTAACTTCCCGCGGCAACTCGAACGGCCGGACGCGCAGGTCTGCGGCAGCGCCGGATACTTCCACGCGGACGGTCGCGGAGCGGATGGTCTTCCGGTCGGCGTTGTCGCCGACCCACCAGTCCGGCTCCCATTCATGCTCGACGCCCAGCAGTTTGACCGTGCGTCGAACCTCCTTGCCGCCAGCCGACATCGCCACCTCGTGCGACTGGCCGACGCTCAACTCCAGCACGAGCGGCCAGCCCTCGCCGGCGAAGACGACTCGCGGCGCCGGAACATCATCCTTCGCGTCGGCGGGCAGGACACACTCGCCGGCCAGAATGGCCGCCAGCAGGCAGAATCCGCCGACACGTGCCATGGACATCGCTATTCTCCGTGGGGGCTGAAGCCAATTGTAGCGTGGCGGTGCGGGGTTGGTAGCGGCAAGAACCGCCCAACTGTCGTTCTCGGCCCTCGGCCCCTCGGCCGGGGCGAAGTCTTCACTCGTCCACGAAGTGCGTCCGTCGACGCGCGGCTGTCTCGGCGGTCAGCCTGTCGGCAGAAGCCAAATGGCGCCATCGGTGTTCCAGAAGCAGCTTGAGAAGGGAACCGGCTATGCAGATCAGACCGACCGGCGTGGCAATGGCAGTCTTCCTGTGCACAGGGCCCGCGGTGCAGCTTTGTGGCGCGGGCGATGACCAGGCGTGGCAAGCTCTCGACGCGGCCGCAAAGGAACTGCGCGTGCAGGAGTCGGAACTTCGGCTCGGCGACGCCGCGATCGACGCATGCCGCCAAGCCGTCGCGGCCCGGGGGCCGGCGGACCTGGCCGCTGCGCGACGGGCGGTGGAGGAGTCGGACAAGGCCGTTGCGGCCGCGCATGCCGACGCGGCGCTGGCCGACGCTCGCGACCAGTTGCGGAAGGCCCGGTCGGCCCGTGACGAGAAGGTGGAATCGCTGCTGGCCGGCGCGCCCGCGTATCGTGCCGCCGCCGGCCGGCGCGCGGAACTGCGAAAGCAGATCAGCACGTTGGAGGGCCGCCTGGCAGCGCTGAAGGAGAGCGATCTGCTGGAGTTGGCTCGCCTGCGGATGGAGGAACAACAGCTTGACCGCCGGATCGCCGGCTCGCAGCGCGCGTGGTGGACGCGCGGCGAAGTGGCGCCGCAGTTCAAGGCTGCCGACGAGGCCTACAAGGCGTATGGCACGCTTTCCGGCAAGTCCGCGGCCCTGAAGCAGGCCAATGAGAAGGCCAAGGCCGCGCACAAGGCCTTGGCCGACGCGATTGCCGCCTTGCCGTTGGACGGCGCTGCCGCGACGGCGCTGCTGGCGCGACGCACCGCGCTGGAGGCGAAGATCGCGGACTCCAAAGCGAAGGCCGCCGAGCTGGAGAAGGGGCTGATCGGCGCCGCCAGGGCCGTGACGACCACCGTCAAGATGCTCGATCGCAAGACCAGGAAGGAGGAGGACAGGGCGGTGTCGCTGTGGCTGCCGCCGAACCACGAGTACATTCGCGGCATCGTCGTGGCGCACCCGATGATCGCAGGCCTGGCCACGGCTCAGCCCATGCGCCTGGCCGCGGCGCGGGCGGGACTCGCCACGATGGTCTTCGCGGGTTTCGCCGGAGAAGGCAAGGAATCTCTGGCCCGGCTTGACGCGATCTTCGAGAAACTCGCCGCCGAGTCGGGGCATCGTGAGCTGAAAGGCGCGCCCGTGCTTCTGGGCGGCCTGTCGGCCAGCGTGCTGGCGACCCGCAACGTTGCCTGCGCCGTGCCGGAGCGGGTGTTCGGCATCGTTCACGCGGCCGGAGGCAACATGCAGGAGATGCCCGACGACGGGCGCGGCATGACTCAAGTTCCCTTCCTGGCGATGAACGGCGAGTTCGAATGGTGCGGTCCCGTCGGCGGCATTCGTCCCGAATACGGAAACCAGACGCAATGGGTCATGATCCGCGAGCAGATGCTGCGTCTGTGGCGCGACAAGCGCGAGCATCGGATGGCCCTCGTGGTTGTGCCCAACGCCGACCATGGCGCCTGGGATGTCGGTTTGACGGCGCTCTTTGTGCGCAAAGCCGCCCAGTACCGGCTGCCCAGGGACAAACGCGACGCCAGCGCTCCGGCCACGTGCGCGCCGTTGCCGGTGAACAAGGGTTGGCTGACCGACGCCGACCTGGATCACCCCAGGCACGAACCGGCGCCGTACGACTCCTACACCGGCGACAAGAACAACGCCTTCTGGCACTTCGACGAGGAGATGGCGCGGGCCGTGTACCAGTACCACCAGGACAAGTTCCTCCTGCCTGACCCGACCAAGGCCAAACCCGTCCCATCCGATTGGCCGCCCAAGACCAGGTGACGCCCGCCCTCTGCAACCCCGTCGGCGGCACCCCATCCTGTGAGCAGTTTGTGAAAGAATCGCGGGAACGGCCTTGCTCCCTCTTAGTTAGCCCCTAAGGGGCGTCGGGGATCTAGCCATTGGGCGTAAGCCCCCGGTTGACAAGCAAGTAGGGGTGGAGCCCTGAAGGGCGACAGAAAGCTCGCGAACTGGCGAAGGGCTGTTCGTAGTCGAACGTCGCGGTTGTGGCGACCTCTGAGGGAGGCGTCTGTTTTGGGCCTGGAGCGGCTTCACGCGCGACTTCGGGGTTGCCGCAATGCCGGCGCGCGAATTGTTCACGGCGAATCCGGCGATCCACTAAAGATTCGCGGCCCGGCCTGCCGATGGTAGCTGCAACGCAGAGTGGGCTGGAATGGGTAGAGCGGAACGCCGCGGGGTCCTTCGATCTCCCGGAGCTAACTTTCCCGCCTCAAAGCTGCCGTAACGAAGGTCGGTCTCGCTGCGCGTTGTTGCGTTCGGGATCGCGTGACGGGCGGCAATTCCCTGCGTGGATTGGGACACGCAGACGGCGCGCGCCGTAGGCTCTCGGCGCGCGCCGTCTGCCTCCCACAACCGGCGGCGGCGCGAGGCAAGACGCTCTGCCGCCAGGGAGACCGCCGTATGTACGCGCAAAGCCAGGTAAGCACCGACAAGGTCCTCAGGACCGAGGCGATCGAGCTGGTCGACGGTGAGGGCCGCCTCTGCCTGAGAATGTCGGTGCAGGCGGGAGGCATGCCGATGGTGAGCCTGTACGACCGCCAGGGCAATGCCCGCCTGGGGCTGCAGGTCCTGCCCGACGGCTCGCCGTGCCTGGTGATGGCCGACGGCCAGCAACAGTTGCGGGTGCTGCTGTACACGCTGCCGGACGGCACGCCGAGCTTGGCGATGCAGGATCGCGCGGGCGCCGAGCGATGCGTGATGAGCCTGACCGCCAACGGCTGTCCGGAAGTGCATTTTTCCGACGAGAGCGGCCAGGTGCGGGCGGGGCTGGGCGTGGTGACCAGCGGCGCCCCCTGCATGAGCTTCTTCGACGAGCGGGGGAACATCCGAGCGGGCTTCGGCGTCCTGCCTGGGGGTTCGCCGGCCCTCATGCTCAACGACGAGCAAGGCAACCTCCGGGCTGGCCTGGACGTGCTGCCCGACGGTTCGGGGGGCGTCAGCCTGTGGAACGAAAGCGGCCGGTCAATCACGATCTCTCCCTGAGATGCCGGATCCAGCCGGTAGCGGGCGCCGCGGACAACGCCCAGGGTGAGCGCAGTGCGACGCAGCACTGCGGAGGACCCTCAAGCCGGCCCCGGGCACGACGCAACCCCACTCACCTGCCGTGGTGGTTTGTTGCGTGTTCCGGGGCCGGCAAGGGGATTCCCGGGAGATCGGGCATGGTTCAGGTCCGGGGCGCAACTCCCCGAGTTGCGGCTGCCGGGATTCACAACTCTGGAGGGTTGTGCCACCCGCCGCGGGCGCCGAAACGTCGCCTGCCCGGGCCAAGTGCAGAAAGAAGCGGACACGGCGCCATCGGAAGCATGCGTTCCACTGCTACCCCTTGTGCGCCGTGTCCGTTTGTTTTCTCAGGATTTCCGGGCCCTGTGACGCGCCCTTCGCCGGATCGCATGGTGCCCGAACGCGGCCCGGAAGCATTGCGGCCTGTGGTCCCTGGATTAACGTGGCTTCTGCGTGGACGATCGCGATTCGTCGTGCGCGAGCTTCCCCGTCGTGCGGGCATTCGGCGCCTGCGCCGCCAACGCCGTCCCCGCGTCGGCTGCCATCCGCAGCACCTTCCTCGCTTCGCCCACGAGATCGGTGCTGTCAGGCCGGCGCCCCAGTTGGTGCCCGCCCACAAAGGCACCCAGCGTAATCAGCCCAATGATAAGCCGCTTCATCGCATCCTGCCCATTGTCCCCGGCAGATCCCAAGCGAGCTACCTGGATTATAGCTTACGCCCAGCCATGGGAGAAGTGATTCCGCGGCAAAACTTCGAGCCGGTTACTCGTAGGCGCCGAGCTGCCTGGCCAGTTCGATGATCCGCCGGAAGTCTTCCAGCGAGACGCTGGAGGGCACCGAGTGATCGGAGGAGAAGATGTAGCCGCCGTCGGCGATCATCCGCGGCACGACGCGGCGCATCTCGGCCTCGATCTGCTCGGGCTTGTGCCACAGCATCGCGTTGATCCCGCCGTGCAGAACGAGCTTGTCGCCCCAGGTCTTCTTGACGTGCAGGGGGTCCATGCCGGCCTTCACTTCCAGCGGGTTGAGGCAGTCCAGGCCGATCTCCACCAGTTCGGGGATGAACGGGTAGACGTTGCCGCAGGAGTGCAGGCAGGCATGGATGCCCTTGGCGTGAGCCCACTGGATGGCCCGCTTGTGGAACGGTTTGAGCAGCTCGCGGTACATCGGCAGGGAGAAGAACTGCGTCTGCTTGTAGCCCATGTCGTCGGGCCAGCGGACGGCGTCGAAGGTGTACCCGGCGTCCCAGATCATGTCCAGCAGGGCCAGGCTGGTGGTGAGCTCGTGCTCGAAGATGTCCATGCACCACTCGGGCTGCTCGACCATGGCCAGCAGGAACTCCTCGGTGCCGACCATGCGGGCGTGGGTGACGTCGAAGCCGAACCACAGCCCCCCCTCGATCCACCAGCCCTTCTCGCGCCACGCGCGATAGTTGTCCCGCAGGTTCTTCCAGTTGATCCGGTCGGGGTGCGGAACCATCCGCGCCTTCATCTGGCGCCACACGTCGGGGCTGGTGATGGTGCTGTGCAGCACGCCCGGCGTGCTGTTGGCATGCTTCCAGTTCTTCACCGTCTGGCCCCAGCGGGTCGTGGCGATCGTGTACTCGCCGGTCTCCTCGACGACCGCCTCGGGCAGGGCCGGGCTGTTGTCGCCGCCGACGTGGGCCATCCGGTCCACGCCGAAGTAGTCCGCCCAATGCACGTCCTTGGGCAGGCCCTCGGCCTGCCATCGCTCGATGGTCGCGCTCCACGGGCCGTCGACAATCGGCACGCGGTCGGCGGTCCGGTGCTCGAACATCCGCTGGAAGCGTTCGCGAGTGGTCAACTGCGTGGCCATGGCGTCTCCTTTCGTGCCGCGGAACCTATGCGTTCCTGCACGAAACGTCAAGGTCGTGCCCGTTGCCAAGAGAAAAGCGGTCCCGGAACGTCGGCCCCGGAGCCAGGCGCGAGGGTTCCATCCGTAGCAGAACCGGAGAACCTCGTATGATCACACGACGGCGGGTGCTGGCAATGGCGGCGGCGGGAGCGGCGGCGGGAGCGGGCGGGCGGTGGGCAGTCGGTGCAGCCGGAGCGCAATCGGCGGGCTCCGCGCAGGCCCCGGGGGGCGGCGGAGCTGCCGGCAGACCCAACGTGCTGCTGATCCTCACCGACGACCAGGGCTACGGCGACATCGGCTCGCACGGCAACGACAAGATCCGCACGCCGAACCTGGACAAGCTGGCGGCGCCGGGAGCCCGCTTCGAGCGGTTCTTCGTCAGCCCGCTGTGCGCGCCCACGCGGGCGGCCTTGCTCACCGGCCGCTACTTCCACCGAAGCGGCGTGTCCGGGGTGTGCAAAGGCGCCGAAGTGATGGGCCTCGAGGAGGCGACCGTCGCGGGCGTGCTCAAAGCGGCGGGATACGCCACAGGCTGCTTCGGCAAGTGGCACAACGGCGAAAACTACCCGTTCCATCCCAACGGCAAGGGGTTCGACCAGTTCTACGGCTTCTGCGGCGGGCACTGGGACAACTTCTTCGACACGACGCTGGACCGCAACGGCCGGCCGGAAAAGATGGCCGGATACATCACGGACGTACTGACGGACGAGGCGATGCAGTTCATCGAGAACAGCGCGCGGGCCGGCGGCGCCGCGCCCCGGCCGTTCTTCTGCTACGTGCCGTACAACGCTCCGCACGATCCGATGCAGGTCCCGCAGAAGTACCTGGACGCCGTCAAGCAGCGCGGGCTGGAGGCGAAGACCGCGGCCGTCTACGCGATGGTCGAATGCGTCGACCAGAACGTCGGAAGGTTGCTGGACAAACTCGACGAGTTGAGGATCGCCGACAACACCATCGTGATCTTCCTCACCGACAACGGTCCCAACGGCAGGCGGTTCAACGACGGCATGGCCGGGATCAAGGGCAGCAACCTGGAAGGCGGCTGCCGCGTGCCGTGCTTCCTCCGTTGGCCGAAGGCGGTCAAGCCCGGCACGGTGGTCAAACCCATCGCGGCGCACATAGACATCCTGCCGACGTTGGCGGCCGCGTGCGGGGTACACGAGCCCAAGACGCTGCCGCTGGACGGGCTGAGCCTGCTGCCGTTGCTGGGCGGCGCCGGGGCCGACTGGCCCGACCGGAAGCTGTTCGAGACGGGGGCGGTGCGGACGCAGCGATGGCGGCTGCAAACGGGCGGCAAAGGCGGAACGGGCCTCTACGACATGCGGGGCGACCCCGGCCAGAAGACCGACGTGGCCGGTAAGAACGCCGACGTGGTGCGGGACCTGTCGGCCGCGTATGCGGCCTGGGACGCGGCCGTGAAGAAGGACGCCGCGACGAAGACGCGGACGGCGATTCCGGTGGGGCACGCCGAGTCGCCGGCGACGTACCTGACGGCGCATCGGGCGACGGCCCGCGACGTGGCCGCCACGGTGCCATGGACCAGCGCCTGGCTGAAGTGGACCTCGCCCAAGGGCGAGGCGCAATGGGATATCGACGTGGTGGCCGACGGGCGGTACGAGGCGGCCTTGCTGGCCTTGTGCCCGAAGGAGACGGTGGGAGCGAAGCTGCGCGTGGAGGCGGGCGGGGCGAAGGCCGAAGGAACGCTCGACCGCGAGCACTACCCCGATCCGATGGCGGGCCGGACGTACGCGAATGCCCGACCGGAGATGGCCTGGGTGGCGTATGGGCTGGGGACGCTGGAACTGGAGAAGGGGCGGACGAAGCTGAAGCTCTCGGCGGTGGAGTTGCCTGGCGGCAAGGGATTCGAGGCGAAGGGCCTGAGATTGACGGCGTTGAGGAAGTAGCCGCCGATGGAGAAGCCAGAAGGCGGCATCGTCGCGGGACCGGGTCTGCGATCTCGCGGAAGCCACAATGGCGGGAGAACCTTCCGACGCTCGGCCCTTCCGCCCATCGCGTGCGTCCTGAGCGCCCCGGCAACTCCGGGCGCACGACCGTTCCCCCGTCGCCTCCTGGGCCTGAAGGGCTGAGGATGCCAAGGCTCACCTGCGGTCGTGTGCCCCGCTAATTCCGAACTGCTTTCCGAGGAGGTCTGGTACAATCCCCGATCCCGCGTTCTGCGCGGAAGACGGGAGCGGCAGTTGAAGGTCTTCCTGGCCGGAATCATCCAGGGATCGCTGGTCGAGGCGAGGATTCATTCGCAGGATTGGCGGGACGCCGTGAAGGGCGTGCTGGCGCGCCACCTGGGCGGGGCCGACGTGTACTGCCACTACTCGCGGCACCCGCAGAGCATCGCGTACGACCTGCCGGCGATCCGCGCGACGTTCGAGGACGGCGTCGCCAAGGCGGCCGAGTGCGACCTGCTCGTGGCGTACCTGCCTTCGGCGTCGATGGGCACGGCCATCGAGATGCACGAGGCGTCGCGGGCGGGGGCGGTGGTGGTGGCGATCACGCCGATGTCGGCGAACTGGGTGGTGAGGCTGTACGGCGACGCGGTGGTTGCCGACGTGGAAGCGCTGGAGGCGCTGCTGGCGTCGGGCGGGTTGGAGAGGTTGCTGAAGCGGAAGAAGAAGAGCCAACCGCGGAGACCGCGAAGAACGCAGGGAAGATGAAACACGTTCTGGACATGACGGCGCAGGAGTTGACCGAGGAATTGGCTGCTCGCGGGCAGCCCGCCTACCGCACCGGGCAGATCGCCGCCTGGGTGTGGAAGCGGGATGCCGGCAGCTTCGACGAGATGACCGACCTGCCGGCGGCGCTGCGGAGAGAACTGGCCGCGGAGTACGCGATTCTGACCGCCCGCGTGGCTGCGCGGGCCGACAGCACCGACGGCAGCTTCAAGCTGCTGTTGGAGTTGGCCGACGGCAAGCGGATCGAAACGGTCGCCATCCCCGCCAAGGAGCGGCTGACGGCGTGCGTGTCGACGCAGGTCGGCTGCGCCATGCGATGCGAGTTCTGTGCCACCGGCCTGGACGGCTTTGAGCGGAACCTGACGGCCGGGGAGATCGTCGAGCAGGTGATGCAGATTCAGCGGGCGGCGGGCTCGCGTGTGACGCACGTGGTATTCATGGGCATGGGCGAGCCGCTTGCGAACTATGGCGCGACGGTGGCGGCGGTGAGGGCGATCATCGATCCCGACCGGCTGGCGATTTCGGCGCGGCGCGTGACGGTGTCGACGGTGGGGCTGCCGCAGCAGATCAAGCGGCTTGCGGGCGAGGGCCTGCCTATCACGCTGGCGATCTCGCTGCACGCCCCCAACGACGCGCTGCGGCGGCAGCTTGTTCCGGCCGCGGAGAAGCACAAGATCAGCGAGATCATGGAGGCGGCGGAGGTGTTCTTCGCCAGCCGGCACCGCGAGTTGACGCTGGAGTACGTGTTGATCGGCGGGGTGAACGACACGAAGGCCTGCGCCGAGGCGCTGGCGCAACTGGCCGAACGGCTGCGTTGCAGCGTGAACCTGATTCGGTACAATCCGGTGGGCCAGCGGTCGTACGAGCGCCCGACCCAGACGGCGATGCAGACGTTCCTGGAACGGCTGCAGCGGCGCGGCGTGAACGGGCAGATCCGCCGAAGCCGGGGTCTGGACATCGCGGCCGCGTGCGGACAGCTGCGACGCGGCGGCGAAGCGGGCCCCGGCGGCACCCCCGGCGATGGGGTCCAAGAGCAGTAACCGCCAAGGACGCAGGGAACGCACGGATGAGTCCATTCTGAAAAGACTGCCTCTGCGACCTTCGCGATCTCCGCGGCTGAGTTGGTTCTGTAGCACAAAGGGCTGAGCTATCGCACTGCGGCCGAACAGAAAGAAAAGCCCCGACACGAATTCAGAGGGGCTGACGCGGTGGGCTCGCGAGGACGAGGACGTGAAGCTGATGCTTCGCTTCCAGGAAGGCGACGAGACCGCCTTCGCCGAACTCGTGGACCGCAACGCCGCGAAGGTCAACACGCTCATCTTCCGATTCCTGGGCGACCCGGGCCAGGTCGAGGACCTGACGCAGGAAGTCTTCCTGCGGGTGTATCGCACGGCCGGGCGGTACCAGCCGACGGCGAAGTTCAGCACGTGGCTGTACCGGATCGCGGCGAACCTGTCGTTCAACGTGCTGCGCGCGAAGCGCCGCGGGCAGCCGATGCAGCTCGACATGTCGTATTCCGAGGACGGCGAGCCGTACTTCCGCGACATCGCCGACGAGAAGATGGCCCCGCCCCAGACGCACCTGGACGGCGCGGAGCTGCGGGAGAAGGTGATCGAGGCGATCAACCAGCTCCCGGAGAACCAGAAGGTGGCGATCATCCTGAACAAGTACGAACAGAAAAGCTACGAAGACATCGCCTCCGTCCTGGGCTGCTCGACCATGGCGGTGAAGAGCCTGCTCAGCCGGGCACGCGGCAACCTGCGATCGGTGCTTCTGAGATACGTCCGGCCGGAGTGAAGAATCTTCTCAAAAAAAGTCTTGACGGGCGAACCCTTCCAGCCTCCGCGGGGTTACACTAAGTGAACAGCGGCCGAAGGCGACCGATGTTGAGGCCGGCGGCTGACACGTCGCAACGAAGGAAGGGCGGGGCGGGAAAATGATTTTCTCGCTTCAGCCGACACTTCCGCGACGCGAAGAATGTTCCAGGAAATGCGATGGACGCGAGAATAGCACAACCCGATTTTGAGGATCTGTCGGCTTACCTCGATGGCGAGTTGACCGGCGAAAGGCTGATCGAGGTCGAGCGGCGGGTCTTCGCCGACCCGGCCTGGCGAATGGCATACGCCGAACTGGCCGCCGTGGAAGACTCGCTGAACTCCTACACCGTTCCCGCAGCCGACGCCGGTCTGGCGTCGCGCATTGTCGCCCGCGTTCGCCAGGCCGAGCACCGGGCGATGGGCCGGCGGGTGGCCAAGTGGCTGGCTGGCGCCGCCGCGGCGGCTGCGTGTTTCGCCCTGGTCGTCGTGGCGTTCAATCGCGAAGTGAAGCCGCCGCCGGTCGTGGCGGGGACGGAAGTGAACAAGTCCAGCGCCTACCAGCAGATGCCACAGGCCGACCGCTCGCAGGTCGAAGTATTGATCGTCGAGAACCTCGGGTTCTTCAAGAGCTTCGACGTGGTGCAGGAATTCGAGACGCTGAAGGCGGTGGAACAGCTTGAGCAGGAAGGAACCTAGCGAATCATGAAGCGGACGTTGCACATCCTGAGCTTCGCCTTGCCGGGCATCCTGCTGGCGCAGATGGCCTTGGCCGAGGGCGAGGCGCTTGCCGTCTCCGGCGGGCTCAACGAGCCCCCGGTCGGCAGCCGGGCTGGGCAACTCCGCCTGAAGTTCCAGCTTCAAACGGCCACCAGCGGCGGGACGCTGGCGGCCAGCATCGACCACAATCAGCAGGAGTGGAAGCTCCTGTCGCCCGACCAGCGCGAGCTTTTCCGCAAGCAGGCGGTGGCTTTCCTCGATAAGAACCCCGGCGAGCAGGAAAAGCTGATGAAGCACTACTCCGATTTCCTCGCCCTCAGCAAGGACAAGCGCGAGGAGTACCGCCGCCGTAGCGAGTGGCTCAAGGTCGTCGTCGCCAGTTTCTCCGAAGAGGAAAAAGCCCATCTCGAGAAGATGCTCCCCGCCGACCGCGCGAAGATGTTGATCACACGCCGCGATGAAATGGTCCGCGCGGGCAAGCTCAAGTTGGACAGCCCCGCGACGCAGCCGGCCTCGACCCAGCCAGCCGCACCCGCGCCGCCAGCCAGGCCGGTGGAAAAGTAGGCTGTCAACGAATCTGGATCACTCCCTCTCGCTCGTGCGAGTGAGTCACGAAGCCCCAGCCCTTCCGGCTGGGGACTTTTGTTCCTGGGGGGCCAGGCATTGACCACAGCCCCGGGCTTCGCCCGCAACCCAAGGCAGCCCAACCCCAACGGAGCCTGTGGCTGCGTCCTCCCCACCGAGGCCCGGCGGCATACGCCGATGGATGGCCACGCCGGAACATGCGCATTTGACAGACCCGCCGCGGCCGCGGATAATGCACACCATGGGGATCGGCGTCAACCTGGCCTTCGCCCGGCGCGCCCGGAAGCGGCGGCGGCACATCCCGGCCGCGTGCGGCCGGAGCGTGCCGTTGCGGCCGGGGAGTCACTTGCGGCCGGCGCGTGCCGTTTGGGGGCGGGCCGCGACGTCGGCGACGCCCGCCGACCCCAGGCCGCGCATCGCCTTCCACTCCCCCGGCCGAACCGGTCTAGAACCGCTGCCAAGGGGGCGCAGCCGCACGATCTCCTCCAATGGCGACCCTAGCACCCCCGCCCCGTCCGATGCGATCCTGGCCGGCAGGATTCCGGCCGGCGAGCACATCTACTACGC
>CAYWTX010000189.1:0-2936 GCA_964461295.1 uncultured Planctomycetaceae bacterium | reverse complement strand
TGACGAAGGCCGCCCCTCGGATCGAAGGACTGTTCGACAGCATGTGCCGGATGATGGAAGCCAATCGCTTGACCTCGCTACGTTCCAGCGTCGAGCAGATCGCCAAGGGGTCGGCCGGCGAAACCATCCGTCGCCGCGCCGAGCAGTGCGCCGCGGCGATGAAGAAGTGAAGCTCGGGGCCGGCGATCATGGCCCCCCGCGGCTTTCCAGGTACTCCGCCGCGTGGTTGAGGGTCTGGAAGTCCTCCACGGCCGTCAGGATGTAGTTGGCCGTCGAGTTGTCGCGAAGTGGGCGGATTTCCAGAAAGTCGGGGTCGTGGCTGAACTGCTTGAGCGCCTCCACGCCCGGATAGCCGATCATGCCGCAGTACTGCTGATGGGCTCCACCCATGTAGACCATCTTCGTCAGGCCGTACAGGAGTATCCTCGCGCCGTGACGCGCGAGGATCGGTTGGACGCGCCGCAGGTACTCGGCGTATTGCTTCTCTCTTCCCTCGACGATGTCGAAGAGGTTCAGTACGACGATCACTCGTCTTCTCCGAAGACCATCCGCGCCTCTGTCCGGCCGGGCCGAACGAACGCACCCGCGCCGCGCCGAACACCAATACCGCGCGGGGGGCGAAGTGACAACAGGTTTTGCGGCGGTTCCAGCCCGCGGGGCATCTTTCAGCCCAAGGGGCTGATGGATTGCCGCCCAAGGCAACGCCCTGATTGCACTGCATGCCTTCGCGGTGCCTCGGGCGCCGCACAGCCGCTTCTCTGGCGCGGGAAACCGTGCATACACGCGGGCCCTTGGGGACAAACTCCGGCTGGGGGGCCAGGGACGGCCGCGTCGCGCTGTCCGCGACAAGCGTGCCCCCACCCGCGCTTCCCTCGCGCCGGTAGGGCGACGGCGGCCCTTCAGGGCGTGGAGGAACTCGGCGCTTCGGGCGAGTTCAGGTCGGCCGGCTTCTTCTGCTGCCGCTGCTTCTCGTCCCACTCCGTCTTCGCGCCTTCCACCATCCTCTGGACGTGCTGCCAGCCGCGGTGAGCCTTCTGGCCCAGCCATCGCCCCTTCTCTTCGTCGCTCATCCCCCCCACGCCCATGACGGAGTACACGCCCCAGCCGATGAGGATCAGGATTACCAGGCACCCCAGTTTCCGCATGGTCGCCGCCTCGACTCCGCTTGCGCGCCCGCGCCACCGGCCGGGCCGCGCACGAGCCTCGTGTTCTCAGTCTACTTCGCCGCCTCCGGCGAGATCGCCACGGCCACAACGATGGCGGTCGCCAGGATGACGGCCGCCATGACGATGGCCACTCCCACGTTTCCTTTCTTCAGTTCTTCCATCTCGTCGATCTTAGGCGTGAGGAAGGTGAAAACCTTCAGGGCGACGCCCAGGCCGACGCCCATGGCGATCGCCCCGGCAAGGCCCCAGCCGATGGTGACGAGGTACTGCACGAGCACGAACTTGAGATAGGCCATGTTCCGTCCTTTCCGCGCGCCCCGCGGGTGGGAGCATTGTCCCACGGGAAGACGGCCCCCGCAAGCCCCAGAGGAGACCTACGCCGCTGAAGCGGGTAGGCCGCGGGGAACGGAACGCTTCCTCTTCCTTGTCACTATCCCCATCCCTTTCATCCCCCTCATCCCAGCCAATCTCCTATTTCTGTTCGCTCAGGCGGCGGTAGTACTGTTCCAGGACGTCCTTGAACTCCTCGGGCAGCTTGCCCTTCATCGCGTCGGCGATGTTGTCGCGCACGTACCTGGGCATGCCGGAGGACGTGTCAACCTCCACGTCCACCTTGCCGACGCGGAACTTGCTCTGCTGGAGGGCGGCGAGAGTCTGGTCCCTGGCCCGCAGGACGTTCTGGTAGCGGTAGTTGTCCATGTCGGTCTTGACGCGGCCCATCAGCGTGATCGCCTGAAGGAACTTGAACCCCCCGAGGCTGTTGACCTCGAACTTGCCGCGCAGCTTCTCGGCCTTGTTGACCAAGGCCGCCTGCTTGGCGGCCATGCGCGGCATCTCCTTGCGGATCTCGGCGGGCACGGGACCTTCGAGGCCCTCGGCGCCCGCCCCGGAGAGTTTGCCGCCGCCGGTGGCGCCGCCGGGCGGCTCCTTGGACTGATCGTTCACCTGGCCCTTCTGGAACGGCTCGGGCGTCAATCGCGTCGGCGTGTTCCGCCCGCCTTTGCCGACGGCCTTGTCCTCGACGAACTCGCCGCTGCTCTTGCCCTGTCGGCCTTCGCCGCTGCGGCCCTGCAATTCGTTGCTGTTGGGCAACTGGTTGCCGGTCACGCCCTGGGCGCCCATGTTGCTGATCGGCCCGTCCATGGCGTCCCAGCCCATCCCGTCGTCGCAGCTGCTGGCCGCCTTGGAGTTCAGGTCCTCCATCTCGTCGAACAACTCCTCTTCCTGCTCCAGCAGGTCGCCGACGAGGTCCTCCAGTTCCTTGGGCAATTCCGGCGCCTCGACCTTGCCCGCGTTGTCCTCCGGCGCTTCCATCGCCCACTTCGTGCGGTCCGGCTCGTCCGGCAGCCACTTCTCGATGTTGCTCCTGATCTCCTTGCCGCCGCCCATGGCGCTGTCCTCGGCCGCCGTGGCGATCTCCGTCGCCTTCTTGCTCAGGGCGTCCTTGGCCATCGTGATGTCGCTCTTGACGGCCGTGAGCTCCTTCAGCGTGGAGGGGTTGCTGAAGTCCTGCTCGATGAGCTTGGAGAAGTCGGCGAAGGCCTCGTTCATGAACTTGTCCCACTTGTCCTCGGTGGCCGTGAGGTCCTTGAGCACCTCGTCGTCCTCGGCCGTGAAGTTGTCGACCGGCTTCTTGGAGAGCCGTTCGGTGGCGGCGATGACTTTCTTCTGGTCCTCGATGAACTCGCTGAGCTTCTCGTTGAGCTTCTGGAGTTTCTCGAGGGCATCCTGCGGCAGGTCGCCGCCGGCGGCGGGCTTGGTGGCGGGCTC
>CAYWTX010000188.1:0-2468 GCA_964461295.1 uncultured Planctomycetaceae bacterium | reverse complement strand
CGGCTCATTCCCGATCTGGCCGACCTCGCCCCGCGGGGCACGCGGCGCATGGGCGCCAACCCGCACGCCAACGGCGGCCTCCTGCTGCGCGACCTGCGCCTGCCGGACTTCCGCGCGTATGCCGTCGACGTGCCCCACCCGGGCGCCGCCACGGCCGAGGCAACGCGCGTCCAGGGCGAGCTCATCCGCGACGTGATGAAGCTCAACGGCGACAACTTCCGCGTCTTCAGCCCCGACGAGACCGCGTCCAACCGCTGGACGGCCGTGTTCCAGGCCTCCAACCGCGCGTGGATGGCGGAGATGCGTCCCGAGGACGAGGGCGTCGCCCCCGACAGGCGGATCATGGAGGTGCTCAGCGAGCACCTCTGCCAGGGCTGGCTGGAGGGGTACCTGCTCACGGGCCGCCACGGGTTCTTCCCGTGCTACGAGGCGTTCATACATATCGTCGATTCGATGTTCAACCAGCACGCCAAGTGGCTCAAGGTCACGCGCGAAATCCCCTGGCGGCGGCCCGTCGCGTCGCTGAACTACCTGCTCACCTCGCACGTGTGGCGGCAGGACCACAACGGCTTCAGCCACCAGGACCCCGGCTTCATCGATCACGTGGTCAACAAGAAGGCCGAGATCATCCGCGTCTACCTGCCCCCCGACGCCAACACGATGCTCAGCGTCACCGACCACTGCCTGCGCAGCCGCAATTACGTCAATGTCATCGTCGCCGGCAAGCAGCCGGCCCCCCAGTGGCTGGACATGGACGCCGCCGTCAGGCATTGCACGGCCGGGCTGGGCATCTGGGAGTGGGCCAGCAACGACCGCGGCGGCGAGCCGGACGTCGTGATGGCCTGCTGCGGCGACGTGCCCACGCTGGAGACTCTCGCGGCCGTGGGAATCCTGCGCGAACTGCTGCCGGAAGTGAAGGTGCGCGTGGTGAACGTGGTGGACCTCATGACCCTCCAGCCGCGAAGCGAGCATCCGCATGGACTGGGCGACCGGGACTTCGACGCGCTGTTCACGACCGACAAGCCCATCGTGTTCGCGTTCGACGGCTACCCGTGGCTGATTCACCGTCTGTGCTACCGGCGGACGAACCACGACAACCTGCACGTTCGCGGCTACAAGGAGGAGGGCACGACGACGACCCCGTTCGACATGACCGTCCTCAACGACCTGGACCGCTTCCACCTGGCCGGCGACGTGATCGACCGCGTTCCGGGGCTGGCTCCTCGCGCGGCCTACGCCAAGCAGTTCCTCCGCGACAAGCTCATCGACCACAAGGCCTACATCCGCGAGCACGGCGAGGACATGCCGGAAATCCGCCAGTGGCGGTGGAAGGCGCAGGAAAGCGAGTCGGGCGTGCCGTTCTGAGAGGTTGTGAAAGAATCGAAACTCGCGGCTTGACGCACACAAGAGGTTTTCTGTCGCCCCTTCGGGGCTCCATGCTTAATTGCTTGTGTACCGTGGGCTTACGCCCCCGACTAAGTCCTCGACGCCCCTTCGGGGCTAAGAGGGACAAAGGCCGCTCTTGCGATACTTTCACAACCTCTGAGCTCGACTTCTGCCATTCTGAGCAAACCGAAATTCATAACTCATTCTGTAACAAAGAGTTAGCCGCCCAGGCGCAACTGGAAAATGTCATGTTGTAACTTATTGCCACAGAAACACTTATGACAAATTGGCAGAAGTCGAGATGAGGAGGCAAGGGAGAAAGGTGCGAGTCTGACAGATTCGCCGGGAAGGGGGTGATGGTACGCTATGGGGATCGGCGGCACCTTCGCCGTGGCCCGTAGCGGCCGGGATTGGTCGCGGCACATCCCGGCCGCGTGCGGCCGGGGAGTGCCATTGCGGCCGGGGCGTGCCGTTTTCGGGCGGGCTGCGATGTCGGGGGCGCCGCGCCGACCCCAGGCCGCGCGGCGCTTACCGCCCCCCCTCCCGGCCGAACCGGTCTAGAACCGCTGCCGAGGGGGCGCAGCCGCACGATCTCCTCCAATGGCGACCCTAGCACCCCCGCAGCGTCCGAAGCGATCCTGGCCGACAGGATTGCGGCCAACGAGTTCTCCCGGGACGCCATACGGACGCCTCCCTAAGCTCGACTTCTGCCAATCTGCCATAAGTGTTTTTATGGCAATAAGTTACAACATGGCCTTTTCCAGTTGTGCCGCGGCGGGTAAATCTTTGTTACAGAATGAGTTATGAATTTCAGTTCGCTTGAATTGGCAGAAGTCGAGCTAAGAGTTTGGGAAAGAATTGGATCTCGCAGGTTTGCCCGTGCCGGACGCTGTCTGTCGCCCCTTCGGGGCTCTGCGCTTAGTTCTTTGTCCACCGGTGGTTTACGCCCCCGGCTGATATGGATTGACCTGTCAAGCGCGGCGCAGACACTCCTCTTGCTTTTTCTTTCTCTTCCTCGACACGCTGTTTCCCGGTCTCTTGATTACCGCCAGGTCGGGCGGCGATGGTGGCGACGGTTGATC
>CAYWTX010000187.1:0-8098 GCA_964461295.1 uncultured Planctomycetaceae bacterium | reverse complement strand
CGTGGCCGGCGCGTGGCTGCTGTCGCGGATGTTGAGGAACAGGAGGGCGGGTCGGCCGCTGACGGCGGGCGTCGAGGCGGCGAAGCGAGGCTGGCACGGCTACCTGTTCGTGCTGCCGGGCATCCTGACGATCTTCGCGTTCACGATCTACCCTTCGCTGTACCAGTTCTACCTGGCCGTGCACAGCGGCGACGGCCTGGGGCCGATGCAGTACGTGGGCGCCGCCCACTTCGACCGCATCCTGAACTTCACCTCGGGCAACTTCGACAGCGTGTTCTGGACGAAGGTCGTGCCCAACACGCTGATCTACATGGTCGTGGTGACCTCCGGCCAGATCGCCATCGCCCTGCTGCTGGCCAGCCTGCTGAACATGCCGCTGGCCGGCAACCGTTACTTCCGCATCCTGTTCTTCATTCCGCTGGTGACGTCGCTGGCCATCGTCAGCGTCATCATGATCGGCCTGCTGAAGGGCTCCGACAGCGGCCTCAACGAGTTCCTCGGCATGGTCGGGCTGAAGTTCGCTGGTCCCGACGGCAACGCGGTGGACTGGCTGGGCGACAGCTTCGGCCTCAGCACGGTCATGGGCGTGGGCATCTGGCACGGGCTGCCCTACAACATCATCCTGCTGCTGGCGGGCTTGCAGTCGATCGAGCCGCAGCTCTACGAGGCCGCGAGGGTCGACGGCGCGGGCGCCTGGAAGCGGTTCCTGCACGTCACCGTTCCGGAGATGATGCCGATCCTCATCATCATCGCCTTCGGGGCGTTCCTCGGCGCGGCGCGGGCGTTCAGCCTGGTGTTCGTGCTCACCGAGGGAGGCATCAACCACTCCAGCGAACTGGTCGCCACATACATATTCAAGAAAGGCTTTATGAAGCCCGAGGGCCAGGTGCCCGACCTCGGCTACGCGGCCGCGCTGGGCATCGTGTACTCGCTCATGCTGGCCGGGCTGACCATCGCCAACGTCATGATCGTCGCGCGGCGCTGGAAGCGGCGCCTGGAGGCCGAAACCCGCGGCAACGCGCCCCAGCCGGTCACGGCAAACGCATAGCGGCAGGAGACGAACCATCGCCACCGAACCGACACCGTGGAAGACCCGGCAGCGAACCGACCTGGCGGCCCGGCTTGGAGGCATGGCGCCCCTGCCGCGCCCGCTGGGCTCGCGCAGCACCGGCTGGGTCCGCTACAACTGGTGGAAGCTGCTGGTCTACCTCGCCTTGGGCGCTCTGGGCGCCGTCAATCTCTACCCGTTCGTCTGGATGGTCGGCACGAGCCTCAAGGCCGACGCCGAGGCCGCCAACGAACGCCTCAGCCCCGTGCCCGGCGAGAAGTACCGCCTGGCCGACCACTTCCGCCTCGATGCCGTCCTGCCCCTGGCGCTCGAGGACGGCCTGGGCGGCACGAAGCCCGTCGCCGAACTCGCCGAACTCAAGGCCCGCCTGACGGCCGTGATCCACGGCCAGAACCGCATCGAGATCGGGCGCGTCCGGGCCGACGCCGCCGAGATCGACCGCCTCCGCGAGCAGCGCAAGGAAATCAACGAGGCCGTCGCCGCCAAGGCGGCCGCTCTGGAACGTCTGCGCAGCAAGCTCGAGCTCGTGAAGACCCTTCAGGCCGACGCGTGGCAGGCCACCGTCACCCACCGCGTGAGGCTCGTGGTCGAGAGGGAAGCGGAGAGGCCGTCGGCCACGGCGGCCGGCGACGTCCTCAAGTCGCTGATCGCCGACGGCGTGCTGATCGCCGACGGCGCGAGGCACTCGTACTGGCTGAGCGAGGGCGCCCACGCCGGCGCGCTGCCCGCGAACCTCAGCCCGCTGGAGAAGCGCGTGGCGGACGATCTTCGGGAGTACTTCGGCCTCACGGTCAAGCGCTACGCCCAGATCAGCAAGTACCCCGCCGGCGACGCGCGGCGCGCGATGGCCGGCCTCGTGTCGATGGGCGTGCTCGCCCCCGTCGGCGGCAACGGCGACGACCTCGTCTGCCGCCTGGCCGACGGCGCCCGCGGCGGCGGCGCCGCCCTGTACCCCCGGCAGGTGCTCGCGCTGTGGAGCATCCACGACGAGAACGTCCGCCGCGCCGAAAGCCGCGCCACCTTCGCCCAGGAACACCGCTCCCCGGCCGAGTATGCCAAGGAAACCGGCCTGGGCGCAGCCGGCATGCGCAAACAGGCCGACGCCGAGATGCAGGCCCTCGTCGATGCCGGCTACCTCGTCAGCGGCCGGGTGCTGCCCATCAACTACTGGGTCGTGCTGAAGAACGAGAACTTCCTGTTGCACTTCCTGACCAGCCTGATCATCACCGTGTTCGTCGTGTTCGCGACGATCATGCTCTCGTCGATGCTGGGCTACGCCCTGGCTCGCATCCGCTTTCCAGGAAAGCTGCTCGTCTTCGGCGTGATGATCGCCGCCGCCATCCTGCCCGGTGAGGCACGCATCATCCCGATCTTCAAGATGCTCAACGCGGCCGGACTCATGCAGAACCTTTGGGGCATGGTGCTGTGGATGAGCAGCCACGGCGTGGGCAATGCGCTGCTGATGGCCGGGTTCTTCTGGACGCTGCCCAAGGAGGTGGACGAGGCCGCCGCCGTGGACGGCGCGGGCGTGTTCCGCACGTACCTCGACATCGCCATGCCGATGGCCCGCCCCATCGTGATGACCGTGTCGCTGTTCGCGTTCCTGGGGGCGTGGAACGATTTCATGGTGCCGCTGCTATGCACCATCAGCCGGCCCGCGATGCAGCCGCTGGCCGTCGCGGTCTACAACTTCCAGCAGGGGCACGCAGGCATGTTCCAGCAGATCAACGCCGCCGCGGCGATCATGATTGTCCCGGTCATCCTGCTGTTCCTGCTGGTGCAAAAGCACGTGGTTAAGGCGATTGCCGTCGGCGCGGTCAAAGGGTAGCGACCGATGAAACGATGGGCTTTGCTGGTCGTGGGGCTGTACGGCCTGATCCTGGCGGCGCTATCGCTGCCGGTGATCATCGCGGCGTTTGCGCCGGCTTCGCTGCCGGATATCGCCAAGGTCGTGGCTTCCTGGGAGTTCTACGCGTACACGGGCATCTGGGCCGGCGTAATGATGCTCACCCAGACGGCCCTGCTGGTCGTGCCCGTCCGCGTCGCTGCCGCGCGGCCGGTGAAGAAGCGCCACGTCTTCTGGCTCATCCTGGCGGCAGTCGTCGCCATGCTCTTGTTGCTGGGCGCGATGATCGTCGCTGCCCAGGAGCACATCGCGAACACCGAGGGCCTCCCGCCGCTGGCGGGATGGCTGGGCTTCGCGGTCATCGCCGCGGCGTGGCTGGCGTGGTCGCTGTTGTTCGGGCTGTTCAGTCCGCGCAAGGAACCGCCAAACGCCGTGACGCGCGTGGTGCGGATTCTCCTGGCCGGGAGCATTCTGGAACTGCTGGTGGCCGTGCCGACCCACGTCATCGCGCGGTCGCGGAACTACTGCTGCGCGGGGTTCGGCACGTTCTGCGGCCTGGCCGTGGGGCTGTCGGTCCTTCTGTTCGCGTTCGGGCCGGGAGTCTTCGCCCTGTTCGTCCGCCGCTGGCAGGCCATCCGCCCGCCGCGGCAATGAATTCGCCGAAGCTACCGCCAGAGCGCCAGCAGCTTGGGGCCGAAGATCAGCGCCGCGATCGTCACCGACCCGATGGAGGAGATCAGCACCGCCGCGGCGGCCACGTCCTTGGCCCGCTTGACCATCGGGTGGTACTGGGGCGCGGCCGCGTCGGCGAGGAATTCCAGGGCGGTGTTGAGCGCCTCGGCCGTCCAGACGGCCATGATGGCGAGGATGATCCAGCACCAGTCGTCGGTGTGGAGCTTGACGGCGATGCCGGTGCCGACGACGACGACGGTGGCCAGGGCGTGGACCCAGGCGTTTTGCTGCGAGGAGATCATCGTGCCGATGCCGCGCACGGCAAAGGCGAAGCTGCGGATCCGCCCGGCGATGGTGAACCGTCCGTTGGACAAATCTACTCCACGTTGACCAGTTTGTACTTGCTCTTGCCAAGTTTCAGCATGACGCATTCCTCGATCTGGATGTACGGGTCCTTGCCGTGAATCTGCTGGAACAGGTGCCCCTTGCCCGTCCGCTTCAGCGGGCTGGGCAGCGAGCCCTTGATGAAATCCTCGGCCTTGATCAGGTCCAGCGCGGCCGTCTCGGCCGCCACAATGTCGTCGGAGGCCACGATGCCGATGTCGGGCACCAGGGCCGGCGTCGTGAAGCCCCAGCAGTCGCAGAACGGCGTGATGTGCATCAGGGCCGTGACGTACAGCACGCTGCCCGGCTGGAACGTCCGCAGCGTCTCCCGCACCGTCAGGGCCATGCCGTGCTGGAAGAACCGGTAGCCGCCCTGGTCGATGGTGATCGCCTTCCTCGGGCAGGCGAGTTGGCAGTGCATGCAGTACTTGCAGTGGTGGTCGAAGATCTCGATCTTCCCCTTCTTCAGTTGGATGGCGGCGTTGGGGCAGTTGTCCACGCACAGCTTGCAGGCCGTGCACTTGTCGGCGTCCCACTCGAACGCGGCCGACATCAGCCGGTGAATCCGCCCGCGGGTCGCGCCGTCCATGCACCCCATGGCGATGTTCTTGATCGCCCCGCCGAAGCCGCTGTGTCCGTGTCCCTTGCCGTGCGAGAGCACGATCATCGCGTCGGCGTCCACCACGCAGCCGCCCAGGTGCACGCTCTTCATCGTGCGGAAGTCGGTCGCCTTCTCGTACACGTACTTGTCCGACGCGCCCGCCACGGGCAGGATCGGGCAGCCGAGCACTTCCTGCGTGTAGCCGCGGTCCTTCGCCGTCCAGACCGCGTCCGGCACGTCGGTGATGAACGGCTTGCCGCCGGCGTCCTTGACGGCCTTCACGATCCGCCCCACCAGCAGCGGCGGGATCGTCGAGTAGCCGACGTTGGCGCCCAGGTGCATCTTGATGGCGACTCGCTTGTCCTTGAAGCGTCCGGGCAGGTTCCATCGATCCAGCATGCGGTCCAGCAGTTTGGGCAGCGTGGCTTCGCTCCGCAATTCCTTCGGCCGAGAGGATGCAAACGTCACTTTCGCGGGCATAGGAACAAATCTCCTTCCGCCGTTTCGACGGCGGCAGCAAAGACAATGCCGCATCATGGCATACGGCGGGCGTGTCTGACAAGAAGGAACGTGCGCGTCGGGCCCGCCGCCCGCCGGTGCGAGGCACAGGGCTGCCGACAGTGGACTGCCGCAATGTTCCGGCCGGCAACGGGAACCGGCAACCTGTGGGGCGAAGCGTCGCGTCCCGCTACACCAGCCCCTTACGCTTCCGCGCGGCCCACTCCGCGCACATCAGCGTCAGCAGGGCCCCCGCCGCCAGCCACGGCCAGGGCTCCTCCGCCGCGATTCGGATCTGCATCGGCACGTCGCGCTTCTCCGGCTGGGCCGACACGCGAAGGTCGGCCAGCAGGTCGCCCAGTTTGTCCAGCGTCACGAACCGCCCGCGGCCGATGTCAGCCATCTGTCGCAGCAGGTTGTGGTTCGCCAGCACCTCCAGCGATTCCAGGTCCTGGACCGTCACCTCGTACTTGTATTCGGCCGTCAGTTCCTTCTCCTGTACGCTCGCGGCGATCTTCAGGGTGTACGTGCCCGGCCCCGCCGGGGGCGCCAGCCGGCCCTTGTGGAATGGCTCGCCCTTCTTCTCGTCCGGGCGGGCGGGATCGGCCCGGGTCTCCTTGCCGGAAGGGTCGGTCAACGTCACGCGGATCGGGGCGTCGGGCAGCGGATGCCCGTGGGCGTCCTCGACGCCCGCGCGGTAGGTCTGGCTCTCGGCGCCGCTCCTGAGCCTGCGCAGGTCGTAGTTGGCCCGGTCGGTCACGATCCACACGTTGCCCCGCGGGGCAGCCAGGAACAGTGCCGCCTGCCGCCAGAACCGCCGCTGCAACTCGGCCGTGTCACGCTTGCTCAGCACCCATTTCCACGTCGTGTCGAAGGCAATCGCCAGCGCCCGCCCCTTGCCATACGGCTGCGCGACGATCAGCGGCTGGCCGGCGGGCGACTCGGCCAGCACGATGGCGGCGGGCTTGATCCCGCCCAACACGTTCGCGCCCGGCAGCGGCTCGAGCTTCGCCCAGTCGCCCGCCGGGTCAAGGCCGCTTTCGCTGATGCGCATGAGATCGTGTTGAAGCCCCGCGGCCGTCGGACGCACCTGCATCGGCGCCTCGGTCTGGCCCGCCGACGCCGCCAGGTCCACGGGCAGCACGTCCGCCAGCGCCGTGCCCGCCCATCCGCCGCGGGCGAAGCTCCTGTCCCCGCCGATCATCGCCAGGCCCTTGCCGTACTTGCCCACCAGTTCCTTCATGATCTCGATCTGCCTGGGGGTGAAGTGCGACGCGGCCACGTCGCCGAGGAGGATCGCGTGATACGCCAGCCAGTCGTCGAGGTCCTCGCTCAAGGCCGCCGGCTGCTTGCCGCCCAGCGGATGGAGCAGCACGCGCCGGTCGATGCTGAAGCGTCTCGCGGCCGACAGGGCCTGCCAGACGTACTTCGTCTCGTAGCGGAACTGGCCCTCGATGTACAGCACCCGCACCTCGCGGTCTCCCACGTGCACCAGCTTGCTCTGGCGGTGCAGCCCGGCCAGGTCCCCCACGGCCGGGCCGATCACCTCGGCCGACACCGTCGCGCGGTGGAACCCGGCGTGCAGCGGCACGTGGGCGAACCGCACCGGGCGCAGGGCTTGCGCCTCGGTCGCCGCGAACTCCTCCGTGCCCGCCTCCTCCTCGCCGAACGCGCACGTCACCTTGATTCTACGGCCCTCCAGGCCCACGGTCTCCACGCCGGCCGTCACCGCAAAACGGTTGAACGCGTCCACCTCGTCGGGTGCGGCCAGGTCGCGAACCGTCAGCGTCCGCGTTGTGCCCGTCACCTTTTCCGAGCCCACACCCACCGTGTGCAGCCCAATGCCGCGCCCCGCCAGCAAGCCCGCCGCCTTGTCCGGGCTCAGCACGTCCGAGGTGTTGTTGCAGCCGTCGGACAGCAGCACCACGGCCGCGATCTTCCGTTTCTGGCCGGCGTAGACGTCGTGCACTTCGTTGATGGCGTCGCCCAGGGCGCTGGCCTCGCCGTTGGCGTCGGCGATCGCCTCAGCCGCCCAGTTGCCCTTCTCGCCGAGCTTTCGCGCGGGCGAGGCCGCCGCGGCGAACGGGATCAACTCCACGTCGGCCTGGCGGCACAGGGCGGCCAGCGCCGGCTGCTGCCGGGCCAGCGCCGCCCGCAGCGCCTCGATCCGCCGCATCGGCTCGCCCGGCAGGCCGGCGACGGCGCCGCCGCGCGGCGCCTCGTCGCGCCGCTGCATCGACCTGGACGTGTCCGCGCAGAACAGCACCAGCGTCCTCACATCCAACTGGTGGCGGTACTCCAGCGCCGGACGAAGCGCCCAACCCGTCAGCAGCAGGAGCGTCGCCACGCGCAGGCCGACCAGCAGCCACCTCGCCCCCGCCCCGATGGGGGACGTGGTGCGGCCGTACGAACGCAGCGCCCACGCGACGGAGGCCATGCCGATGGCCACGATGGCGCCCTGCGGCACCCAGAACGCCGTCAGGGCCGCCAGGCCGCCGATCACGCCGGCTTGCAGCAGCCCCATCGGGATCGCCGACAGCCCGGCCTGGCCGGCGAACGCCCCGATCAGCCGCCGCAGGAAACCCGCGGCCGCCAGCACGCAGGCGATCCCGAGCATCGGCAGCGTGGCCGTTGCGGCCGCACGCGAGTACCACGGCAACTCGTTGTCGAGCGACTTCCGGACGGCCGTCCAGTGGCCCGCCCAGTTGTCCCAGCCCAGCGATGCCGCGATCCCCAGCGCGACGCCGGCGCCGAGGATGTACCAGGACGTGGACCTGCTCCGCGGCCGGCCCTGCCCGGCGAGGCCGGCGGGGCGGGCGGCTCGCCCGCCGTGGCGGCGAAGGCCCAGGGCCGCACCTTCGGCGGCCAGCAGGAGCGCAGCGACGGCGGGCAAACCGACCGTCCAGGTCTGCGGCTCGAACACAAGCGATACGGCCAGCGGCAACGCCACGCCCATAGGGTATACTGGGTATCCACTTGACTCAACCGGGGCTCCGGGGTGGCATGGGCGTCTCGCCCATGCGTGGCA
>CAYWTX010000186.1:0-2164 GCA_964461295.1 uncultured Planctomycetaceae bacterium | reverse complement strand
CCTTCTCGCCGGGGTCCCGATCCCTCGTTGCGACGCCTCGACCGGCAAATTGTTGTCCACGCCGGCAAAGACGGCGCGCAGCTCTTCGCAGCGCATGGTCCCATCATCGTTGAAACAGCGGTATTTCCTGCCGTAGGCGTCAACCACCGTGGACACGGTCGTCGTCTTGGCGTCGGGCGGGGGGGCGTTGCCTGCCACGTGACTGCAGCCGGCCAGCGGGGCGATCAGCAGTAGCGAACCCAATGCAACGTAATCTCTTGGCTTCAACGCACCCTCCCAAGGAAGGCCGGCGGCCTGACGGTGGACGTGCAGATCGCCCTGTGTCGGGCGCGTGCGGCGGCCCGCACGCTCGTATTGCAATTCCGCGGCCCAAGGCGCGGCGTGACGCATTCCTGCGACCGTGACTTCGGTGCGCGATGTCGTTCGGATGATGAAAAGCTGGGCGGTCCGAGTCCCTGCGGTCGATATCGACGTGATCGACGGGTCGTTCCTCCGTGAACATTCGGGGCGAGAGCATGAAGGTAGGGCGGAGCCCGTCGTCGTGTCAATCAGTCGTTCCGGGTCGGACCGCGCCCCAGGTTCCGCGACGCAACTGGACCGCGAGACGGATGCAACCCGCGGCGCCCACACGCGTAGTCCCGTTCGTCGTCGGGTGCATCGCTCTCGCTCGTCAAGGAGTCGAACGTGTTCAAGATCTTCAGCGACATCAAGTTCCTCTTCACGGCGCCCCTAATCCTGGCCCTGCTGTTCGTCATCAATCTGGCGACCTCGCCGGGCGAATGGTGGGTCCAGTGGGCGGCGCTCGGGATGGGCATCGCCTGGGTGGTCTGCCTGCTGCGAGTCGCGCGCACCGTGATCGTGGTCGGCGGCGCGGCCGCGCTCGTGGCCTGGTTCATGAGGCGCGAGTCGTCGGCAAAGACCACGGGCACGTCACCGCCCGTCACCGTCGATCCCGCCGAGCGGCCCTAGCCGCCCCCCCCCGAGCTGACGGTACCCCGCGCCACAAGCACCTTGACGGCGGCGCCGTGATGTCGGCACGATCCGGCACGTCGGCATTCTTGCCGACGGCAGCGGCGATCTTCGGGACCGGGGCTCGCCGCCCCAACAGGAGGGAGCGCGCATGAATCGCTACGGTGCGGAATTCTTCGGCACGTTCTGGCTGGTCCTCGGCGGTTGCGGCAGCGCCGTCCTGGCGGCGAAGTTCCCGGAGGTCGGGATCGGGTTGCTGGGCGTCTCCCTGGCCTTCGGCCTCACGGTGCTCACGATGGCCTACGCCATCGGGCACATCTCCGGCTGCCACCTGAACCCCGCCGTGTCGGTCGGTCTGTGGGCGGGCGGGCGGTTCCCCGCGAATCAGCTCCTGCCCTACATCGCGGCGCAGGTCCTGGGCGGCGTGGCGGCAGGTGGCATCCTCTACCTCATCGCCAGCGGCCAGGCCGGCTTCGATGCGTCGGCCGGGTTCGCCTCCAACGGCTACGGCGAGCGTTCGCCCGGCGGTTACACCCTGTTCGCAGCCCTGGTGACGGAAGTCGTGATGACCATGATGTTCCTGTTGGTCATCCTCGGCGCGACGGACGAGCGCGCGCCGCAGGGCTTCGCGCCGATCGCCATCGGGTTGTGCCTCACGCTGATCCACCTGATCAGCATCCCGGTCACGAACACTTCGGTGAACCCCGCGCGCAGCACGGGCGTGGCCGTGTTCGCGGGCGGCGGGGCCATCGCGCAGCTCTGGCTGTTCTGGGTGGCGCCCATCGTCGGCGCTGCGGCGGGAGCGTTCGTGTACCGGTTCATCGGCGGCGGCAAGCGCTGACGGGCCGCGCCGACGTCTCCGACCTGCGAACGGGGCGGGGGTCACCCCGCCCCGTTCTTCGTCGCCGCCCGCGGCGTCCCGGCCTACATGCCCCAGAGGTGCATGGTGTTGACGTCGCGGCCCATCAGCTTCAGGTAGTAGAAGAGCTGGTCCTTGTGGGACGACAGGTGCCCGGCCATGCACAGGAACTGGTGGCCCAGCGAGCGCTCCGTCGGATCCCAGGGCGCGGGCACCATCTGGTTGGCCAGGCCGGTGGCCGCGTTCCACGCCGCATCCAGCCCGCGCGGCAGTTCGCCGCCGTGGGTCTTCTGCGAGAGCATCCGCCAGGTTGTGCTGGGCACTTGCGTCATTTCA
>CAYWTX010000185.1:0-2121 GCA_964461295.1 uncultured Planctomycetaceae bacterium | reverse complement strand
GCGTATTCCGTTTGGTTGACATTCCGTGAGACTACAGGATCGTGGGCCTGAAACAATGGGTATTGAAGTCCAATGGCAGAACGAGAATGGTGTTAAGCTAGACGAGGTACAAGATGCCGGTTGCCTCCTAGCTCGTGTCCGTCCTGAAAAGGGGAATTTGGCGTGGCGGCAGGGGTGAAGCGGCAGCATGAGCGGAGCGAAGATGGAACGGAAGTGGCCGGATTCGGCTAAGACGAGAGGCAATCGGGTTCAATCGAGACGTGGAGAGGTAGCGCGAGTGAATCGTCGAGCGGCCCGGCTTGCGAAAGCCGGTATAGAGCGGCATGGGAAGGGACGGGCAGCGGGCTCAAGCGGCCTTGGACTGGCGTCGCGACTCCGCTGCATGGCACAGAGCATCCTCGCGCGCCACAAGGATTTTCCCCAGCACATGGAGATTGCGGCCGAGAACGGCGAGTTGCAGGTAGCGGCTGAATCCGCGTTCACTCCGGTCGCGGCAGCGCACCAGCCCGTTGCCGCTTTGCAAGGCGTTGATGGCCGACTCGATTCCCGGATGCGCTTGCCGGGCCTGGCGGAACTCGATCGTGGCCTCCGCTTTTTGTTCCTTCGCCTGTTTCGCTCCGGGCATTGGCACGCAAGGATGGGCCACGATCTGGGCCAGTTCCCGCTGATTTTCCGGCGAATGGAAACCGCGGTCGAAAGAAGCCCGACGGATGCGTCCGCCCACGCGCTTTTGCAGGATGCGCATCTGGGGAACAACCACGCCGCGGTCGTCGGCGTCGCGGGGCATCAGGTAGGCGTGCGCGATGAACCCGGCGCCGTCCTCGCAGACGAAGACCAATCGCCCGAACTGCACGGGCTCCGCGGCCTTACCGCGTTTGTACAACTGGGTGTGCGTCTCGAAGATGCTGAAAAGCTTCTCGTGATTGGGGATGCTTTCGCCTTGCAGCACGCGACGGCGGGCCGTGCCGCAGACGTGGCGCGTCCGCTCCAGGAAGCCCTCCAATTGCGCGTCCAGCGCGAGAACCTCGCCGTCGGCCTTCCTCCGCTTTTTCAGTTTTTCCCGCAGATTGTCCGCCCGAGTGAGAATGGTCTCGGCCAAACCCAGCAGTTCGCGATACAACCCCTGGAGACGCTGTTGATAACCGTTTCCCTTGCGGGCGGCGACGCGGTCGATCTGCCGCGCCAAGCTCTTGACTTTCCCGTACAGGTGCTTGTGTTGCCGCCAACCGCGGATGCCCGCCAGCGTGGCGATGATCGCGCACAAGGAGAGCACTTTTCGCAAACCGTCGCGGATCAGGCTGCTGTCGGTGGGGTAGTGGATGTTGGTTTCCACGACGAAGGAATCGCCGCGGACCGTCTCGGCTGCTTCGGGAGCGAGTTGGTGCCCTTCGGCGACGATGGCGTGATTGATGCGTTCGATGGTCTCGGGGTGGAGCATCGCGATGTTGTTGCGGATCGTCCGCCAGTTGAAGTCGGTCTCCGCGTCCCAATCGCCGATGCCCATCATCTGCCGCAAGGCGCGGTGCTGCTCGGCGAGATCCTGGAGCCTGTCGTAGTCGAAGTTGCAGCCCAACCGCACGGACGCCAGCACGAGGATCGGCCAGTAGTCCATTCCCTTCCGCCCGCGTTTGCGGTTGGAGTCCCGATTGACATCCCGGGCCACCAAGCCGAGAATATCATCGCGCAGCTTGGGTTGCGCGTAGATGTGCTTGAGGGCGGCGAGAATGGGAATGATCTCGTCGCGGCAGCCGAGGTTAAGCGGCACATTGGAGATCGTTTCACCACCCATCCGTTGCTGGCGATCGAAAGCTTTTCGCATGACATGCGCTCCTCGAAGATTGTGACGTGGTTGCTTGATTTCCCGCGTCTTTTGACGCATCAAGCAGAAACTTTGTTCACATCTTCGAGGAGCATTTGTCAAGAAACTGCCGCGAAAACCAGCCCTAAACCACTTCCGGGCCGGACACTAGCTAAGCAAAGGTCAATAGGATTTGCCACGTTCGTCCAGCCGAAGCGGGCCTGGGTGGGCGTGGCAACATCCTTGGCCTGGACGATGATCGTGTCGCCGTCAATCGTAGCCTCAGCGGGCACGAACTTGCCGTCCGCACCTGCGATCTCGAA
>CAYWTX010000184.1:0-12995 GCA_964461295.1 uncultured Planctomycetaceae bacterium | reverse complement strand
CCGTTGGGCTGAAGAACAGTGCTCCACCTGTCTCGGAACCGCAATGATGACGCTACAGTCTCGTTTTTCGTCCTGTTTTCCTTAACTGAACCGTATTGCCCTTAACGCGGCTACTTCTCCTTGGTCTGCCGCGAGAGCTCCTCGAGCTTCCGCCGCACCTCGGGCTCCGCCGTCGCCGGCGGCGCCGGCAGCACACTGGCCCCCAGCGCGGCCAGGTCCTGCCCGGGCGACTTCACCAACGCCGCCAGCGTCTCAGCCGTGCGCTGGCTGTCGAGCGCTCTCTGGGCGTCGGCCTGGCCGCGCTTCAGGCTGTCCTGGGCCTGCGCCACCCGCAGCCTCCAGTCCGCCAGGTACGCCAGGTACGCCTGCGCGGCCTGGTCGGCAAGCTCCTGTGCCCGCAGATCGGCCTCGATCGTCTTGCGCCCGTCGGCATCGGCTGCCAGAAGCATCCGCTGCAACTCCGCCCGCCTGGCCGCGTTGTCGGCCAGCAGCTTCCGCACGGGCGGGGCGTAGTTCGCGTCCACGCGCCCCTGGGCCTGCCGCAACGGTTCGGGCAGCACTTCCAGCAGGGCCATGTGCAGGCGGAAGTTCCGCCTCGCCACGAACGTGTTGCCGCCCGCGCGGGCGATCAGTTCGGCCAGCCGCAAGTCGACCTGCCGGGCGTTCACCAGGGCCGCGTTGAGGCGCAGCGCCTCCAGCGCGGCCGGGTCGTCGAGCAGGAACCGCGACTGGTCGGGCGACAGTTCGCGGCCCTGCGAGCGAAGGCTGATCCGCACCGCCAGGACGATCTGCTCCTGCCGGCGATGGAGGGCCTCGATCTTCTTCTGCTCGCGTTGGGCGGCCTCGCGATGGTGCCGCTGGCTGCGCGCGGTGGAATACCACGGCACGGTGGGCGGCGCGGTGAGCGCGGCCTGCTCGGCCGCGGCGATCTCGGTCTGGGCGGCGCGAATGGCCCGCTCGTTGGCCTGGCGCTCGTCGATCAGGGCGGCGAGGCGCGACGCCTGGAGCGTCGAGAGGATCTGGGCGAAGAGCTGGCTGATCCTTCGCTGGTTGGAGGGTTTGGTTTCACCGCCGAGGGGGTCGGAATCGGGCAGCGCCTCGTGCCTTCGCTGGCGGTCGAGCACCTCGCCGAGTTTGTCGTACGACTCGGCGAACGCGCGGTCGGCGTACTCGTCGCTCCTCACCGTCTCGACGGGCCCGCCGGTCATGCCGGGCGGCTCCTGGCTGGAACCGCCCAGGCCGGTGTACCCGCACGACGCCGGCAACATCGCGCCCAGCACGAGCGCCGAGTACGACGCCCACCCCATCGGCCTGGCTTGAACCGGTTTCATTCGCCCAAGTCTATCCCTTCGCTCCGCCTGGGTGTAGCAAGTTGTTTGCCTGGGAGTTTGTATGGGAATCGAGACTCGCGGCTTGGCCCACGCGGGAGGCTTTCCGTCGCCCCTTCAGGGCTTCCGGCTTCCTCCATCGTCTGCCGGGGGCTTGGCCCACCGCCTGAATCCTGCTCGCCCCTTCCGGGCCGACCTCTACCGCCCCGGCAGAACCCCCGGCGCCGGGACCGTCGTCGCCGCCGGCCGGGGGTGGTTCAGCCGGTTGGTGAACTGCAAGATGAACCACACCGTCCAGACGATTACGATCAACGTGATGATCGCCGCCAGGATCGTGAGCATGGTTCGCCCGCGGACGATGGTGCGGCGCATCGAACCGATCACGCGGTCGCGAGCCAGCGTGAGCATGGCGAGCATGACGGCCCCCACGGTGGGGGCGATGCTGATGGAGTGGATGCCGCTGTAGATGAACGCGGCCCGCGACACCTCCTGGCCGCTCTGGAGGAAGTACCGCAGGTGGTGCCCCGTCTGCTCGACGTGCCCGTTGACCGCCTCGCCCCCGAAGAACCAATAGAGCATCACGTACGCGAGGAAGTTGAGCAGACCGGCCAGGATGGTCCAGATGCACACCTTGGTGCGGAACTCCATCGGGTTGTCGCGTTCGGAGGTCACTGGGTTGCCTGGTTGCTCAGTCGCCTGGTTCGGCGCGCCGCTTGCGGTTGGCGAAAACGCCCTACGCGCCGATCACGCCCTCCAGCGGCGAAGACGCCGTCGCGTACAGTTTCCTCGGAATCCTTCCCGCCTGGTACGCCAGGAGCCCGCTCTCCAGCGCCATCCGCATCGCGTGGGCCATCTTCACCGGGTCCCTGGCGCCCGCGATGCCCGTGTTGAGCAGCACGCCGTCGGCGCCGAGTTCCATCGCCCCCGTCACGTCGCTGGCCGTGCCGACGCCGGCGTCCACGATGACCGGGAACGACGGGTCGCCGGCCTTCAGCTCCTGGAGGATGATCCGGATGTTCCACGGGTTGAGGATCCCCTGGCCCGAGCCGATGGGGCTGCCGGCCGGCATGACGCTGTCGGCCCCGGCCTCCTTCAGCCGCATCGCCATGATGGGGTCGTCGGAGGTGTAGCACAGCACGATGAATCCCTCGGCCTTGAGGACCTTCAGGGCCTCCAGCGAGCCGACGGGGTCGGGCAACAACGTCTTGCGGTCGCCCAGCACCTCGAGCTTCACCCACGCCGCGCCGCGGTTGCCCAGGCCTTCCAGCAACTCGCGCCCCAGCCGGGCCGTGCGGATGGCGTCCTCGGCGCTGAAGCACCCGGCCGTGTTGGGCAACAGCGTGTACCTGTCGCCGTCCAGGAAGTCCAGGATGTTGCGCCCGGCCTTGTCGACCAGCCGTTCGCGGCGGACGGCGACGGTGACGATCTCGCAGCCGCTGGCGGCCAAGGCATCGCGCATCAACTCGAACGTGGCGTACTTGCCCGTGCCGACGAACAGGCGGCTGCGGATTTCGAACCCCGCGATCTTCATTGCGTCCATCATCGCTTTCTACTCTTCCCCGCGTCCCTTGCGTCCTTTGCGGTCCATCCGTTCGTCCTATCCTCCCCCCACCAGCGTCACGATTTCCAGGCAGTCGCCCTCGGCGAGGGCGGTCTCGGCGAACCGCGCCCGAGGCACGAGCTGCTTGTTCCGCTCGACGGCCACGCGGCGCGGGTGCAGCGCCAGCGTCTCCAGCAGCCCGGCGACGGTCATCGGCCCGGCGAGGTCTTTGGGTTCTCCGTTCACCTGTACGCGCATCGGTGCTCCCGTGCAGAGGGTGATTGTAGGCCTTCGATGGCGCGACGGCAAGGAACCATGGGCCCGGCCCAAGCCACGGGCGATTCGGTCGCCCCCGGCCAGGCCCACCGGTTGCGCTCGTCGGGGCGGTCCGACAGGTACGTTACCTTCTCCAGACCGTTTCAACTACAATCGCCGGTGGAACCGAGGTCCTGTTTCAGCGAGTACGCGAATGCCCCGAACTGGTTTGCCAGCCCTGTTTCTCTTCGCCGCCCTCGCGGCCCCCGCGCCCGCACATGCCGCCGACTGGCCCGCCTGGCGAGCCGACGCGGCCCGCTCGGCCATCACCGCCGAAACGTTGCCCGCCGGCCTGCGCCTCCTGTGGACGCTGCAACTGCCGCCGCTGGAGCCGGCCTGGCCGGGCGAACCGCGCTCCGCCTTCGACGACGCCTACCAGCCCATCGCCGCCGGCGGCATGTTGTTCATCGCCTCCAGCCGCAACGACTCGGTCACGGCATACGACCTCGCCACGGCCGGCGAGAAGTGGCGGTTCCACGCCGACGGGCCCGTCCGCTTCGCGCCGGCGGCGTGGAAAGCCCCCGACGGCGCCTGGCGGCTGTTCGTCGCCTCCGACGACGGCTGGCTGTACTGCCTGGACGCCGCCAGCGGCTCGCCACGGTGGAAGTTCCGCGGCGGGCCCGACGGGCGCCTGGTGCTCGGCAACGGGCGGCTGGTGTCCCTCTGGACCGCCCGCGGCGGACCCCTCGTCGCCGACGGCGTGGTGTACTTCGCGGCCGGAATCTGGCCGTTCATGGGCGTGTTCGTTCACGCCCTGGACGCGGCAAGCGGCAAGGAGCTCTGGTGCAACGACGACAGCGGGGCGGTGTACACGGTTCAGCCGCACAAGAGCCCCGCCTTCGGGGGCATCGCCCCGCAGGGGTATCTCGCGGTGGCCGGCGGCGTGCTTGTGGTTCCTAACGGCCGGGCTGTGCCCGCCGGCATCGACCGAGCCGACGGCAAGCTGCTGCACTTCCGCCACGGCGACACGCAGAAGCAGGGGCACTCGCGAGTGATCGCCTTCGGTCCCAACGCGTACCTCAGCAGCGGCAAGGCGTTCGATGCCCGCACCGGCACGGTCAAGGCCGACATCTCCTGGCAGGGCGTGGCCGAATGGCCGGCCGTCTACCAGGCCGTCCGCACGCCGCTGAACAAGCCCGCCATCGCGGCCGTCGAGCCAGGCCAGCCGACGGCCGCGGTGTATCACGGCGCGGGCGGCAGCGAAGTGAAAACCAAGCGGAACCGGCATTTCTGGGAGGCCGACGTCGCCGGGCAGCCGCTGCTGCGCGCCGGCCGCCAACTCCTTGCCGCCGACGGCAACACCGTCGTCGCCCTCAACGTGCCCGACCGCGCGGCGATTATCGCCGCGGCTGCATCGCCTCCGGCAGCGGGCAAGCCGGCGGTCGACCGCCCGCTGCCGCCGCCCGCGGTCGCCTGGCGGTTGGACGTGGGCGCCGCGCCGGTCGCCGCCCTGGTCGCCGACGGGCGACTGGTGGTCGTGTCCGCCGCGGGCGCCGTCCGCTGCTACGGCGAGGAAGCGGCAACTGGAGGGCCGCGCAGCGTCGTGGCCGTCCACCCAGACAACGGACGCGACGACGCGCGTCCCCCCAACACCCTCGCCGCCGACTGCCTCGCCGCAGCCGGCGCTGCCGACGGTTACTGCCTCCTCCTGGGCCTCACCGATGGCGGCCTTGCCGAGCAGATCGCCCGCTCCACCCGCATGCACGTGATCGCCATCGACCCCAGCGCCGCCGTCATCGACGCCCTTCGGCGCCGCGCCGACGCCGCCGGCCTGTATGGCGTCCGCATCTCCGCCATCGCCGCCGACCCGTGCAGCGTTGCGCTGCCCAAGTACCTGGCCTCGCTGATCGTGTCCGAGCGCCCCGCGGCCGTCGCGCCCGCGGCCGAGCGACTGTACGAATCGCTCCGCCCCTACGGCGGGGCAATGTGCCTGGCGCTGGGCGAAGCGGACGCCGACAGCTTCGTCGCCCGCCTCAGGAAAGCGGACCTCCCGAACGCGGAACTGACTCAGCCGCGGCGTGCCGCGGCGCCTGGCTCCGGAAAAGCAACCGCCAACACCGGCGCAACCGCTGACGCCGCCTCGCTCTGCATCCTCCGTCGCGCCGGCGCCCTGCCCGGGGCGGGCACGTGGACCGGCCAGTACGGCGACGCCGGCAACACGCTCGTCTCGCCCGACGACCGCGTTCGCCTCCCGCTGGGGCTGCTGTGGTTCGCCGCGCCCGACAGCGCCAGCCTGCTGCCCCGCCATGGCCACGGACCCCCCGAGCAAGTCCTCGGCGGGCGGCTGTTCATCGAAGGCCCCGACCTGCTGCGCGCCGTCGACGTCTACACCGGCCGGCGGCTGTGGCAGCGCGAACTGCCCGGCGTCGGGCGGTTCTACAACAGCACCGCGCACGTGCCCGGGGCCAACGTGCTGGGCACGAACTTCCTGGCGACGCCCCAGGGCGTCTACGTCGTCCGCGGAGATCGTTGTCTGTTGCTGGACGCCGCCACCGGCGGGACCGTCCGCGAACTGACCATGCGCAGCGCCGGCGGCAACTCCGGCGCTCTTCTCGGCTGGAGCTATATCAGCGCGTGCGACACGGCGCTCATCGCCGGCCTCTCGCCGATGGAGTTCGAAACGCCCGAAGTCGAGCACTCCGAGCTCATCCGCGTCTGGTGGGACGCCGAGGCCGGCAAGCACGTCAGCGACGGGCCCAGCAAGGCCGTCGAGACCCTCGCCCCCGCCGTGCGCCGCTGGACCAACTTCCAGCGCATCGAGGACGCCGCGCCCCTTGAACTGCCTTCGCCCGCCGTGGAAGACGACACGCCCGGCATGCCGGAACATTTCCGCGCGTCGGTGAAGGACGCTTACTTCGTCGCCGCCAACTTCAACAAGATGCTCCGCCATCGCGACGTCGCCGCCAAGCTGCCGCCCGCCGTCCTCGCCTCGGCCCGCAACGCCTCCATGGTCGCACGAGCCAAGTCCGAGGACTGGAACCGCAAGCTGCTCGACACGGCGGAGAAACTCGCCCAGACGCCGCCGGAACTGGCCCAACTGCCTCGCACCGCGGCGATGATCGAGCAGGAAATCCGCGACCGCGTCGCCGCCTCGGGCGTGCCCGACGGCCAGGCCGACCCCGTCCTGGCCATGCTCAACCGCGAACTGCTGGAATGGTGCTACGGCGAACTGCCGCGAAAGCCGCGCCCAAGGCCCGGCCAGTGGACCCATTCGCTCACCGCCAGCCGCGAGATCGCCGTGCTCGACCGCCTCGACGGCAAGCCGCTCTGGCGACGACAGGCCCAGCACGCGTTCAAACACAACGCGATCGCCGCCGGCGGCGGGATCGTCTTCGCCGTCGACCGCCTGCCCGAACCGGTCGTCCAGCGACTCCTCTTCCGCGGCGAGAAGCTCCCGCCCGCCACGCTGCTGGCCATCGACCTGCGCACCGGCAGCGTCCTGTGGCAGACCCGGCAAGACGTCTTCGGCACATGGCTGGGCTACTCCTCCGAACGCGACGTGCTCCTCCAGGCCGCACGCCCCAGCCGCGATATGCTCCGCGAGGAGACCGGCGGCCGGCTCGTCGCCTACCGCGGCAGGACCGGCCAGGTCCTCTGGGACCGCCCGGTGGACTACGGCGGGCCGTGCATCCTCCACGGCCTCACCATCATCACCCAGGGCACGGTAAAGCGAACAACCGCGGCCGACCCTCCGCCGCGGCCCAGCACCACGTCGGCCCCGGCCGTCTACCCGCCCACGCAAGCCGGCGCCCTCGACCTGCTCACCGGGCAGCCCGTCACACGACCCCATCCCCTCACCGGTGAAGCCATCGGCTGGACCTTCGCCCGCAACTACGGCTGCGGCACCGCCATCGCCAGCCGCCACCTGTTGACGTTCCGCTCGGCCGCGGCTGGGTTCTTCGACCTGGACAACCTGTCCGGCACCGGCAACTGGGGCGGGTTCCGCAGCGGATGCACGTCCAACCTCATCGCCGCCGACGGCGTGCTGAATGCTCCCGACTACACCTACACGTGCAGATGCAGTTACCAGATCCAGGCGTCGCTGGCCCTTGTGCACATGCCCGGCGAGGACAACTGGACGTTCCAGAACTTCGACCGCGGCAAGGGCCCCATCCGCCGCCTGGGAATCAACCTCGGCGCGCCCGGCGACCGCATGGCCGACAACGGCACGCTCTGGCTGGAATGGCCCGGCGAGGGCGGACCCTCGCCGCGCCTGCTCGTCACCGTCAAGGGCGCCGACGCCAACGGCCCGACGTACTTCCGCCGGCACACTTCCGCTGTGGCGTGGCACGGGCGTCCCGCCCGTGTGTCGCGGGAGCATCTTGCCCCTGCCGTCCCGGCAGACGCGAAGACATCCACGGGCGCGACGCCCGGGACAACCACGGCCGAGACGGACGCGCCACCTCCAGACGCCGGCCTCCCGTGGGTCGCCGCCTCCGGCGCCGAAGGCATTGCCGAACTCACCGTGCCGCTCGGCTCCGCGTCGGTAGCGCCGAGCCTGGGCGACGCGGCCGTCCCGGCCGGGACGTACACGATCTCGCTGCACTTCGCCGAGCCTGGCGCCGCCGCCGCCGGCGAGCGCGTCTTCTCCGTCGCCATCGAGGGTAAGGTTGTCCTGAAGGACTTCGACATCGCCGCGGCCGCGGGCGGCCCCCTGCGCCCGGTGGTGAGAACCCTCAAGGGCCTGAAGGTCGACGACCTGCTGGAGATCACGCTGACGGCCGCCCCCGGCTGCAAGATTCCCCGGCCGGTGCTGTGCGGCGTGGAAGTCGTGAAGGAAGATTAGTTCCCGCGGGTTCCGCTGGCGTGCTCTGCGCTTAGCTCGACTTCTGCCATTCTGAGCAAACCAAAATTCATAACTCATTCTGTAACAAAGATTTAACCGCCCAGGCGCAACTGGAAAATGTCATGTTGTAACTTATTGCCACAGAAACACTTATGGCGCATTGGCAAAAGTCGAGCTTAGGGTCCGTCACGAAATAACCTGAGCAAGCCAGTCTTGGTGGCACAGCTTTTCGAGCTGTGCAGCACAGGTCGGAGACCTGTGCCACCTGGGAAACGTGAACAAGTTATTTCGTGACGGCGCCTTACTTCCCATCGCCCGCCCGCAGGTCCACGTACATCGCCGCCGTCCATCCGTAGTCGTGAATCACCTGGTGGATCCACGCCGCCGGGTTGCACGGCCCCTTGCGCATGAGCTGCGGCGGCGGGACGCGGTCCTCGTCGTCGAAGAACTCGAAGATCGCGCCGAACTCGGCGTAGTACTTCTCGATGGCCGAGAGGGTCTTCCCGCGCAGCATCGCCGCGTCGTCGTGCAGGCCGTAGCGGTCCAGGCCGCGCGCGACCAGCCAGTTCACGTTCACCCACACCGGCCCGCGCCACATGTCCTTGGAGTACAGGTCGCGGTGGCTGGGCGAAAGCGTCGGCAGCGGCAGCGGCGTGCCCATCGTGGCCGGGTCGCGCAGGTGCGCCGCCATGCGCCTGGCCCGCTCCGGCGAGGGCGCCCCGCACGCCAGCGGCAGCAGCCCCGACGCCGTCAGGTACTCCTGTTGCTTCCCGCCGTGGGCCTCGCAATCGACGTACATCCCCAGCCGCTCGCTCCACAGCCGCTCGTTCATCAGCCGGCACAGGCGGGCATGGTGGGCCTGCCACTTCTTCGCGTCGTCGCCTCGGCCGAGAAGCTCGGCGAAGCGCGCCATCGCCTCGCACTCGATCGCCAGCAACGAGTTGAAGTCGGTCGCGTCCAGCGGCAGGGCGCAGTCGAACCGCGGGCTGTTGTCCCACCCGCTCTCGCCGCAGCGGCAGCCGCGGTGCTCCTCGATCTTCCACTCCAGCAGGCCCCCGCCATCGACGTCGCGGTTGGCCATGTCCCATTGGAGGTACTTCTCCAGCGCGGGGTAGATCTCCGCGATCCACTCCCGCCCCTGGACCCCCTGGGCGGCGAGGACCAACTCCGCCGCCATCGCCAGCGTCGGCGGCTGGGTGTACTCGGCCCGATCGTTGCGATGGAAGTACGAGATCTGCACCTGCCCGTCGGGCCACTGGGCGTCGAGCACCCCCGAGATGGCGTCACGCGCGACTCCGGGGTCCACGTGCCTCATTCCGATGGCCTGGAAGGCCGAATCCCACAGCCACATGCCCCGGTGCGGCCAGCGGTCGGGCGTCATGTATCGGTGCCGCAGCACGCCCTCGGGGCTGTAGACCGTCGTCTTGAGGACCGACAGGCACTTCCAGAACGTCTTAGCGGCCAGACCCGCCAGGTGAGGCGGCTTGGGCGCATCGGCAATCCACGCCAACCGCGAGCGAATCGCCGCGTCGAGGTCGGCGCCGAGCAGCGCGGCGTCGAGCCCGGCCGCGGCGCCCACGAGCGTGCGGCCGTCCTTCGCGACGTGCGCGAGACCTTTGCCGCGGGAGCCGACCCGGCAGGGGCCGTCGATGAGCAGGTGCGTCGCGTTGAGCAGGGCTCCGCGCGTGCGCCCGCCGGCGTGCTGGAGGTCCAGCACGTCGCCGGACAGGAAGGTCTTCGTCGGGCGGTCGGCGTCGAAGTGCAGTTCCGCCTCGTCGGGGTACCTCAACAGCAGGCCCGCGCCCTCAAACGCCGTTCGCCCGGCCAGCGCCTGGTGGTACGGCGTGTGGCCCTCCAGGCCGCTGAAGGCGAACAGTTGCCCGCCGCCCCAGACGTCCAGGACGCCGGGAAGGGATGACCACAGAGGCGCAGAGGGCACAGAGGTGTTTGCCTGCTTCACGGAACTTCCTTTCGTTGCCGTGCCGCCTGCCGCCTATCCCTTCGCCGGCCTGGGCAGGCCGTCCAGTTCCTTCAGGCTTTCCTCCATCGCCGAATCGGGCAAGGCGAAGTCCTTCAGCTTGCCGGACATGAACGCGTCGTAGCCGGACAGGTCCATCAGCCCGTGCCCCGACCAGCACATCAGGATCACCTTCTCCTTGCCTTCTCGCTTGGCCTTCAGTGCCTCGTCGATCGTGCAGGCGATGGCGTGGCTGGTCTCGGGAGCCGAGATGAAGCCCTCGGTCTTCGCCCAGGTCATGGCCGCTTCGTAGCACTTGAGCTGGGGCATCGCCCGCGGGGTGATCAGTTTGTCGTTGATCGCCGCGCTCACCAGCGGCGCGATGCCGTGGTACCGCAGCCCGCCCGCATGCACCGGCGGCGGCACGAACGAATGCCCCAGCGTGTGCATGGCCAGCAACGGCGTCATCTTGGCCGTGTCGCCGTGATCGTACAGGAACGGCCCGCGAGTCATCGTCGGGCAGCTTTCCGGCTCGACGGGGTACACTTCCGCCTTCGCGCCCATGCCGCTGCCGGAGATCTTGTCGGCCAGGAACGGGAACGCGATCCCCGCGAAGTTGCTCCCGCCGCCGGCGCAAGCGATGATCGCGTCCACCTTCTTCTCGCCGGCCTTCTCGAGTTGCTTGCGGGCTTCCAGGCCGATCACCGTCTGGTGCAGCAGCACGTGGTTGAGCACGCTGCCCAGGCTGTAGCGCGTCTTGCCGCTTGGGTCGGTCACCGCCGCCTCGATGGCCTCGCTGATCGCGATACCCAGCGACCCAGGCGTGTCGGGCATCTTGGCGAGGATGGCCCTGCCGGCGTTGGTTTCCTTCGACGGGCTGGCAACGCACTTGGCGCCCCAGGTCTGCATCATCAGCTTGCGGAAAGGCTTCTGGTCGAAGCTGATGCGGACCATGAACACCTTGCACTCCAGGCCCACCAGCGTGCAGGCGAACGCCAACGCGCTGCCCCACTGGCCCGCGCCCGTCTCCGTCGTCAGCCGCTCGATGCCGAACTGCTTGTTGTACCAGGCCTGTGCGACGGCCGTGTTGGGCTTGTGGCTCCCGGCCGGACTGGTCCCCTCGTTCTTGTAGTAAATGTGGGCGGGCGTGCCAAGGAACTTCTCCAGCCGCCGGGCGCGGTACAGCGGCGCCGGCCGCCAGATCTTCAGCAGGCCCATGATCTCCTCGGGGATGTCGATCCACCGCTTGGTGGAGACCTCCTGCTCGATGATATTCATGGGGAACACCGGGGCGAGCATCTCGGGCCCGACGGGCTTTCCGTCGGGTCCCAGCGGCGGGAGCGGCGGCGTGGGCAGGTCGGCCGCCAGGTTGTACCACTGCTTGGGCATCTCCTCTTCGCTCAACAGAAACTTGATCTGGCTCATTCGTTGTTCCTTTCGTTGTGTGCCATCCCGCTGCCGCATGGACCCGGTAGATTACGGGCGGGCCCCGACAAATGCAAGGTGCGGAGAAGGGCGCCGATTTGTTCTCGACCAAACACCTCCGCTGTTGTATATTGTTGCCGCCGCGTAGTCCATTCATCGCAAAGGAGACGCCCATGGCCGATGAGATAGGATGGCAACCGGATCGGGACGAGGGGCTCAGGCTGATGACCAGCACGAAGACCCTGGCGGGCCTGCGGGCCACCTTGCGGCTGCCGACGAAGTACGACGTGCCGTACAACTTCTCCTACTTCAACTTCTACCTGGGCATCAACTTCGCCTCCGGCGGGGCCTGCGAGGCCGGGGTGTCCTACGGCTACCGGCACGGCCTGAAGGCCTGGCGGATCTTCATCAACCCGGGCATCAGCATGATATACCCGGGCGCCATGGGGGTGATGGACCTGACTCTGGCGCTGCTGGAATTCGCCCCCAACGCCGCCACGCCCGTCCTGTTCGTGAACAACAGCTCCTCCATAAGGAGCTCCGTCAGCGGCAAGCTGGGGCAGGTGAAGATGGTGGCCGCCATCCACGAGGACATCACCGACAGCAGCCGCCGCAAGACCTGGTTCGACGAGGGCGTCTTCGCCTGCTCCGGCGTGATCGATTCGGTCCAGCCGGGCGCTTCGCTGCCCAACACGATCCCTTGGATCCCCTACACCAAAGTGGAGAAGCTGACCTGGCACCTCCAGCGCCCGGACACGAAGTTCGGGCTCATCCAGAGCAGCAGCTTCACCGGCGACAACTACCGGACGTTCATGAAGCAGCCTGCCGCGGCGCAGACGCCGGGCGCGATAAAGCAGGTGGGCGTGTTCCGCGACGGCGGGATCGTCCGGTAGGGCAAGCCGCCGGCACGGCGCCAAACCGACGAGCAACCGATGGGAACCGGCCCGCTGAAGCGGGCGGGCCGCGCAGTCCCCACCGGGTTCCGGGTTCCGGGTTCCGGGTTCCGCCGTTCCGTGCCCTTAGTGCGTCAACGCGTACGTGAATATGTTCACACCCAGACGCAGCGCGTCGTCACTGGCATAGCCGCGGTTGTAGGCGAACTTGAGCTGCTCCCAGCCGTTGGCCAGGCTCAGCGGCGAATAGATCACCGCAAGCTGCCCGTCCACCGTGATGCCTTCCAGCACCGGCGTCTTGAGATCCGGGTTGGCCACCTTGACGAGGTTCTCGTATTCGACCGACTTGATCTTGAACGGCATTGAATACACCGGGGCATCCAGCGCCAACGCCTTCATCTCGCCCGACGGCAGCACCCGCTTGATCTCCTTGCGGAATGCCACGTCGAAGGCCCTCATCCCCGCGGCCGAGTCGGCCACCAGTACCCCGCCGCCGGTCAGGTACTTGCGAAGTTGACCCACCTGGGCCTCGGACAACTCGAACTTCCGCAGGCCGGTCATGTACAGCACGGGGTGCTTGAACACGTCGATGTTGGCCAGGTCCATGGCCTGGCGCTTGAACTGGACGTTCAGCGTGGTGTTCTGCTGGATGTACTTCATCAGGTTGGGCAGCGCGTGCGGCGTGGGGTCCCAGTCGCCGCCGTGCATCACCTGGGCGTTCACGAGCTGGTCGCGCGTCTTGTCGCCCTGC
>CAYWTX010000183.1:0-5021 GCA_964461295.1 uncultured Planctomycetaceae bacterium | reverse complement strand
CGGCCCTCGGGGGCCACGTCGCGGTCGTGGAAGCAGTAGTAATCCACGCCGATCTTCTCGCAGAACTCGAAGCACGCCTGCACGCGTTGGCGCGCGGCCGACATGGCGTCCGGCGCGTCGTTCCACGGCATGGCGCGCGTGGCCGAGCCGAACTGGTCGGCGCAGCCGTTGCAGAAGGCGTGCCAGTAGGCCACGCTGAAGCGGAGGTGGTCCTTCATCTTCCTGCCGAGGACCTTCTCGTTGGCGCTATAGTGCTTGAAGGCCAGGGGGTTCCTCGAATCCGGCCCCTCAAACTTGATTTTTCCGATTCCCGCGAAGTTTTCGCTCATTGCAGGCTCCTTTACCCGTTGGGGTGCGATGGGACCAGCGCCGCTGAAGCGGGCCGGCCTCAAGCCGGCTGGATTCTATCCGCACCCGCGTAAACGTTTCAAGCGGCGGCTTGACATTGCGCCGGTTTGCGTTATCGTCAGCCAACGCGAGAGAGAGGAACCGCGAATGGAAATGCGAGTAGACCAGCACGTCTACAAGCGGTTTGACCGGCCGATGGGAGGCGAGAACCCCTACGCCGCGGAGAACAGTTTGTCGATGTGGGCGCACCTGCCGGCGGACTGGCGGGAAAGCGACCGCCGCGCGGGCATCGTGCTCTTCCACGGCGGCGGCTGGCGCGTGCGGAACACCGAGATGTTCCGCCGCCACTGCGATCGCCTGGCTGAACTGGGCATGGTGGCCGTCCGCGCCGACTACCGCCCCGGCATCCGCAACGGCATCGCCGACGCCGTCAGCGCCGTCCGCTTCCTCCGCGCCAACGCCGCGAGGTTCGGCGTCGACCCCGGCCGCCTCGCCGCGGGCGGCGGATCCTCCGGCGGGCACATCGCCGCTTGCTCCGCCCTGCTGTGCGGCTTCGACGCCGCCGGCGACGACCTGTCCATCTCCAGCCGCCCCGACGCCCTCGTGCTGTTCAACCCCGTGCTGGACCTCCGCGGCACGCAGTACGCCGCCGAACTGGACAACGGGGCCGCCACCGCGGCCGTCTCGCCCGTCTGCCACATCACCGCCGACATGCCGCCCGCCCTCATCCAGTTCGGCACCGACGACCCCCTGTTGACGGCCGCCCGCCAGGCCGTCGCCCTGGCCGTGCAACTTGGCGTGCGAGCCGAACTGGAGGTGTACGAAGGCGCCAAGCACGGTTTCTTCAACGTGGCGCCCTGGCTGGAACCCACGCTCGCCAAGGCCGAGGAGTTCCTCGCGTCCCTGGGGTATATGGATCCGCACGCCGCGGCGCGGTACGTCCCGGTCGCTCCCGCCCCGGTGGGGTAGGCATTCGCCCTCGCGCCCAACACCGCCGCCAGGCAAGCGGTTGCGGGCGAGCCGCACAGACAGGGGGGCAACCGCGGCGACATGCCGCGGCTCCGTGGAACCGGCGCCCGACGCCCGAATCCCCCAATCGCTCCCAACCGGGCGGTCCGCAATCGCCAATCCCTAGGGCCTCCACTTCTCCGGGCGCAGGCGGGGGCTGATGTCCAGCGGGTGCGCCGTCCTGACCGATCCGTCGCCCATCATGTAGTTGACTTTGCCCAGGTGGCGGGCGCCCTTGACCAGCGAAGTCTCCGCGGTCAGCCCGTCGGCGACATCGATGATCATCTCCTTGGAATCAGCCAGGATGATGCGGTTGGCCCCCCAGGGCAGCGCGTTGGCGTCGGTGCTGATGCCGTAATTCGTCTGCCCGGTCTTCCAGTTGGGAATATTGAAAGTCTGCCCGCGAACGCTATTGACCTTGCCCTCCGTGCCGAAGAAGGTCTTCCCCTCATAGTAGACCGCGTTCATGTTCCCGCAACTGTTCATGGTCCCGGCCCCCCGGGCGCCGGAATAGTCCGGCGTGGTCGGAATGCTGTCGAAGATGTGGATCTTGCCGACATCGTACACCCGTATGAACCCGTCCGTGTCGATCCACCCGTGGAAGTCAAGCTGCCCCAACTGCCCGCTGGTGGGCGTGCCGGGGTCGTCCTCCAGCAGGTAATCCGTGAACCCGCCCCACTCGTTGGAACCCCGGCGGGCAAGGTAGTACAGCGCGCCCCCGGCGGGGCCGTAACCCGCCGTGGTGGTCAAGGGCCAGTACCCGAACTCATTGCGGTACTCCAAGCTTCGCCATGCCTTCGCCCTGCGACCGTCTGGTGACATCGTCAGGGCACTGGTAGACCGCCGAGTCCGTCACGGCATCGCCTGGAACGCCAGGCCAGGACATCGCCAGGGGAAACACGCCGGCCATGTCGCGCATCGACGCAAAGCCGGAAGCCTTCTCGCCGCGGGCCTGGGCCGAGATGGGAAAGGCCGTCCCGATGTGGTGCAGGTTGTTGCGGCAGATTGTGGCCCGGCCCAGAGCGAATATGGGCGAGACGCTGGGCATCACGACTGCCAGCAGCATCGCGATGATCCCGATCACGGCCATCAACTCCGTGAGAGTGAATCCCTCGCGACGCATGGCCTTCTCCTTCAGAACAACCGAAGCCTTCCTTCGTCGCTTCTCAATCATTCTATCGGTGGGCGAAGGTCCAGACAATGACTCATTTGGCGTGCTCATGCTCACCAACGCCCTTCACGCCGTTGGCGTCGGCCGGGGGCGCCGCGGGCGGCAGCGCCTGGTTGGGATCGCGACTTGTCTGGTGGAGGTCCGTCCCGATCACATCCTGCGGCCTGCTGTTAATCGCCACGCCGGCAGCCTTGTACGCCGCCATCACCGGTATGGTGCGTTTCCATCGCTGCACCAGGTCGCGCCATGACGCCTCGTTGTCCGGACTTCGCCTTTGCTCATCCAGCTTCCCCTTGTACTTCCGCAGCAGCGCCTTCATCGCCGCCACCTTGATGTTCTTGCTGGCACCGCTTTCCGCCGTCTCCAGCAGCGTCACGACCGCCCGCGGGTCGTCGCACCTCGCCAGCCCCTGCAAGGCGGCGATCTTGACTTCCTCCTCCGAATCCCTGCTTACCACCTCCGCCAGCGTCGTCGTCGCGGCCTCGTCGTTGTACGTGCCCAGCGTGCCGGCCGCGATCGCCCGCGTGCGGGCGTCGCTATCCTGAAGGCCCTTCTCAAAGACGTATCGCACTTCCGGCTGCCGGCCCTGCGACAAGGCCGCCATCGCCAGGCGCCGGTTCTCCGGCACGGGGTCCTGCACCGCGCTATGGCTCAGCACCGCCTGCGAGCCCGACGGCATCTTCACGGCCATCTGGTTCAGCGTTTCGGCCCGCTGCTGGGCGTCGCCGGTAGGCGTCCTTGCGCGGCCGAAGAGGTAGTAGCTGCCCAGGCCGACGGCGCACGCCACCAACGCCAGCACCGCCAGGCCCTTGATCAATTTCGCCGTCGCCGTGTCCTGCATAGTGCCCTCTGACATGCCGCCGGATCGCATGCTGCCGCGACAACAACGGCATTCTACGTTCGCCCCCGGCGCCGGTCCATGCTATTGTTCGGCCAGCGATGACGGACGTTCTCCACATCCTCCGGATGCCCCCCGAGTTGCGGGAGCACTTTCTGCGCAAGATGGTGGCGTGGAAGCCGCGCGGCGCCGACCTGCGCCTCGAGGCCCCCGTCGATACCTTCAGCGGCTTCCAGATCGACCGCGGCACGCGGCGACTCCTGCGCGCCGTCGAGACCGCCGGCCCGCGCTGGGCGTCGGCCCTGGACCTCGGCTGCGGATACGGACCCGTCGCCCTGTTCCTCGCCGCTTCCGGCATCGTCACGGCGGTCGACGCCGTCGATCGCGACGCGCTGGCTGCCGCCGCCACGCAAGCCAACGCCGCCGCAAACGCCCTGGCCGGTGGCGCGGGAGTCTCGCCCGGGCGTGGCGCCGTCACTGTCCGCGGGGCCCTCGCCTACGACGGCCTGGCCGGGCGCAAACTCGACGCCGTCGTCTCCAACCTGCCCGCCAAGGCCGGGCGACCGGTGCATCGGCACATGCTTCTTGCCGCGGCCGACCACCTCGCCGAGGGCGGGCAGGTGTGGATCGTCGTCGTCGCGCCCCTGGCCGCGGAAATCGACGCCATCCTCGCCGACGGGCGGGCCGACGTGTTCTTCCGCCACGGCGACGCCGAACACGTCGTCCGCGGCTACCGCCTGCCCCTCGGCCCAGCCGTGCCGGCCGACGACCCCTACCTCCGCGGCACGGCCAGGTTCCAGTGGCACAAGACCGCATACTCCCTGACGGCCATGCACAACCTGCCCGAATTCGACAACCGGAGCTGGGAGACCGACGTGCTGGCCAAGGCCATCGGCGACGCCGCCGGGCGCCGGGTGTTCCGCTCGCTGGCCGTCGTCGAGCCCGGACAGGGGCACTTGGCGATTCTCGCGGCCGCGGCGTGCAAACCGCTGCGCGAGATGACGGTCGTGTCCCGCGACCTGTTGGCCCTGCGGGCGACGCGGCGGAACCTGGCCGACAACCGCATGATCGAGCCTCGCCTGGTGCATGCCCCGACGCTGTGGCAGTGGCCTGAGGCCCCGCTTGAACCGGACCTGATCGTGACGCCGCTCCGCGAGAAGGAAGGCATGGAACTCCACGAGGCGAAGCTGCGTGGCTGGTGCAAGGCCTGGCCGGACTGCGAGGTGATCGCCGGCGCGAAGGGCAACTTCGCCAGCCGCCTGGAGGTCCGTCTGCGCAAGGCCGGCCTGCGCGTGGCCGACAAGGTGGCCAAGCGCGGGTTCTGGGCCCTGACCGTCAGGACGAAGTAAGGCGGGCCACGCCAACCATGCTCGTCCGTACGCCGAAGTCGGTCCCACCTGTACAAGGCGCGGGGCCGCCCATTTCGGCGCCGGTTTGACCGATGCCGCGTCGGCTCATTCGATTGCCGTGAATCTGGGCAATCTACGCAGAATATGGGGGATACCCCTATGCTCTGCGGCAGAGGCGTCGCCTTTGCGGGGTTCCAGCAGAGCCGTCCCTTAGACCGAAGTTCCCGGCCCGATAATGAGGGAACCCCTTCTTTTGGAAGGGGTTCCGTTTGATTTCAGGTTGCACGTACTGACTACGTTCTCCGGC
>CAYWTX010000182.1:0-1893 GCA_964461295.1 uncultured Planctomycetaceae bacterium | reverse complement strand
ATCGCCCGCTCGAGGTCGTCGTTTACCACATTGTACCTGTAGGCGCCGCTCGCCCTTGCCGTCTCGATCTCGCTTCCCGCCTTCGCCAACCGTCGCCGCACCACACCTTCCGACTCGGTCTTCCGCCCGCGCAGCCGCTGTTCCAGCACTTCCAGGCTCGGCGGCAGGATCAGCACGCCCACGGCCGCGGCGTCCTTGCGGCACACCTCCACGCCGCCGTGCACGTCGATCTCCAGAATCACGTTCCGCCCCTCCGCCAGCGCCCGCCGCACCGGCGCCGTCGGCGTGCCGTACAACTCGCCGAACACGTCCGCCCATTCCAGCAGCTCGTCGCGATCGATCATCCCGGCGAAGGCCTCGCGACTCACGAAAAAGTACTCGCGCCCGTGCCGCTCGCCTTCCCGCGCCCGCCGCGTCGTCGCCGACACGCTGTACGCCGCGCCCGTCCGCTTCAGCACTTCCTTCACGATCGTGCTCTTGCCGACGCCCGAAGGGCCCGTGATGATGAAGAGCTTCGCCAACCCGCTATTCCACGTTCTGCACTTGTTCCTTGATGCGGTCGATGGCCGTCTTGATGTCCACCACCGTCCGCACGATGTCCCCGCTGGCCGCCTTCGAGGCGATCGTGTTCGCCTCCCGCAGCATCTCCTGGGCGATGAAGTCCAGCTTCCGCCCGGCGGATGGCTCCTTCTTCGCCACCTGCCGGAACTGCTCCACGTGCTGGCCCAACCGCGTGATCTCCTCGGCCACGTCGCACCGCTCGGCGAACACCGCGACCTCGCGGGCGAGTTGGTCCTCGTCGAGCTTCGCGCTGCCGCCCGAAAGCAGCTCCCCCACTCGCTGCGCCAGCCGCTGCTGATACTCGCGCACCACCAGCGGCGACAACTGCTTCACCGATTCCAGCGCCTTGGCGATCACGTCGCAGTTGGACAACAGGTCGGCCAGCAGCGCCTCGCCCTCCCGCCGGCGCGTTTCCACCAGCGCCAGCAAGCCCTGCTCGACCAACTCCATCAGCCGCCCTCGCGTCCGCTGACGCACCTCTTCCAGCTCCGGCGCCTCGCACACGCCCGGCAGCAGCAGCATCGCCCCCAGGTCCACCGCGGCCGCCGAACCGAACTGCTCCGCCAGCGGACGAAGCTGCCGCAGGTACCCGCTCACCACGGCCGCGTTCACTTTCATCGCGGCCTGGTCCTCCGGCAACCGCATCCGCACGGTGAGCGTGACGGTGCCGCGCTGCACGTGCCCGCGCAGAACCTTCTCGACGTCCATCTCGGCCCGCGACCACGCTTCGGGCAGACGGATGATCGCCTTGAGGTAGCGGTTGTTGACGGACCGCGCCTCCACGGCGTACTCGACGCCGTCGGCCTGACCCGCCGCCGCCCCGTAACCGGTCATGGACAGAAGCATAGTGCCCTTCGCGATCTACTTGCCCGCCGGCGCGCTGGCCGGGGCTCCTGCCGCCGACGTGGTTGGCGCCCCCCGCATCGCCGGCCCCGACGTCGGCGCCTCCGGCATGTTCACGCCGGGCAACTTGGGCAACTGGTTGCCGTCGGCCTTGAGGTACGCGCCGACGGCCACCTCCGAAGTCTGCCAGCCGGTCCGGTACGCCCGCGCCTTGAGGGTCGTGCCCGGCGACACCCGCACCGGGCGCTCGTACACCGCCGAACTGTCGTCCGGCGTGCTGCCGTTGTTCGTCCAGCGGATCGTCGCGCCTTCCGTCGGCGTGTAGATGATGATCTGCGTGGTCTCGTTGATCGGGCCCGGCGGCGGCTGGAACATCGGCTTGATCACATCCCCAGCCCTCGGACGAAACACCAGGCTCGAACCCACCGCCAGCAGCAGGAACAGCGACGTCAGCACAATCGTCACCCACGTGAACACGTCGCCCGTCTT
>CAYWTX010000181.1:0-15889 GCA_964461295.1 uncultured Planctomycetaceae bacterium | reverse complement strand
TTGGTCGTGTAGACGAGGTACCCCATGCCCGCGCCGCGGGCGAGGTCGACCCAGGCGCCGGCGTCGAAGCCCACCGGGTTGAAGCGGTGGTAGAGCTGCTCATACTCCGGCATGGGCACCGTGCCGTGGCTGCTCCACTTGCCGCGAGCGCCCCCGTGCATCGCCCAGGAAATCTTGCACGGCACGACGCTGGACATGTTCCAGTGAACGAACATGCCGAATCGGGCCTCCCGCCACCAGTCCAGGCAGCCCGGTTCCGCGGCTGCGTACGCGCCATGCGGGCACGGCTGCGGCGAAGGGGCGTAGATGTCGTAGTCCGTTCCCGTCTCGGCGAACGCCAGTCCGTCGATCAGCCCTGTCGTTGCCATGAAAGAAGCTCCTTGGGGGCGCGATTCATCCCACATGCCTGGCCGGATATCGCCTCGTCCACGGGCAGGCCGCGACACAGATGCCGCATCAGACTGCTCGCCATCCGGTCGATGCCGCCAGGCGGGCGAGGACGTCGTCCAGGGTGCCGGCAAAGGGACCTCGCCTCTCCAGCTTGATCGACACCAGGGCCGCCGCAAACGCGAGGGCTTCCTCGGGCCCGTGCGTCAGGCGCCGCGAAAGATACGCCGCGAACGTCGTGTCCCCCCGGCCATTGCGGCCCTCGCAGCCCTTGTTCGTGAAGGGCACGAATCCGACGCGCCCGCCAAAGCATCCCACTACCCCGTCGGACTTGGTCAGGACGATCTCCGGGCACCCCCACTCGGCGATCGCGCGTATGGCCCGAAAGGGATCGCTCTCGCCCGTCAGGATTCCGGCTTCCATCGCGTCCAGCTTCATCGCGTCCAGGCAGCCGGCGAGGGTCTTCTTGTCCGGCACGTCACGGAAGACGATCCTCTGGCCATCCTTCTCCACCTGCCGGACGAACCCCTGCATGTCCAGCGAAAGCAGCCTGCCCTTCCGGCGCATGCCCGCGATGAACGCCAGCGGGAATTCGCCATCCGCGTTGCCCGCCAGGTGCACCACCTTCGCCTCCACGGCCGGCATTTCGCTCACGGCGAACGCCGGCGCGCGCTTTCGCTGAAAGATGGTCCGGTGCTCGGGGTCGCAGTTGGGGTACACGACCTCGAACTCCGACGTGACCGGCGAAGGAAGCACCACGCAGTGCACGCCCGCGTTGCCCAGTTCGGCCAGGAGCGCCCGGTCTTCCCCGGCCAGTTTGGTGACGGCCGCCACGTTCATCCCCACCCGAGCGGCCGCGACGGCCCCGTACGACAGTGCCCCGCCCGTCGTCACGATCGGCTCGCACCCGACGTGGCAGATGCGGTCGCGGTAGGTATGCCCAACGAACAGCATGTCGAATGGCGTCATCGCAGTGCTCACCCACAAAACAACGCGGCTACAGGCCGCAGGCGGCCAGGAGCTTGTCAACCGTAGTCAACCCCAGCGCGGTGACGCGGTCGGCGCCGCCGTAGTATATCTTCACCTCGCCGTCGGGCTCGACGATCGCGCCGCAGGGGAAGCACACGGTGGTGATGAGTCCCTGCATCTCGTACGGAGCGTCGGGGACCAGGATCGGATGGGCCGACTTCGCGACGACCTTGCTCGGATCGTCCTTGTCCAGCACCATCGCCCCCACCGTATAGATGACGGTCTTGCACGACGGCATGACGCAGTGAATGATGCACATCCACCCCTTGGCCGTCAGGAAGGGAGGCGCGCCGGGCCCGATGCCGCCCACGCCGTAGTTCTTGAACGACTCCGGTCCGATGATCCGCGACGCCCTGCCCCAGTACGTCAGGTCCGGACTGTACTTGATCCAGATCCCGCCCGCACCCCCGCCGTTGGCCGTGTCCACGTTCGGGCGGTCGAGGCACGCGTACAGGCCGTTGATCTTCCGGGGGAAGTAGGTCGTGTTCCGGTGATCGGGAATGCCCTGGTAGCCGATAAACTCCCACGTCTCGGTGTTGTCGCGGCTGCGGAACTGCGCGATGCGGCAGCCGATCCGCCCGTGGCACGCGATGGTCATGAGCAGTTCGTCGGTCTCCTCGATGTACGTGATCCGAGGGTCGTAGATGACGTCCTGGGCGTAGTACTCCCACCAGTCCGTCCGCGGGATCCCCTTCATCGGCTCCGGCCGGGCCTTGAAGTTCACGCCGTCCTTCGAGTCCAGCAGCCAGATGGTCGTGCGCTGGTTGTAGTAGTTGACGCGAGCGGCCATGACGTACCGGCCGTCCTTCAGCTTGATGCACCCGGAGTTGTACGAGCCTTCCAGCGGAACGGGGAACATGTCACGGGTGACGATCGGGTTCTTCGGGTGGCGAAGGACGACATCCAGCGGCGGCATCTCGCTCTCCTCTCGTTTTCCTGTGCACTCAGTTGCGTTCGGGCCGCATTCCCTGGCGGCGAGCCCACGGGCAAGGCAGAGAGATTACCACTTCCCATCGTGTGTGCAAAGGCCTTCCTCGAAGGCAGCAGGCCGCCCTGCCGGCACGTCCGCGTCCGTCAGCACCGTGTTGATTCGCCCGCCCGAGCCGAACGCCTCGGCGATCACTTGCCGATAACCCCCGCCCCGCGCGCCGTCAGCAGCTCCCGCACTCGCTCAGCCGCGTCACTCATCGCGACGCTCCCCCGCGCTGCGCAGGCGTGGCGGCCCGACCAGCGGCAGCAGTTCGATGCCGCCCACACGATACCGAACCTTCGACGTGCTTGACCGTACCATGCGGCGATCCTAACAGCTTCACCCGTGCCGGCCAATCTCGCGCCGCATGATCTCCACCGCGCGGCGCACCTTGCCCAGATCGCCGTGCAGCGTGTACACGTCGCGAATCGCGAATTCGACCAGCACGCCGCGCGTCGCGTCCAGCGTGGCCCGGACGTGCGCGGCCCACGCATCCTCGTCCAGCGTCACGTCCACGCCGAGGAACTTGGGGTCCGGCTTGCGCGAGTACACGATCCCCGTCCCGCGAATCGCCTCGCCCATGAACCGCTCGTCGCACCATCGCGAGACCGACACCTTCTTCAGGTGCGGCATCGCGCGGATGTGCTCCCACAGCGGATGCGCCGGCTCGCAGCACCCCCAGTACACCAGCCCCAGCGGCTCGCACACGGCGCGGTAGTATGGCGCGCAGAACTCGCCGAACATCGCCGGCGATATCCCCACCGTCTCCTGGCTCTCGGCCTCGCCCCACAGGTCCCGCAGCCGCGCCGGGCCGCCCGCATACCCCGCCGCCGGCAGCAGCGTGGTGAAGTTGAACCCCGAACCCGCGCAGTTCTGGTGGCCGTTGTTCAGCCGCGGCAGGGCCTCCGCCTCCGCCCAACGCATGGCCCCCAGGCAATTGTCCCGCAGCCGGGCCATCAGGGCATGCATCTCGTCGGGGGCGTCGTACATCGCCACGTACATCGCCTCCATGCCCATCAGCTTCACCACCATCTGCGTCAGGCTTGTCGGCCCCATCGAGCCCGCGCGAATCTCCACCGGCAGCCACTCGCCCAGCAGGTCTTCCAGGAACGCCTTCCATTCGGCCGTCTTCCGGCGGTCCACGCCGCACGTGACCGGCTTGACCAGGTGCAGGTCGCGCTTGAGGTCGGTGATGGGGTGCTCGAAGTGGTAGCCCGTCTCCACGCCCTGCGAGTCCTTGACGTGCGTCACCGGGATCGGCACGCCGAGCGGGTCGATGTTCACGAACCAGCCGATGTCGAACGTGTCGGGCACGACCGTGTCGTCGCCGATCAGTTCCTGCGTGCGGATCGCCCGCAGGAGTTTCTGCTCAATCTTGCGCCCGGTCTCGCTGGTGCAGCGGTAGATGCTCGCCGGCATGAAGTCGCGATCGAACGTCCAGTTGTCGACCATGACCATCGGCCGCGCGCCCGCCACGCCGTCATTGAGCGCCGTCCACGCCTTCCGCCGCTCTTCCATAACCGGCAGCGCGGCCAGTTCCGCCTGCTTCCGCGCCAGCTCGCGCAGGTACGTCCGCTCCGCCGCCGTCAACGTCCACGCCATGCTGCCTGCTCCTTGTTGCTGCGCTGCCGCGACCGGCGCATCCGTGCCCGCGCACAGATTACACGGGCGCCTGCACGTCTGCCGCCGCCCGCGCGCTCGCATCAGGTCGGCCGTCCCGAACACGGTCGGTAGTGCAGCGTTCGCGCCGAGGGCCGGTCGGATAGCGTCAGCTTCAGCCGCACCAGCAATTCCGCGCCGCTGTGCCGCGTCGGCGCGGGCTCGTCGAAGTCGCGCACCTCGTACGTCGCGCCCGGGTCGAGCGCCGACAGCGGGAACGCCGCCGACTCGTGCGGGCTTTCCGCGCGCCGAAAGACCTGCACCACGCCGTCGCCCTGCTCGGGCCGGTGGAACTGCCAGGCCATCCACGCGTCGTCGGCCCGGCTGTACGACGTCAGCGGGTAGTAATCGCCGTAGTAGCACTCAGCCACGGCGTGCCACTCGGCCATCAGCTTCCGCAGCAGAACCAGATCGTGCTCCTGCCGCAGGTCGAACCCCACCACCGTGCTGAGGCCCATGGTGCTGCGGAAGGCGACCGCGTCGACGCGGTCCAGCGGCAGGACCGGCCCGCCGAAGTACGGCATCCAGCCGAACAAGCTGTGGCGCAGGCACTGCTTGACGGGCAGGTCCGCGTAGTTGTAGTCGGTGGGGTGCAGGGCCACCGAGCGGCGGAGCGTTTCCAGGTCGTTGCGCCGCCCGCCGCTGGCGCACGAGTCGATCAGCATGTCCGGGTATCGCCGCCGCAAGGCGTCCCAGAACGCCAGGTAGCCGGTCACGTGGTGGTTCTCGGTCAGGCCCTCGCGGCCCGGCGGGTCGTTGTCGCGCCAGTAGAGCAACGGGTCTGTGTTGAAGTCCTGGCGGTAGACGTCGATGCCCTCGCTGTCGATAAGGGAGCACGTGCGCTCGATGAGCCAGGCCAGGGCCTCGGCGTTGCCCAGGTCCAACAGGCGCGCGCATCGCCACAGGTCGTCCCAACTCGCCGGCAACATTCCGGCGGGCGCCGCGGTCTGGTCCAGGCGCACCAGCAGCCACCCCGGGCGCTGGTCGTGAAGCCACGTTGCCGGGGCGACCCGTTCCGGCTCGAACCACACGATCGTGCGGATTCCGTTGGCGTGCAGGTGGTCGGCGACGGCTCGCAGGCCGGCGGGGAACCGCTTGCGATCCGGCTCCCACGTGCCGGTCTGCCCCCAGCAGTTCTTTCCCTTGGCCGGCACGTAGCAGGGATACCACCCGGCGTCCATCCACCAATGCGTGATGGGGAGCTTCGCCTCGCGATACCGGTCGATGTACTCGATCTGGTTGGCTTCGTCGGCCCGCGTCATCTCCTCGAGGAACCCGCACGTGCTGGCCTCGAGCATGGCCCTGGGCAGAGCGCCGGCGATGCGCGGCAGGTTGTGGGCCAGCATCCACCGCCGCCACAGGTTCTGCGCCCGCACCCGGTCGCCCCCGATGGAAAACAGCAAGGCGATGAGCGGGGCGCGCGCCGTCTCCCCCGGCCGAAGGCGGAACCGGGTGTGTTCCTGGCCGGCGCGGATGCGCAGCGTTGCGGCCTGGTCGCAGGCGAACTCGGCCCGCCAGCGCCCCGGCCACCCGACCGCCACAAGAAGGCCGCGCCGCATGGGCCGCGCCGCGCATGGACCGGCTCCTGTCTCCTCGACGGCGAAGAATGGAAACGCGCCGCTGCTGGGCCGTCCTTCCGGTTTCTCGAAGGCGGCAGCAGCAACGGAGATGGTCTCACCCGTGCTCACCAGTCCGCTGCCCCACGTCGGGGCGATCGTAATGCCGCGCCCCGAAGCGAGAATCTTGCTCCAAGGTTCATAGAGATCACTCTGACCCGTGTCGCCCTTGTGCGAGCGGATCACAAAGGAATTCCCCGGTTCAGGCCGCCATTCGGCGTCCACGCCCAGCACCTCGCTGACCAGCGGGCAGACCCCCGCGTCGGTCTGGCGCAGGTGCAGCGTCCACTCCACGGCCGGGAAATCGCGGTAGCGAATCGCCACGCAGCGGACCTCCAGTCCGTGGTCGGGATGCCTGGCGGTCAGTACCATTTCGTCGCGGCGATCGTCGAGTTCCCGCTGCCGCCGCTCCACGGCCCACCCGGCCGGCAAGCCGGCCAGGGGCTTCCCGTCCAGCCAGAACGAGAACGGCAAGTTCGCGGCGTCGCCGGCGAAGTGGGCGTCCCACCATGCGTCGGCCAGGGCAAGTTCCTCCGCTCGAGGCGAAACCGCATCCGCCATGGAAACCGCTCCTTGCGTGCCGGCCCGTCCCGCTCCGCCTTCCTCGCCGACGGCGGCGGGTTCAGCGCCGGCCCATTCCTCGCCGCCAGGACTCGGCCCTGTCCAAGCCCGGCCCCGCGAGGCCGGGGCATCGGGCGCACATGCTACCGCTTCTTCCACCAGATGACGGCCACCGCGACGGAGGACGCCGTCGCCAGGGCCATGACGATCCAGAAGGACAGCGGGTGCTGCTGCGAGATCGGCAGCGTGAGGTTCATGGAGAAGATGCTCACCACCAGCGTGGGCAGCATCAGGGCGATCATGACGATGTTCAACGTCTTCATCAGGACGTTGAGGTTGTTGGCCACGATCGAGGCCCGGGCGTCCATCAGGCTGGCGAGAATGTTCGAGTAGATCGTCGCCTGCTCCCGGCACTGATCGTTCTCGATGGCGATGTCGTCGAGGTACTCCAGGTCCTCCGGCGTGAAGCCGATCTTCGCGGAGTTGAGCTTCAGCTTGTCGATCATCCGCTGGTTGGACGCGATGGCGTTCAGGTAGTACACCAGCGACTTCTCCAGCGTGAACAGGCTGAGCAGGTGCTTGTTCTCCATCGCCGTGTTGATTTCCTGCTCCAGTTCGCCGCTGATGGCGTTGATGACCTTCAGGTGCTCCTCGAAGTGGACGATCGCCCGGTAGATCAACTTGAGAATGATGTCCTGTAGCGACTGCACGCGGATGAACGGCTTGCCCGTGAACAGCGGCGTGTCGTCGGGCGTCACCAGGACCAGCCGGTCCTTGAACAGGAACGCGCCCGTCGACCACGTGCGGAACAGGAACTGGTCCTCGGTGCAGTACCGGCGGGCCCGCTTGAGGATCATCGCCACGTGATCGGGCTCGAACTCAACGCGCCCCAACTCGTCAGGGTCCAGCGCCGAAGCCAGCGTGTGCTCGTCGAGCTTGTACGTGTCGACCAGGTACTTGCGCTCGACATCGTCCGGCGCGATGTACAACAGCACTTCGCCGTTGGTCTCGCACTCGACGACCTTGCCGTCGCTGATCTTCAGGTGCTTGAGCATCGCGCCGCGCCACCCATGGTTCCGCTTCTCGCCGCGACCGCCGCGAGGAGCGTAGTATACCAGTTCGTGGAGAAACCCAATCTTTCACTTCCCGTTGCGAAGAATTTCTTTTTCCGCAATACTTCCGCCGCATGCGACGGCTGAAGCCTGCTGTCAGCTTCCCGCCCGCGGTCCCAGCATCCCTTCGTTAAGTTCGGGTATCCCGTCGGCCGATACACGCCCCAGCGAACCACGCTGAACTTCAGGCGCCACAAGGGATCGCCGGCGATGCGAATACAGATCGTGCATGCTGAGACCCCGCCTCGGCTCGCCCATGTGCGGACGCTCTTCGGCGAGTACATCGCCGGTCTCGGCGTTGACCTGGGTTTCCAGGGCTTCGAGGAAGAAGCCGCCAACCTGCCCGGCAAGTACGCCCCGCCCAAAGGGGCGATACTCCTGGCGGTGGCGGGTCCCCATGCGGCCGGCTGCGTCGCCATCCGCGACTTGGGCGAAGGCGCCTGCGAGATGAAACGCCTGTTCGTGCGCCCGGCCTACCGGGGCCGCGGTCTGGGGCGTCGACTGGCCGTGACCAGCATCGAGGAGGCCCGGCGGATCGGGTATCAGCGGATGCGACTGGATACGCTCGCCACGCTTCGGGAGGCGATGGGATTGTACGAGTCGCTGGGGTTCGGCAAGACCAACCCGTACTACGAGAACCCGCTCCCCGACGTCGTGTACTGGGAACTCCAGCTCTGACCCGTCGGTTCGACAGGACTCCGCCGGCCAACCCGGGCTGGCCCGGCCCCGAAGCCTCGGGCGACTCTATCTCTCCAGCCGCAGGTCGGCCCAGTCCACGCTGCTGGCCGCACAGAACCACGTCGATTCGTTGCCGACTTCCAGCTCCAGCCGTCCAACGCCGGTCACGTCCACGTTCATCTCAACCGGTTTGGCGTCCCACGTGAAGATCGGCGAGCGGTACAGTTCCTTGCCGTCTCCGCGGACGACGAAGAACACGCGCGTGCCCTTCTTGCCTTTCTCGTCCAGCTTCTGCGGTTTGTCGATCTCGATGCCGAGCGTCCCCTTCAGCCGCTTCCAGCCCGCCCCGCCCAGGTCGTACGTGGCCCGGCTCGGCTCGTGCCATACCGCCACGGCGATTCCGCCGGCGTACGTCTTGCCGCCCAGGCGGATCGGCCCCGCCTGCCAGTTCAGATCGCGCTTCATGTCCAGGAAGCTGCCCATCGCGGTGCTCTCCAGCACGTCGCCGACCATCAGCCGATCGCCCGCCGCCGCCGCCGTCTGACGCGGCACCTTCCGCACGACCGCCTTTGCCCGCACGGCCGCGTCGCCGCGAACCACGAACCGCTCGTCGAGCTGCCAGTTCGCGTCGAAGTTTCCCATCGCCACCGCCAGCTTCTCCCCAGGCGTCTCGGCCAGCATGCGCCCGTCGGACACCACGAAGTCCGCTTCGTCGTCCAGCCACTGCGCCTGGTACATGCCCGCCGCCGATGTCGCCGCCACCATCACCACGTACCGCTTGGCGTTCAGCGGGTGCGGGTAGATCATCTGCACGGCCGCGTCCCTGGCCGCAAACAACTTGCCGCCGATCTCCACCCCGCCGGGGCCGGTCTTCAGCGGGATGTCCTTCGCCAGCCGCTTCGTCACGGCGTTCTCCTCCGGCCCGCCGATGAGGATCAGCGAGTAGCTCCGCATCTGCTCGTCGGCGATTTCCGTGTCGTTGAAGCATCGCGGCGACACCTTCTGCCAATTCTTCCACCCGTCCGCGGAACGCTCGGCAACTCGTCGGCAGAACTGCCGCATCAGCGGGTCGCGCGACGTCGTGCCCACCACGTACGCGAACGGCGTGTTCGTCGCGTCGCGAACCAGGCCCGGCAGTTCCGGCGACTTGCCCAGCCGCCCCGCCTTGCCCGTCGCCAACGCAATCGCCCCGTCTTGCAGCTTGTGCTGCCCGGCGTCCGCGCCGTTCCAGATCACCTGCACAGGCCGCGAAGCGTCCACCAGCGCCGCCGGCGGCGTCAGCCGAACCGCCAGCACGTTCTCCGTGCTCAGGCGGATCACGTTGTCTCCGGCCGCTTCCGCCTCCGCGAACATCAGCGCCGTCGGGTTCTCCTGCCGCTCGATCCGCACCCAGTGCGCCGCCGCCAGGCGCAGTTCGGCCGCACGGATTCGCACGCGCCGCGGCGCGCGGTCCAGTTTGTGCGTCTGCATCCAACGCAACATCTCGTTCTCGCACCCCAGGGCGCCGTGGCCTTTGCCCGGATGCTCCCAGTAGCGGATGCTGTACCCCCACCGCTGAAGCATCCGCACCGCGTGGCGCGAGAACTTCACGTCCACCAGTTCGTCGGCGTCGCCGTGGTTCACGAACACCGGCGTGCTGAGCAGGCACTCGGCCTGCACGAAGCTGCTGTCCCGTTCGCGGGCGAACCGCCCCCACGCCGTCTGCCCGGCAAAGTCGTTGGCGTCCATCCACCCGCGGTAGTCCCAGCCGCCGTAGATCGGGGCGATGGCCGCGAACGCCCCCACGTGCCGCGTGCCGACGTGCCACGTCCCGCCGCCGCCCATCGAATAGCCCGCCAGGTACACGCGATCCTCGTCGACCCTGAACCGCGCCTTCGCCTCGGCCACCGCGCGCATCACGTCGGCGTCGCCCATGCCGCGGTAGCCGGTGTTCCCCCGCCCGTGCGGCTCGACCACGATCACGTTGTGCGCGTCGGCGATCTTGTTGTGCCGCTTGTCGGCGTCCCACCAGCGAACGTACTGCGGGTTGGACGGGTTGTAGCCGTGCAGCACGACCACCAGCGGCCAGGCCTTCGCCGCGTCGTAATCCGGCGGCAGGTACGCCCGCGCGTACTGCGGCGAGTCGTCGATCTCGTCGCGCCACGCCAGGCGCAGGAACCCCGCCGCGCGAATCGCCGACCCCTCGCCCGCCTGGACCTCGCGGTGCTCCATCAGCACGCTATGCAGCGGCGCCCACGACTGCGGCCCGGGCGACGCATCCGCCTTGCGCGGATCCCCGCCCCATCGGTCCAGCACGAACGCCTCCAGCACCTTCAGGCGCAGTTGCCCCGCGTCCACCGGCCGCGCCGGCAACTTCGCCGCCTCGCCCAGCAACTCCTGCACGTGGGCCCGCCAATCACCCTTGTACCACGCCAGATGCCGCACGGTCAGCCGCCCATCGGGCGTCCGCGTCGTCAGCCGCACCTCGTAGGGCCCCGCCGGCCAATCCCTGGAATCAAGCTCCACCGCCTTGCCGCGCGCGGCCTGGGCCTGCGCAACGACCTTGCCGCCCGCCGCAACGGCCGCCACCGTCACCGTCTCCGTCACGCTGACGGCTGTGCGAACATCGGTCGCCACAACCACCGCGTCCGGCTTGCCTGGCGGCGCCGCCTCGATGCGCGGGTTGATCTCGCCTTTCTGCACGGCCGCGGCCTGCGCCTCCCGGATCACGCGGAAGATGAAGCCCCAGCCGCTCCTGCCGTTCTCCACCTTCAGCAGCACCGCGTTTTCCCCGGCCGCCAGATCCACCGGCACGACATCGTCGTCGGCCTGCACGGCCCTGCCGACGACCTTCTCGTGGACAAGCTTGCCGTTGAGCCACACCTTCACGCTGTCGTCGCTGCCCAGCGCCAGGTAGGCTTTGCCCGGAGCATCGCGCCGAACCGTGCCGAACGCGTATGCCACGACGTTGTCGCACGGCTGGCCCGCGAACACCGACCGGAAGTCGATCTCATCCTTCGGCGACCGGTAGGCAGTCCATCGGGCGGCCGTGCCGTCCGGGCGTCTGACGGTCGCGCCCGCGGCCGGCCGGATGGCGGCCTCGCCGCCCTCGGCGGCCAGGTAATCGATGTAGAAGCCCTCGCCGGCCTTGCCGGTGGCGGTGCGGTCGGACCCCGTGGCGCCCGCGCCGGGGGCATTGGGGAACACGCCACAGACCACCCAGTCGCGCAGGAACCCCGCGCCGCCGCCCGGCTGCCAAGGCGTCCGCATGTCCTCCAGCGGATCGGCCGGCTTGCCCGCGGCCCCGGCCGCGGGCGCCTTCGGCGCCGCGCCGGCCCCCGCCTTCGGCCCGCCGTCCGGCTGGCAACCCACCACCATCAACGCAGCCACAATCCCTGTCATCCCGAAAGTGAACGATCTGGACATGCGTCTGCCTTTCATACGTTCGTTGCTTTGGGCCCAAGCAGTCGCCTGCGCTGCCTGCGATCCGCAAACCACGCCACAAGCAAGCGGCCCAAACCGGCAATCGGCAGTTCCGCCTACCGCCCGTACCGCCACGGCACGCGGCGGCGAATGCGATGGATCGTGCCGTGGTCCACCTCGAACGGCACCGGCGGAGGCTCAGGCACGGCCAGCCGGTGCGTCGCCGAAAACGGCGTCTCGTCAACCTTCCTGTTGTACGCCAGGGGCATCAGCGTGGCCAGGTTCACCACGTCCAACGCGTTATACGCCAACAGCGTCTCCAGGGCGCCCCTGTCCCCCCGCAAGTACTCCTGCCACAGCAGCACCGCGAAGTAGCCGTCCAAGTCCGCCAGCCGGCCGCGATCCAGCCCGAACTGCCGCTCCACTCCCTTCAGCCCCCCGCGAATGCCCATACTGTTCATCACGAACCGCAGATCAATGTTCGCCTGCTCCATCGGCAGCGACATCGTCTGGCGGATGAACGGCACGTCGAAGCATCGGCCGTTGTACGTCACCAGCAGGCGGTACTGCCGCACGTCGGGCCCGAACTGCTCCAGGTTCCGCCCGTGCACGTAGTGCCGAATCGTCTTCCCGTCGTACAGCACGATCGTCGTGATGTGGTCCGTCCCACCGCCCAGTCCCGTCGTCTCGATGTCCAGGTACGCCGTCGAATCCGCGAAGTGCGGAAACAGCCGCCACTGCTCGTTCGCCCGCAGCCGGGCGGCAAACCATCCCACGTCCTGGGCCGCCAACTGCACGGCCGACTCCGCCACCGTGAGGCGAAGGGCATCCGCCCGGGGCAGCGGCAGCGGCAGGCTCGCCGCGCCGGCCACGTCGTCCCACGCGCGCACCCCCGCCTGCCAGAGCTTGCGCTCCGTGCCCGACCCCACACCCGCAACATGGCAGAACGTGTTCCTCAGCACGCCACCAGCATACTGCCTCTCGCCGGCCGCTTCACCTGTTATCGAACCGCCATCGCCTCGTCGCGCCCTGCCCGACGCGTCCGTCGGGCTCGCCGCCTTCGCCGGCCTGGAGTCCTCGACGCCGGTTGCCATGCGGTCCTCCCTCATGCGACCCAGTTCTCCACCCGCAGACCCGGTACGCGTCGAAACTCGCCCACGTTGTTGGTGACAACGGTGGCGTCAGCCGCCTTGACGGTGGACGCGAGAATCAAGTCGTTAGGACCAATCATCGTTCCTTTGGCCTCAAGAACCTTGCGGATTTCCGCGTATGCGGCCGCGTGCTCATGCCCAAAGGGCACGATTTCGTAGGGCAGGAGCACTTCCTCCACCGCCTCTCGACTCTTGCCCGGCTTGTTGCTCTTCGCCGCTCCCGTAAGAAGTTCAGCCTCCACGATCGCGGAGATCTTGATCCGCTCTGGAAGTACCTGTGCCAATCGGCTCGATATGGAGCCGTTCCCCTTCAGGTAGTGGATCACCGCGTTGGTATCGAGGAAGTAGATCACAGTTTCTCCCTTGGAGCGTCCTGCCCGAAACTGCCCTGGTCCGGCCGCTCAATGTCGACATCCTTCAGGATGCCGCAGAGGTCAAAATAGCCCGGCGGCCAGTCCCGGTGCACGTCACGGTCGATCCGCGAACGGACCCACTTGGAGACAGACGTTCCATCCGCTCGCGCCCGCGCCCGCACCTTCTTCAGCGTGCCCTGATCCAGGTAAATGCTTACTTGCGGCATGGCGATCACCTCACCAACCAGCATACCGCCCTGAAGCGAAGGATGCAAAGTATGTTCGCTAACATGTTTGCTACCCCGCCACCACGTACTTCCCCGCCGTTGCCAGCCGTCTGCCGCGCACCCCCGCATCGGCCAGGCCGCCCAGCACGCCCTCGCGCCGGGCCTTGACGATTCGCTCCGCCGTCGTCGGCCCGATCCCCGGCACGCGGAGCAACTCATCCCGCGTCGCCCGCCCCAGCCGCACCGGGAAAAACTCCGGGTGCGCCGCCGCCCAAAGCTGCTTGGGGTCGGCCCCCAGCGGCAGCGACCCGTCGGCGGCGAACTGAAAATCGCTCTCCTCCCAACGGTATTTGCGGATCAGGAAGTCCGCCTGGTACAGCCTGTGCTCCCGCGTCAGCAAATCCCGCTGTGCGCTTCCTCGAGGGCTGGTCGCTTCAGTGACCGGTTCCGCGGCATGCCTCTTCTCGCCAGGAAGATCAGCCTCCCCCAGCCCGCGCTGATACGCGCTGAAGTACACCCGCGCCAGCCCCAGCCGCCGGTACAGCCCGAACGTCGCCCCCACCAACTCGCGGTCGGTCTCCGTCGACGCTCCCACCAGGAACTGCGTCATCACCTTCACGCGCTCGTACGGCCCGCCGGGCCCGGTCAGCCGGCTGATCAGTTTGATCGGCCGCACAATGTCGCGGTCGAAGTCCTTGCGTTCCGACAACGGCGCGAAGCTCGCCCGCGTCGGCGCCTCCACGTTCAGCGACACCGTGCTGGCCGCGCGCAGGGCCTCCTCGATGGCCGCGTCGCTGCAACCCGGGATGATCTTCAGGTGCAGGTGCCCGCGATACTCGTGCCGGCGCCGCAGCGTCCGCAGCACGGCCAGCATCCGGTCCATCGTGTAGTCCGCGTCGCGCACGACGCCCGAGGACAGGAACATCCCGTAGATGCCGCCGCGGCGAACGTAGCCCATGAACGCCTCGGCCAGTTCCTCCGCCGCCAGCGTGTGCCGCGGCACGTCCTGCCGGCTGCGGAGCGGGCAGTACTTGCAGTCGTTCACGCAGGCGCTGGACAACAGCGTCTTGAGCATCACCGAATCGCCGCCGCGAGGCACGCTGGTGGGGTAGACCCACACGCCCCCCTCGCCGCGACGGCGGTGGTCGCCGTTGCGCCCGCCGCACGCGCACGAAAGGTCGTGCCGCGACACGTCCGCCAGATATGCCAGCTTGCCCTGTGTGTCCATTCCGCGCTCCATCGCGAAGGCGGGTTCATTGTACCCAACACAATCCAAACGTCAACAGCAATGACTTCCTCTCCGCCGTTCTGACGCTTCCTTCGCGCGCGGCGGGCCGGTCGTGGTCTCCCCGCCCGCAAGTCGGCGGGATGCTCAATCGCGAATCGCCAATCGACAATCGCCGACCGGCATTCTACAATCCGCCCCGTGCTGCGAATCGCGGTGATCAACCAGAAGGGCGGCGTCGGCAAGACGACCTCGGTGGCGAACCTCGGCGCTGCCCTGGCCGCGCGCGGCTGCCGCGTCTGCCTGCTCGACCTCGACCCCCAGTCGCACCTCACGCTGCACTACGGCGTCGAACCCGGCGGCGAAGGAAAGACCGTCTACGACGTCCTCACCAACTCCTGCGAGTTCGCCTCGGCCTGCCGCGCCGTCGGCGACAACCTGCGCCTCGTGCCCGCTGAGATCGATCTCGCCGCCGCCGAGGTCGAGTTGGCCGCCACCGTCGGCCGCGAACAGGTTCTCCGCGACGCCCTGGCCGCTTACGGCGGCGACGACGACCTGCTGCTCATCGACTGCCCGCCCAGCCTCGGCCTGCTCACGCTCAACGCCCTCGCCGCGGTCGACGAAATCATCATCCCGCTTCAACCGCACTTCCTGGCCTTGCAGGGCATGGGCAAACTGCTGGAGACGGCCATGCTCGTGCAGCGGCGGATCAACCCCGGCCTGCGGGTCGGCGGCGTCGTCCTGTGCATGTACGAGACCGGCACCCGCCTGGCTGCCGAGGTGGTTAACGACTTGCGGGCGTTCTTCGAGTCCGCGCGGGGCGGCGGCAGCCCCTGGGCCGATACGAACATCTTTCACACCGTCATCCGCCGAAACATCAAACTGGCCGAGTGCCCCTCGCACGGCAAGACGATCTTCCAGTACGACGGCTCCTCCAACGGCGCGGCCGACTACGCCGCCCTGGCCGGCGAGGTCCTCCAACTGTACCGCTCGCGGCTGACCAGGATGCCGGAGGCGAAGCCTGACCAACCGCCCTCCCCAGCATCGGAATCCCGAAGCCCAGGCACCGAAGTCCCTGGAACCGCCGATACGCCAACTCCCGAGACTCTTGTTCCGCCGGCGGAAGCCAGCGCACCGGGCTGTCCGCAGGCTTCTCCTGTCGCTCCATAGATGCCGCGACAACACGAGAACGCCGGACCCGCCGAGTGCAGTTGCTGCTCGAACCGTTCAGATCGCCGGCGTCCTACCCGACCACCCGCTCGCTCACGTACTGTACGACCCGCTCGGCCGCGATGCGATCCTGCTTCAGCGAGTCGCGGTCGCGGACCGTCACCGTCTGGTCCACCAGCGTCTGGCCGTCCACCGTCACGCAGAACGGCGTGCCCGCCTCGTCCTGGCGGCGATACCGCCGCCCGACCGCCCCCTTCTCGTCGTAGAAGGCCGACAGCCCCGCCTTCTTGGCGTCGCGGTAGATCTTGTCCGCGATCTCCGGCATACCTTCCTTCTTCACCAGCGGGAA
>CAYWTX010000180.1:0-3171 GCA_964461295.1 uncultured Planctomycetaceae bacterium | reverse complement strand
AGACGTTTACGTTCGAGCTTTCACGCCGGCAGTCGCCTGCGGGCGCGTCGAATATGACTACCCGGGCAAACCGTCAACTCCCGGGGCCGGTCTCGCACCGGCTGGACACGCAGCCTTGCAGGCTGCAAAGGAAATTTGGTTCAGCGGGGCGGGACCGGGCGGCCGGGAGGGGGTGGGGTGTTAGGGGGGCGCCGCGCAGCGGGGCGTCGACCATCTCGAAGTACATGCTGTCCGGGGCACGGCGCCAAGTAATGCCCCAGTCGTCGATCACGCAGTTCTCCGAGACTTCCTTGCGCAACGTCGACTCCGCGGGGCCGGGACCAACCGGGCGGCCGTCGCTGCCCAGGCGAACCAAGACCTCTTCGTCCATCAATGTATACTGGAATTCCTTAAACAGCCAGCGGATCGGCCCACCGCGCACGCCCAAGTGCGTCCTGAGCCGCTCGTAGCCTGGCCCGAGCACCGTCGTGACGCCGGAGGTGCCGACGAACAGCGGCACGCGATCGGGCTCCTCGTGGTCCAGGGCCGTCAGTACGCGCTCTCTCGATGTAAACTGCATGTTCCTACTCGTATCCCATTGCCTTCAGGTGTTCCTCGAAATCCGCCGGCAGGTCGCCCAGAGGTTTGGCGCTGTCGCGCGCCGCGTAGTTGATCATGTTGCGCAACAGCCGGTCCGCGGCGGGATGCGTGCCTAGGTTCGGCTCGATCTTCAGCGTGTGGAGGATGAACGGCCCCGCGCCCAGCTCGCAGACGGCCATCTGGATGCCCGACCCATAGTTCGAGCTGGTGCAGATGCTTCCGGCGACGACTTCGACGACCCGTCCCGCCGTGGGCGACGATTTCGAAGGCTCCCGGGTTCGGAAGGCGACCTTGGTGATCAGGTGCGCGTACAGGGGATTCCCGTCGATCATGCAGCCGGCTGGAAGGCTTTCAAAGATGTCATGCTTTCTTGCCCAGTGATCAGCGCGAAAGAGCGGATGCCCTTCCACTCGGGCGAGGGACGGTTGCGGGATCATCGGCCAGCCAAACCGGTCTTTCCCCTGAGTGAACACGCCGTGATCCACAAACACCGCCCCGCAACCCCGCGCGATGCGACGGGCCAGTTGACCAAAGGCCCTTGCCGTCCCCATCGCAGGCGGCTTGGCGCCGATTACGATCACCTGGCGTTTCGCGGCGGCGGCGTCCAGCGGAACGACCTTCACTCCGTTGCCGGTCAACCAGTCTGCTAGCGCCGCGTCCTCGCCCCACAGAACCACCTCGGTTGGCATTGCCGGCATCGCCTTGGCGTCGCCGACGTGGAAAGCAAGGCGGCCGCCAGGGATGTCCTTCCGGCCGGCCAGCGTCACCACCATCTCGTACACGCCGGCCGAAACATCCAGGGCGATCTCTTCATCGAGGACAGGCGTGGTGAACGGCCGCTCCTTGCCCGGCGCGCATTCGCCCAAGGTGACGCTGACATCGCGGGTGCGCACTACCCGGCGATCCGCTCCAAGGATCTCGACGCGGGTCGGATAGGCGCCCGGCTTGAGGGTGTCCAGGTCGGAGAGCACGGCCTCGAACCGGGCGGGCCGGCCGCGATAGACCGCGCTGGGCGTCACGAACAGGCACCACCGCAACGGCGCGTTGGCCAGACGGGCGCCGTCAAACAACAAATCGTCCTTCGGCTCGCGGAAAAACGTGGTCAGGCCGCCGCCGTCATAGTCTTGGTCGCCGATCTTCTGGGTTGGGCTGAGGCCGACGAGGCCGGGAAGCGACCGAAAGGCCGTTTCAAATCGCTCCCGGACCCGCGCCCCGTTGCGGTCGGCGTCGGCAAAGTAGTCCTCGGGACGGTTCCAGATCTCATCCAGCCGCCACTGCTTCCAGTCCGCCATGAACTGGTTCATCTGTCCGCGAAAGAAAGCCGCATCCGGCCGCTCGTTCATCCCCAGACGCTCAAACTGGGCGAGGTCCGCCGGCAGGCCCTTGGCGACGAGCCAACCGCCCTCGGTAATGAAGTCCCTCCGCGTGTCGCTCCCCTTCTTGCTTTTGTTCCCCCGTATGGACGCGATGTCCTTGTCGGACAAGGGTGCGACGAAGTAGGGATGGCCGTCGCTCAACCCGCCGTCCCACGTGCTGGACCCCGGATTGCTTGGCCGCCCTCCCGCGCTGTTGCTCCACACCATGCGGGTTGGGTCGAGTTGGCGGATCATCGGCAACACCTCGTGCACGTACTTCGGATGCCCCATCTCGTTGAGCAACCCCCAGATGATGACGCTCGGATGGTTGCGGTCGCGGCGGACGACTTCGAGGACCGATCGTTTCCAGCGTTCCGTGTTGAGCGCATTGCCCCCCGCCCCGTGCCACCAGGCTCCGTAATGCTCCTGATACACCATCACCCCCATCTCGTCGCACAGATCCATCATCCGCGACAAAGTTCTTCCGCTGAACACCCGCATGAAATTGAAGCCGCCCTTCTTGTGGTCGGCCACGTCGCGCCGCAGCAGCTCAGGGTCGTGCGGGAAAACGTACGTCAGCGGAAACAGCGGAACGTAATAGGTGCCCAGGAGGACGATGCGTCGCCCGTTGAGCCGGAAGTACCCGTTCTCGAAGCGGAAGTCGCGAAAACCGCAGCGGACCGACTGCCGTTGGACCGACGGGCTGCCCGCGGGCCGGACGCCCACCCAGACCCGATACAGGAACGGATCGTCCGGGGTCCAAAGGTGGGGGGCCGGCACGCGCACGGTGGCCTCCACGACGTTGTCGCCCGTCTTCAAGGCGGCCGGCCGCGTGGTCGAGGCGATCGTCCCGCTCTTGGCGGCGGGTTCGACGGCCACCTCGACAACCACTTCGGCCCCGTCCGTGATGCTGTTGACCGTGGCCTTGACCAGGATCTCGCCGGTCTTCCAGTCCGGCATGACCTGGACATCGGCGAGACAGATCGCCGGCACGACCAGGAATTCCACGGCATCGTAAATGCCGGAGGAGTTGTAAAGCCCCCCGCCACCGACGCTGTTTCCCCTGTGGTGCTGAGGTGTATCGTCGCCCGTGTAGCCGTCGATCTTTTGTCCATAGGGGTTCAGCACCCGCACGGCCAAGAGGTTCTTCTGGCCCGGCTTGACCGCCGCGGTCACTTCCAGAGTAAACGGGGTCTCGCCGCCCTCATGCTTGCCCACCGCCCGGCCGTTGACCCAC
>CAYWTX010000179.1:0-2134 GCA_964461295.1 uncultured Planctomycetaceae bacterium | reverse complement strand
GGCGGGACTCAAAGGAGGCCGTCCTGCGGCGGCACCGCAACTTCCAGCGTCTACTGGAGCCGCTGCTGGTGGTCATCCCCGGGGCCGAAGGCATTTCGTACGGCGACGACCGGTTGCAGAGCCGGCGCGACCACCCCAAGTACCTGAACCTGATCCACGCTCTGGCGTTCCTGCGGCAGATGGGCCGCCAAGTCAGGACCGCGACGGGCAAGGACGGCGCGGTGCGCTACATCGAGGCCACCGACGAGGACGTGGAAGCAGTCAGGTTGCTGCTGGTCGACGCCTACGGCCGCAACCCCGACGACCTCAATGGCGTCAGCCGGGCGCTGTTGGCGCAGGTCGAGGCGTTGGTGGCCGGGCGGCTCAAAGCCCTTGGGGACGACGGCGCGGTCGCCGCCGACATCGAGTTCACCCGGCGGGAGATCCGGGAGTACACGGGCTGGGCACATGCGCGGGTGCAGCGATACCTGGTTCAACGGGTCGACTTTGAGTATATCGTGGCCGTCCGCGGCCGCAACGGGACGCACTACGTGTACCGTCTCGCCGCGTTGCCCTCGATTTTCGGAGTTCGCGCCGGCCATGGAGCGCGGCCATGACCCTGATCAGACCTTATCACCACCTTATCGGCACCTTATCACTCGCCGTGCGAACGTTTCCCATTGCCGGCGACGGACTTGCGGTGAACCAGGTTGTTTTCCGGGAAGGTTAAGAGAATGGATGCCACCTCTGGTCGTAGCCGTAGCGGCGTAGACATACTCGCCGAGGAGTTCCTGGACGCGGCGCAGGCGCGCAAATATAGCCCGCGGACTGTGGAGATCTACGGCCAGGCATTGCGGGACTTCGGGTGCTTCCTCGATGGCCACGGCATTTGCGCCGCGCAGGACGTCACTCCCGCGCTGGTCGAGGCGTACCGCCGGCACCTGCAGTCGCGGGAGTTCTCCCCAGCCGGAGAGGAGACGTACTGCCGGGCGGTCAAGCGGTTCTTCGACGACCTGGAGCGGCGGCAGCGGGTGTTCGAGAACCCCTTCGCCGGCACCGGCCCGCTGCGCAGGTCGCGCCGGTTGGTGCCCGTGCCCACGGAGGCGAAGGTGGCCGCTCTGCTGGCGGTGCCCGACGTGACGGGTACCCGGGGCTTACGGACGCGCACCATCCTGGAGGTGGCCTACAGCACGGGGGCCAGACTGGAGGAACTGGCCCGCATGCGTCTGGCCAACGTGGACCTGCAGGCCGGCACCGTGCGCATCATGGGCAAGGGCAGTAAGGAAAGGGTCGTGCCGCTGGGCCGGGAGGCGGTCGAGTGGCTGGAGAAGTACCTGGCGCTGAGGCGCAAGTTGGCGGCACCCGGGGTCGAAGCACTGTGGGTCGGCCCCAAGGGCGGTGCGATCGGCAGTCTGGCGGTCGGCCTGTCCATCCGCCAATGCGCCCGCAAAGGTGGCACGGCCACAAAAATCACGCCGCACGGGCTTCGCCGTGCGTGCGGCACGCACATGCTGGCGCGGGGCGCGCACCCCGTGCAACTCCAGATGCTGCTAGGCCACGCCAGCCTCTCGCACCTCAGCCAGTACCTGCGGGTGCGGTTCCGGGATCTGAAGGCCATGCACGAAAGGAGCCGGCTGGGACAATGAACGGCACAACACTGCAGGAGATACTGGTCGAGTACCTGGAGCAACTCAAGGCGCGGCGGTTCAGCCCGTGCACCATGCGGCAGAACCGCTACGGCATCGGGCTGTTCCTGCGCTGGGTCGAGCAGGCGCACGGGGTCAGGACAGCCGACCGACTGCGCCGCTCGCACCTGGAGGCATGGCAGCGGCACGTGGCCGCGGAGACATTCAAGGGCCGGCCGTTGAAACCCCGCAGCGTCAACAAGCGCGTGGAGACGCTGAAGAACCTGCTGCGGTTCATGGGCGCCAAGGGCTATGCGGGCCGGCACCTGGAGGAGGCGGTCGAGTACGTCAAGGAGCCGAAGGTGCTGCCCGGCAGCGTGCTGAACCACGCGCAGGCCCGGCGGATGCTGGAGGCCGTGGCCACCGACACCCCCGCGGGCTACTGCAACCGAACGATGCTGGAGTTGCTCTACACCAGCGGCATCCGGGCGGCCGAACTGCTGGGGCTGGACGTCGGGGACGTGGACTTC
>CAYWTX010000178.1:0-1588 GCA_964461295.1 uncultured Planctomycetaceae bacterium | reverse complement strand
TCTTATCGCCTTCCCTTCCATGGCAACCTCCTCAGCTAGGATTCTCTCTCGAATACAGCGGCTGCTCCCATGCCGCCGCCAATGCACATCGTAACGACACCGTATCTCGACTTGCGGCGTTCCATCTCGTAGAGCAACTTCGCGGTCAGACAGACCCCGGTGCAGCCCAGCGGATGGCCCAGCGCAATCGAACCGCCGTTCACATTCAGCTTGGTCGGGTCGATGCCCAGAGTTCTCATCACATAGATGGACTGTGAGGCAAAGGCCTCGTTCAGTTCGAACAGGTCAACGCTATCCAGGCTGATGCCGGCGTATTTCACGGCCTTCGGTATGGCCACCACCGGACCGATGCCCATGACCTCGGGATCTACTCCACCGACGCCCATCGATCTGAAGACGGCCATTGGCTTCAGTTTCAGTTCCTTCGCCTTTTCCCGGGACATGATGACAGCTGCGGCAGAGGCGTCATTCAACGGACACGAGTTGCCGGCAGTCACTGTACCTCCTGCGCGGAAGGCCGGCCGCAGTTTGGAGAGTGCCTCCAGCGAACTATCCGGCCTGATGCACTCGTCTTTGTCGAAGACCTTCTCCCGGGCCACAGCCTTGCCACCCTCGAATCCCCGATCCACCACCTTGACAGGTAGTATCTGTTCCTTGAATCTGCCATCTGCCTGCGCCCTGGCGGCCTTCTGGTGGCTTTCATAGGCGAAGGTGTCCTGATCCTGGCGGCTGATCTTGAACCTCTGGGCCACGTTCTCCGCCGTAAGTCCCATGGTTATATACACCTCTGGCCAAGTCGTGATGAGATCGGGATCAGGCATGGGCTTGTTTCCACCCATGGGGATCAGCGTCGTGTGTTCTGTTCCGGCCGCCACTACCACGTCAGCGAAGCCGCACATGATCTTCTGGCTGGCAATGCTGATGGCCTCCAGTCCGGAAGCACAGTACCTGTTCACGGTGATGCCCGGGACATGAGTAGACAACCCGGCTTTGAGGGCAACGCACCGGCCGAAGTTCATGCCGGCCTCCGCCTCGGGGAAGGAGCACCCCATGACCAGATCGTCTATCTCCTCCGGCTTCAGCCCGTTGGCCCTCCTGACAGCCTCCTTCACCACCTCCGCAGCAGTGTGCTCCGGCCTGGTGTTCCTCAGACTACCGTTGATGGCTTTGCCTATGGCTGTCCTCACGATAGATACTATGACTGCATCTCTCATAGCCTCATCTCCTCAAGCAGAACTTGTTGCACTTGTTTCTCGTCAACCCCCTGGCCCCCACTCTTGGGGGGATTAAGAGGAATATTCCGGGGGACACCCCCAGTTCCCCCGGCAGGAGCTTCTCCTGCACCTCTTTCATACTTCATCCTTCACAATTCGGACTTAGGGTCACCCCGCCGTCAGTTATGGATCATCTTGCCGGTCTCAGCCATGCTCTTCAGCCTGGCCTGTGATTTCTCTTCGCCGGCGAGTGAGAGGAACGCCTCTCGTTCCACATCGAGCAGGTACTGCTCCGTCACCAGCGTGTTCAGATCCACATCGCCGCCACTGATTACGAGGGCCAACTTCTTGGCCTGATGCGCGTCCGTGTCAGT
>CAYWTX010000177.1:0-7908 GCA_964461295.1 uncultured Planctomycetaceae bacterium | reverse complement strand
GCAGCATCCGCCCCTGGCCGAACACCGCGAACGCCATCACCTCGCCGGCATACTTGCCCCGCAGATCCTCCTCGCTGCCCGTCAGCGAGCCGACCAGGAACGCCTCGTTGGCGTCCTGACGCGACACGGGCAACACCGAGAACTCCACCCGCAACCTCGCGCGGTCCGGCCTGGCCCCCGGCTCCTCCGTCGCCAACAGCTCGCTCGACCACTCCTCGCGAACCTGCTGCGGCAGCTCGATCTCCTTCTCCAGCCGCCGGCTCGTCTCGTTCAGCATCCTCCCGGCTGCCGCGTCCTTCGCCGCGTCGCCGCTTTGCAGCAGCACCCACACGGCCGTCTGGCCGCCAAGGATGCGCCGGGCAATCTCCCGCCGGGCAGGCGAGTCCGTCAGCCGCCTGGCGTTCTCCGCCGTGAGCGGCGCTGCCCACGCCGTCGCCTCGCTCCCGTGCCGCGGCGGATAGCACACCACCATCAGCGGCAGCGGCGACTTGGAGTGTTCCTTCCAGATCTTTCCCACCCGCGAGTCCGCCTGGCGCGTCACGTCCAGCGTGCGCGGGTCAACGTTCGTCGTCACGTCGCGAGCCGCCGCACGCTCCCTCAAGTACGCCGCCGCCGCGTTGGCGTCGCCCTTCAGCACGCCGCGATGGAACACCCACACCGGGTAGGCGTCGGCCTCCCACCGTTCCAACGCGTAGCGGAAGACCGGCACCTCGCAGGCGCGGGCGCAAACTGCCAGCAGCCCGATCGCCACAACGGCACAGGATGTGAAGCGCGTCCTCATGCTCATGCCTCTGTTATACCATATTCAACCCCCCCTTCCCTTCCAAGGGGACGGGCATACAATGCGATTACTCGAAAGGAACCGCCAATGACGGATCCCCGCGTCCAGAAACTTGCCGGACTGCTGATCGAATACTCGCTGGGCCTCAAGCGGGGCCAGACGCTGCTGATCAACGGCGACGCCGTGGCCGCCCCGCTCATCCGCGAGTGCTACCGCGCCGCCCTGCGCCGCGGGGCCTTCGTCGAGACCCACGTCGGCATCGGCGGACTCAACGAGATCTTCTTCGCCGAGGCGAACGACGAGCAACTCAAGTACGTCTCGCCCACCCGCATGTTCCGCGTCAAACGCATCGACGCCTCCCTGGGCATCTGGGCTGACACCAACACCCGGGCACTCACCAACGCCGACCCCAGGAAGATGGCCGTCTCCGCGGCCGCCAACAAGAAGATCAGCAAGGTCTTCCTCGACCGCGCCGCCAGGGGCGAACTGAAGTGGGTCGGAACGCAATGGCCCACCCACGCCAACGCCCAGGATGCCGAAATGTCCCTCGAAGAATATGAAAGCTTCGTCTTCTCGGCCGGGCACCTCGACGACGCCGACCCCGTCCGCACGTGGAAGGCCATCTCGGCCTCGCAAAAGGCCCTGGCCGCCGCGTGCAACCGCGCCCGCAGCGTCCGCATCGTCGCCGCCGACACCGACATCGCCCTCTCCGTCGCCGGGCGCAAGTGGATCAACTGCGACGGCCACGAGAACTTCCCCGACGGCGAAGTCTTCACCGGCCCCGTCGAGACCAGCGCCGAGGGGCACATCCGTTTCAGTTTCCCGGCCGTGCATCACGGGCGCGAGGTCGCCAACGTCCTGCTGGAGTTCCGCGCCGGCAAGGTGGTGCGGGCCGAGGCCGACAAGGGCCTCGACTACCTCGAGGCGATGCTGGACATGGACAAGGGCTCTCGCCTGCTGGGCGAACTGGCCTTCGGCACCAACTACAGCATCGCCCGCTACACGCGGAACACGCTGTTCGACGAGAAGATCGGAGGCACGGTTCACCTGGCCGTCGGCGCGGGCTATCCCGAAACCGGCAGCCGCAACGAGAGCGGCCTGCACTGGGACATGGTCTGCGACCTGCGCACCAGCGGCAAGGTGTTCCTGGACGGCAATCTCCTGCTGCAAAACGGCCGCTTCCTCGACAAACGCTTCCCCCGGGCGGCGAAGTGAGAATCGGACCTGAGGATTCCATGCCGGCCGTGTAGAATAGGCCCGGAAGGCGAATGCCATGACCGACGAACTGAAGGGACAGATCGAGCAGGCGGCCGAGGTGCTGAAGCAGTTCGGCGCCAAGGAAGTCTACGTCTTCGGTTCCGCCGTCACGGGCGAGATGGACGAGTATTCGGATATTGACCTGGCGGTTTCCGGATTGCCGGCGAAGGAGTTCTTCCGGGCCTGGTCGAAGGCGGGGGACAGGATACCGAGGCGTGAACTGGATCTGGTGGACCTGGACGATGACCGACCTTTCACCAAGTACCTGAAGCGGAAGGAGGGGCGACTCCAACGTGTTGGATGAGCTTCGAGAACAACTGGATGCTGAGAGAGATGAACTCGGGTTGCTGCTCGATGCATTCCGCCCCTTGCTGGCAAGAATCGCGACGGGAGGCGAGCCGACAACTATCGAACTCGCCGCCTTGGCCGGTTTCCTGCAGTCGCTGTACAACGGCATCGAGTGTACGGGCAAACGAATCCTCAAGCTTGTCGACAAATCCCTCCCACGGGGACCGGCTTGGCATAGCGAACTGCTCCAGGCATTGATCACCCCCAACCAGCATCGGCCGGCAGTCATCTCGCCGGCCATGCACTCGCGACTGAAAGACTACTGTGACTTCCGACACTTCTACCACCATGGGTATGCTTCCCGACTTGACTGGGGACGAATGACGGCCTTGGTGAGGGATGGCGAGGCCGCCCTGAACGCGTTTCTTGCGGAAATCGATTCGTTCCTGCAACTGCTCGCGAAAGAGCACGAATCATGAAACCCGTCCACCTTCTCTACGGCAAAGACGGAATGGAACTGCACGTGCCCGACTCCGCCGACGTGCTCGTCGGGCAGAACGTCCCGGCCGTGCCGCGCCCCGACGAGGCCGTGGCCGCCGCCCTCGCCGCGCCCATCGGCTCGCCGCCGCTGGCGGAACTGCTCCGCCTCAAGCGACCGCGGACCGTCGCCATCACCATCTCCGACATCACGCGCCCCGTGCCCAACCAACTGTTCCTGCCCCCCATGCTCAAGGTCCTCAACGACTGCGGCGTTGCCGACGCCCAGATCGTCATCATCGTCGGCACGGGCATGCACCGGCCAAGCACGCCCGCCGAGCACGAGCACCTCGTCGGCAAGGACGTCCTCGCCCGCGTGGAGGTGATCGACCACCGCGCCGAGGATGCCGCCACGCTCACGCGAGTCAGCGACGACCCGCCCGTCAGCCTCTGCCGCCGCTTCGCCGAGGCCGACTTCCGCATCGTCACCGGCTACGTCGAAGCCCACTTCATGGCCGGGTTCAGCGGCGGGCGCAAGGGCGTCTGCCCCGCCCTGGTGGACCTCCACACCGTGCAGCGGTTCCACGGCTACCAGACGCTCGCCCACCCCAGCGCTGACACCGGCGTGCTGGACGGCAACCCCTGCCACGAGATCGCCCTCAAGGTCGCCCGTGCCGTCGGCGTCGACTTCCTCTTCAACGTCGCCATCACGGGCGACCGCCGCATCGCCGGCATCTACTGCGGCAGCCTTGTCGCCGCTCACGAGGCCGGCTGCCGACAGGTCCGCCAGTGGACCACCGCCCAGATCGACCGCCCCTACGACTTCGTCATCACCAACGGCGGGGGCTATCCGCTGGATCAGACGTTCTACCAGACCGTCAAGGGCATGTGCACCGCCCTGCCCGCCCTGCACCCGGGCAGCACCCTGTTGCAGGTCTCGGCCTGCAACGAGAGGCTCGGCAGCGACGCCTTCACCGACCTGATGATGACCTGGGCAGACCGCTGGCCGGAGTTCCTCGCGCACATCGAGGCCAACGCCCAGCGCACCGAACTGGATCAGTGGGAGTTGCAGATGCAGGCGAAGGTGTTGCGCGTCATCGGCCCGCGGAAGCTGTGGTTCGTCAGCGACGGCATCGCCCAGCGCGTCCAGATGCACATCGCGGTGAATCCCATGCTCGGCCAGGGCTCCGCCCGCGACCGCGCCCAGCGGGCCATCGACGACTACGCCGCCGCCCACCCCGCCGCCCGCATCTGCGTCATCCCCGAAGGCCCCTACACCATGCTCCGCCTGCGAACGTAGACCCCCCCAACCCTCCATCCGCGCAACGACCCTCGTCGAAGCTTGCTTCGCGGCGACTGCCTCTCCCACCGCCCAGAAGAAAACCGACCTCCACGTTTCAAGTGGAAGTCGGTCTGGAAGCAGTTCGCCCGTATGTTCTTAAAGTCTTGCGCCCTATAACATGGGCAGTTGTTCGAACCGCTTCTACATCCATTCTATCGGGCAGCCCTCTACAAGACCTGAGGATCCGCTCCGGAAAGACACTGTTTTTTCACGCCAGCGCCGCGCGCAGCGTCACGATCTCGTGCGGCCAGGCCGTGAACGCAATCCGCCCTCCCTCGACTGGAAGTTCCAACTCCTTTTCTTCCATGAGGTTGCATCGCCACGCCGCCTTCACCGCCCTCGGCAGCACCAGCGCCGCCTTCGCCGTCGCGTTGTGCCTCTCCACCACCCGCACGACCAACTCCCCCGCCGCGCCGTCGTACACGTCCTCGCTCAGCTTCACCGCCTCCAGCGTCAACCCCCCCGCCGACGGGCCCTCGATCGCCAGGAAGTTCTGCCCATCCCGAACCTTCAGCCCCGCCGATCGCGCCGTGGCCGCGTGCATCGGACTGTTCAAGTTCATCGCCCGCTCGACCGTCCGCGCCGCCCGCCAATCGCCCGCGTGGGCGTACAGCACATACGTGAAACTGTGCCGCTCCTTGTCCGCCTCCGGGTCTGGCGAGATCGACCCCTTCAGCAGCGTCAGCCGCATCGTCTTGCCGGCTACGTCGCAGCCGTACTTGCAGTCGTTCAGCACGCTTACGCCGTAATCCGCCTGCGACAGGTCCATCCATTGCTGGCACGGCGACTCGAACCGCGCCCGCTCGTGCGAGTTCCGCGGATAGTTGGCCCGCGCGATGTTCCCGTACGCGATGTCGTAGGTAGCGAAGTTGGCGTTAATCTCCACCGGGAACGCCACTTTCAACAGCCGCTGCCGCTCCGTCCAGTCCACCAGCGTCTCGAACGACAACTCGCGCCCGCCCGCGGCCAGCCAGATCCGCTGCACGACCTTCGATCCGTGGAACGCCTTCTCCATCCGCAACGACGCCCTCAGCGGGCCGGTCTCCTCCACGGCCACGCTCGTCGTCGCCGCGGACATGTCCACCGGGTGGTCCTTGTACGTCTCGACGATGTCCCAGGCGTCGTACTTGCCCGGCGTGTCCTCGAAGAGCTGGAACTCGTTGCCTCGCTGCCCCGCGACGAGCACCTCGCGGTCGTGCTCCTTGTCGTACAGGCTGACCAGGTGTCCACCTGCGTCCACGGTTGCGCGAAGCAGGTCGTTCTCCAATACGAAGCGCATACCATCGGCCCGTGCGACCACCGAGGGACGCGACGCAGCGCGTCCTTCCACCCCCTTGGGGGCACTTACCATCTTCAGCAGTCGCACTCCGCACGCGGGCACGTCGCGCATCTTCACCAGACGCCACGCGCGCCCCTCCAGATCCGTCACATCCTGCTGCGCCGGCATGTTCGCCATCCCCTCCGCCACCGCCCGCGGCCCCACAAGTTCCCCGGCAATCGCCAGGATGTCCGACCGTGTCCACGGTTGGGAGTTGAAGACCACAACCGAATCGCGCCCGAGCCCTTTCTCCTCCTTCTTCTCCGCGTCCTCTGCGCCTCCGCGATCGATCTCTTCCTCCCCCGCCCCCGTCAGCGCCGCCAGCGCCGCATCGCGCACGTCCCGCCCGATCGCCAGCACCGTCTCGTACTTGCCCAGCAGTTCGCCGTACACCGGCGTGATGTGCGTCCCAGGCAGCGCATCGTGGAACTGGTTGTCCAGCAGCGCCTTCCACCCCTCGTCCAGCTTCGCCGAGGGGTACTCCGCCCCGCCCGCCCACGCCAGCGACGCCACCATCTCCGCATCGCGGTACAGCATCTCCGCGCGGCGGTTGAGCTTCTTCAGCCGCCCCTTGTGCGTGACCGCTCCGCGGTGCGCCTCCAGGTAAATCTCGTCGCGCAGCACCGGCAGATTGGCCCCAGCCGCCTTCGCCGCGATGCGGTCGAACGCCTCCTCCGCGCCCGAAAACTTCGTCGGCACCAGGCCGGGAAAGTCCCCGTACCGGGTGCCCGACTCGATCATCTCCACGTCCACGCCCCCGCCGCCGTCTCCCCAGCCGTACACGTGCAACGTCTCGCCTATCGTCTCCTTGTCCGCGAACCGCCGCCACTGCCCGTCCAGCATGTCCGGGTCCACCACGCCCATGAAGTGGCCCGGCGGCACGATCCCCAGCACGCGGCTGCCGTCCATCCCCTCCCACCAGAACGTGTTCATCGTCCACGGGTTCGTGTCGTTCCACGGCACCATCTTGTTGGTCACGAAGTACCGCACCCCGCAGCGGGCCAGAATCCCCGCCAGGCCCCAGCTCACGCCGAACACGTCCGGCTGCCAGCACGTGCGGCTGACCACGCCGAACTCCTGCCGCCAGAATCGTTGCCCGTGCAGCACCTGCCGCACCAACGACTCGCCCGACACGCAGTTGCAGTCCGGCTCCACCCAGAACGCCCCCAGCGGCTCCCACCGCCCCTCCGCCACGCGCCGCTTGATCTGCCCGAACAACTCCGGGTAATACCGCTTCAAATCCGAATAGATCTTCGCCTGGCTCTGCGCGAACCGGAACTGCGGGTACTGCTCCATCAGCCGCAACGCCGTCGCGTGCGTCCGCCCGATCTTCCGCACGAACTCCTTGTACGGCCACATGAACACCAGGTCGATGTGCGAGTGCCCCACCAGGTGCTGCATGCCCCGCCCCTTGAACCGGTCCGTCGCGTATACCGTCTCCCGCACCGCCTTCGCCGCCTCCAGCACGGCCGCGCGAAACACCCCCGCGTCCGTCTCGCGAAGCGGCACGAGTTTCATCGCCGCCCACAGGTGGTGCTCCACAAACTCGCGCACCTTCTCGTCCAGGTCCGGCACGGCCAGCATCTTCGCCGCGCACCACAGGTCCCAGTACGCCTGACGCACCCCCTCGTCCACGCTCACCAGGTCCGCGATGATGAACTCCTGAATCTTCGCGCTGCTGCCCCCGAAGTTCATGAAGCTCTCGATCTGCACGTCGTACGTCCTGCCCGCCGCCGCCCGCTCCGCGATCGGTATCTCGCTGCGGAACAGATCCAGCCCGTGGTACGCCCGGCCGTCGATCGACACCAGCGAGTCGCCGCCCACGTAGATCTGCAGGGCGACCTTCAGGCCGTCCAGTTCCGCAGGGATGGCGATCTGCCGCTTGAAGAACGCCGAGATGTCCGGCCCGCCCCACGTCTGGCCGACCCGGATCGTCCGCCAGTCCTCCAGGAACTCGTAGTCGCCCCAGCCGCGGTAGTGGCACGAGCGGAACTGCCACTCGCCCGTCGCCACGCGCCGCGGGTTGATCCGCGCCTTGATGGCGTCGAACCGCAACTGCGCCCGCTCCTCGAACGACGCGATCCCACGGAACTTGCCCTTGATGTTCTTCCGCCATCGCTCCACGGCCGCGTGTACGTCGTCGAATCCCGGCATGATCTCTCCTCGTCAGGCCGATCCAGCCAAGCCCACCGATTGCGCCCGGTGCGATGGCCCCCCGCGATTCGATTCGCTCCGCCCGCGCAAGTCAAGCCCCAATCCAGAGCACTCCCCCTCCCGGCCAGACCCGCCGGCTGCCCGGCGGCATGGCGCCCCGAACCATTCTCAAGCGGAGCCGTGGCGTGTCGGCACGGTCGGGTGCGAATGAGGGACCGCCCACGCCCGCCCACGCGAAGCAACCGGTCACCGGTCCGGGGGCAACCGTGCCGAAACCGCACGGCGGAGTTG
>CAYWTX010000176.1:0-1850 GCA_964461295.1 uncultured Planctomycetaceae bacterium | reverse complement strand
CACCTGATGGAGAACGCATTACTCTCGGGTGTGATGCTCGTGGTGACTGGACTGATTCTGTTGTGGGCGGCCCGCAGCCTGTCCGGTACGACGCTTTACACGGAGATGTCCTATCGCCAGGCGCTGGTGATTGGGCTGAGTCAGGCGGCCGCGATCCTGCCCGGTCTATCGCGCAGTGGGACCACGATCTCGGTCGGACTCAAACAGGGGCTCTCGCCGCGGTCGGCCGCGACATTCTCGTTTCTACTGGCCATCCCGGCCATCGCCGGAGCCGGCGTCCTGAAGACGATTGGGATGGTGACCGGGACGGGCTTGCAGACTCCGTGGCCGTACTTGCTGATCGGCGGCGTAGTGTCGTTCCTCGTGGGGCTTTGGGCGATCTCCTGGCTCATTAACTGTTTGGAGCGGGGACGCCTGCGATTGTTTGCGTGGTGGTGCATACCGTTGGGCGTGGTGGTCACGATCTGGCAATTGTGGGTGTTGTGGACTTGAATGGAACCCTTTTCACTTCACCGTTCGGAGTTCCTTGTTCGACATTCCGCGGTTCATTGCCGGAGCAGGAGCATTTTCCGGCGAGCATTTGCGCTGCGGGTTTGCCCGCCATGTCCGCGCTGTTAGAATAGGACGTGCCGGGACGTGGCTGCGGCATCTTGCGGCGGCGACGAGGAATTGCGAACGGCGTTTTTTGATGAGTTGTTACTCGGGGGGCGAAAAATTGGATTCGACCGGATAGCTTGAAGTGGAAGTGGCGTGTCGTGGTTGGTCAGTAGGCCACGTTAATAGCTGACCACAATTTTAATTGCCGAGGAAAACCTCGCACTGGCTGCCTAGCAAAAGGTAGTCCCGACTGCGGGTCTTAACCGGAGAGTCCCAAAAGTCGGTCGTCAAATCCGGTTCGCTGTCGGTCATGGCGAGCACGCCGGCGGCTAAAAAATGTTCTCACCTAATTCTTGTTGGACCCGGTCGGGAGGGGCTAGCAAGAGCGAAAACTCAAAGACTCGACTACACACGTAGATGCTTCCATGAAAATGTCTCGGGACGCGGGTTCGATTCCCGCCGCCTCCACTGCCTCTGCGGCAATAGAGCAGGAGAAAGGAGAAAGGAGAGAGTAGAGCAAGAGGCATTCGCTTAACCTTTCTCCTCCTTCTGGCCGGCAAGAAGCCGTTTAGTCGACAGATGATCCGCAAGCTGGCGGATTACTTCAAGGTCGATATCAGCGTGCTAACAGCCAATCTGTGATTCGGGGTGAGGCACGGCTCACTTGTTAGCCGCGCTAGTCGGCGTGCGGCCCAAGAAGCGAAGTTCGATACCCCAGATTTCCGGAGCCATGGACAGGTCAGCACGGCCAACAAGTAGGCCGTGCCACACGTCCACTCGGCGTACTTCATCCCGAGGTCTGGGAAACTCAATAATCGCAGCAGGTCGTATTCCCACTGGGCGCAGAGGTCGTCCACTTCTGTTTGCAGGTGTGGTTGTCGCGAGTCCCAACTTGAGTATCGGGCCCGAGAAATGGAGAATTACCACTTCGGGATACGCGGAATGTGGGAGCAAGCGTTCGCTGAGCACGATTTCATGGCTGCCAAGACACAGTTCAAAGAGCGACTCGCAAAGCCCCCTCGCGGCAAATGCCGCCACCACGACGTTGGCATCCAACACGATTCTCATGAAAGGGCCCGGAAGACATCTTCGTCGGTCAACAATCCTTGTGCCTCAGCAAAGGGAAGCGCTCTCTTACGAAGGGCACGGAACCGCTCAATGGCCACATAGCGGCGGATCGATTCTCGCACCAAGTCGCTCACAGGCACACACTGCCGAGCGCTGATTTCCTGCAGAGCGGCCCGCAGTTCAGC
>CAYWTX010000175.1:0-9386 GCA_964461295.1 uncultured Planctomycetaceae bacterium | reverse complement strand
GATAGCGGATCGGCCCGTCCGAGCTGCGCAGTCGGACGTGCGAAGCCAGCATCCGAAGAGCCGGATGCGGGAATCCTGCAAGTCCGGATCCGTGGGGAGCCTGGGCGGGCAACCGCCCAGGCTTACCCGACCAGTGTCTTTCTTTCTCTTTGCGCCCTTTGCGGTTGAAGTTTCTTACGCTTCCATGCGCACTTTGACGCGGTAGTGCTTGCCCTTCTCATGCGGAAGGACGTCGCCTCTGATGGGTTCGCCATCCACGCGGATTTCGGCGATCCTGTTGCAGGCTTTGCCGCGGCCCGCCTGCTCGAACTGGACCCGGTACAGGGCGCCGCGGAACGGCCGCACCGCCGAGCATGTCTTCCAGTGCGGCGGCAGGCACGGATCGATCCGCAGCCCTTCCCACGTCGGCTTGAGTCCCAACACGTACTCGATCACCACGGTCGCCAGCCAGCCGCACGAGCCGGTCACCCAGCCGAACGGCGCCTCGCCGTAGCGGGCCTTCGCCAACGGGCCCACGTACCCGTTGGGCATCACGAACGGCTCGCAGTTGCGCCCGGGCAGCTTGCGGAACGGCAGCGCCGCGCTGAGCGTCCGCCACGCCGCGGCGTTGCGTTTCAGAACGCAGTCGGCCGCCACCTTGAACATATTCGCGTGGTTGTAGATGCCGCCGTTCACGTTTTCGCCCGGCCGGATTACGCTCAAGAAGCCGATGTCCGGGCGGAAGCCGCCCGTGAACGCTCGCTGGATGGTGCTGCAACCCAACTCCGTCTCCAGGAGTTCGTCCACCTTCTTCATCGCGGCCGCCGCGCGCTTGCCCCTGGCTGCGCCGCTGACTACGGCCCAGCTCTGCGGGTTGAGGAACATTCCCTCGCCCGAGGCGGCCGTGCCGACCTTCGTCCCGGCATCGGTGTAGCCGCGATGGTAGAAGCCGCCCTTGGCGTCCCAGGCGTGCTTGTCGAGCGCCTCGGCCAGTTTCGCCGCCCGCGCCGCCGCCGTGGCCGCATCCCGCTTGCGGCCGCACAACGCCGCCATCTGCTCCAACTGCTTCAGCGAGCGGTGCAGGGCCAGGCTGAGCCACACGCTCTCGCCGCGCCCCTCGGCGCCCATCATGTTCAGCATGTCGTTCCAATCGCCGCGGTGAACCTTGCTCAGGCCGTGGCGGCCGCGGTCGCCCCAGAGGTGATCCACCGACCGCTTCGCGTGCTGGTAGACGCTGCCCGCCGGGCCGTCGCGAAACGGCACCGATTCCTCCAGCAGCGTCCGATCTCCCTTCTCCATCAGCATCGCGTAGACGGCCGGCACGATCCACACCGGCGAGTCGGCGTACTCCTGGTCGATGATCTCACTCTCGATCCAGCCGCGCGGGGCGAACCCGCTGACATACTGGTACGACAGCACTTCCCTGAGCTTCTCCCACGCGCGCGGGAACTCGACTGCCGCGTAGTTCGTGACGTCCTGGCACAGGTCGCGGTAGCCGTTGTAGTAGCCGCGCGCCCACGTCACGTTCAGCCGGAGCTGGTGCTTCAGCCAGCCGTTGTAGAACGTCGTCAACTCCGCGTCCGGCGTTCGCACGTACACGCTGTCCACGGCCTGGCGGGCGTCCTTCTTCACGGCTGCCAGTTCGGCCTCGATCGCGCCCGGCGCGAAGTACCGCCTTCGCAGGCCGGCCACGTCGGCCTCTTCGCCCCACACGCCGGCGATGGCGTTCAGCGTCGTCTCGGCGCCGGGCGCCAGCCTCACCGTCGCCTCCAGCACGAGGATCGGCTGGTCGAATTCCGCCAGCGAATTCGAGCACCCGCCCTGCCGCACCGCCTGCGGCGTCTGAACGTCGTTGTAGTAGCCGACGAACGCCGACCGCAGGCCGTCGAAGCCGCTCGGGCGCGCGTCCAGCGTGAGGAACGCCTGCTCGCGCCGCCCCGTGGTGCGGTGCTCGTAGTTGCCGCCGAAGCGGACGACGTTGCTCACCAGCAGGGCCGACAGCTTCTCGTCGAACCAGCCGTTGACGGCGCCTTTGTACCAGCCGCCGATCGGCGTGTCGCACGCGAGCATCACCTTCAGCCGCCGCGGGCGGCGGGTGGCGTTCCGCAGCCGCAGCGTCCAGATTTCGCACGGCCCCTGTCGCGGCGCCATCACGCGCCAGCTCGACTCGACGCCCTCGTTCCGCACGTCGATGGTCGTGTAGTTCCACCCGTGCGCACAGCGATAGCTCTCACGGGCCGCGCACGCCGGCAGGGCGTTCGCCGTCCAGTGCCTGCCCGTCTCGGCGTCGATCAGGTACACCATGCGCCCGCTGAGGTGCTTGGTCCGGCGCTTGTCCACCTCCACCATGGCCCGGCCGGTGCCCACCTGCGACATCAGGCCCATGTATTCGCCGTTCCAGATGTAGTTCATCCATGGCCGCGGCGCATCCGGCCGCGTCACGATGTACTCGAACCCGTCTTGCGAAAAATGCCCGTACTTGGTCATGCGATGGCATTCCTTGTTTGGCAGAAGCGGTGCAATTCAGCGGAGAGAACAATCGTCGGCTCGACGCGGATTGTCAAGCCCTCGCCGCCAGCCGCGGCTCATCGTGCCATTGCGTTCCGGAACGAGCGGTGGTAGTTTCCATGCATGTCGTTCTTCTCATCTTTGGTCTACTATCGCCCTACCGCGCCGCCGTCCGTCACCGGCGACGATCTTGCCCGGTTCCTGGATCTGCTCGCCCAGTCCGGCGCCATCGCCCAGGAATGGCTGTTGAGCCTCGATCTGAAGTTTGGCCGGAGGATCGACAAGGACGCAAAGCCCGCCACGTGGCTTGAGCCAATCAAGGGACACCCGTATACGGCCAGATACCGGGACATCAAGTGGGACGTCGACGTCAAACACGATCCTGGGAACGTGGCGATGTTGCTGCAGCACCTGAGGGGCGAGCCTAGGTCGATATATAGGGCGTATATCGGACTTGGCAGTCTTGCCGACGAAGCTGCCGAATCCCTGAGGCTGCCGCCTTCCGCAGAGAACGAGCTCACATTCTGCCCCGACTCGTTGAGCGTCGAAGTTGGGCCGGTCCAGCTCTGTAGGCTGGCGTGTGAGGAACCTGCGGAGGTTGGTTGGGTGGAAGTGCGGTTCAGCGGCAACGGTTACCTCTACCCGTACACGCTTCGCGACCTGATCGCCCGCGCCGAATCAAGCCCCGCCGTCCGCCGCGTCACCGACGCCTGCCGCTCCTTCTGGCCGGTAGAGCCCCTGCCGCCCGACGCGGCGACAATCGGACTCCGCAAGCAGATGGGCAAGCTCTGGCCGTACGACGACCTCGACAGGCCCTGGGACTGGTACTGGGGCATTCACGAGACGGGGTGACTTGGGTCGCAAACTCCAAGTGCCTTCGAGGGGCCATGGTCACTTCCGCTTCATCAGAACCGGCTTCCGGCTAGGCCGCGAAACGGCCCTGCAACCTCCCTCCGATTGCCTCTCTCTAAGCGAGCGCATCATACGTCGGACGTCGAAATCGTACTTGGCAGCATTCTCATCCTTGATCCGCCAGATTTCCTTCATAAGGTCGTCTTCAGACATAATTCGCTCCCACCAATTCTTCCGGGGTGCAGATAACAGGGGGTTCGTAACCTCCCTCTCGGAGGAAGAACGCAATCACCTCAGCAATCTCTGCATTCGCCAAATGTCGGCAGTTCCACGTCAGAAGAAACTCCATGCCATGCACTGTCGCGGTCGCCAAGTGGCCCGCGTCATCAGCCGCCTTCGCTGGGGAAACGCCAAGCTCCATGAGTCTGCCCGCCAGTTCAGTCGCCTCCTCCGTCACGTCCAGCAGCGGAATGCCCTGCAATGCCTCCAGACGTCTTGCGGCAGCCGTACTATCACCCTTGGCAGCTTCTTCCCGTACCAGTTCGGACGCAAACAACTCAAAGTCGCTCCGTCGCACCTCCCACCATTCCCGCGTAAGTTCCTGGCGAGCGGCGCGAATGATGTCCCTGCTGGGCTTGGCGGTCAGGTAGCCTGGAATCGTGGTCTCGATCTAAACGCTACGTTTCACAGTCAGCTTCAACCTCTCCCCCGTATGCTACCCACAGCAGGAGGTGATCCGCAATCGTGGCAGTTTCGACGCCACAGCGCCGCTACCTGTCCCCCAGTTCCGCGCACAGGTCCAGGTACAGCTTCACCGCCGCCGGCGGAATGTCCCACGGGATGTGGTTGCCGATGCACATCATGTAGCCGCCCGTCATCTTCGACGTCTCGACCATGCTCTCCACCATCGCGCGGATCCCCTCCGGCCGATTGTGCGTCAGCACGCGGTTGTCGCCCTCGCCGGCCAGGAAGACGTCCTTGTGCTTGCGGGCGATGGCCTTGAAGTCGGTGTAGGGTTCCGTGATGAACCCGCGTGCCCCGCAGGCGAGCACGTCGTCGGCGTAGTCGTTGATGCGCCCGTCGACCATGAACAGCACTTCCTTGCCGGCCGCCTTCACGATCCCCCAGAACTCCTCGTACCGCGGGAAGATGTACTTGCGCATCCACTTCGGCGAGCAGATCGGCCCGCGCGTGTTCACGATGTCGTCGTGGCAGACCACGAAGTTCACCGGCAGGCGAGCGAACGCCCGGAACACCCGCCGGTTGATCTCGGCGAACTCGTCCATGATTCGCTCGAATCCCGGCTCCAGGCAGGTCTCCATGAACAGCTCCCACCCGAAGCACAGCAGCGGCCACATGAACATCGTGTTGTAGAACCCGACGTTCGCGGAAGATCCCTCCGGGGCCTTCGTCCACTCGGGCGGGTAGTTCTTCCGCCAGTCCTGGTAGAGCAGTTCCTCGCTCGAGAAATCGTGGCAGGACACGACGGGCCAGTGCTTGAACTCGGCCGCGTGCTCCAGCGGCGAGAAATTCAGCACGTCCTCGGCCGACTTGAAGAACTTCTCGCCATGCTCGAACGTCCACGTCTCGCCGTCGCCCCAGCGAACGGAATGCTTTTCGGAGTCGGAGCTCTGGCCGTCGTTGCTCAGGCGCGGGCGCGGCTTGGGCGTGTCATTCTTCGGCACGCCGAGGGAGTCCTTGAGCTGCGGGTACATCTCCAGCAGCTTCTGGCGGCACAGACGCGGATGGTCGTAGTAGTCGATGCCGGTGATGTACGTTTCGGCGTCCGGGCAGGACCAATGCTCCCAGTGCGGGATGCGCTTGGGGGCCATGCCCATGAATGCCCGGTAGCGGTCGTCAGGCTGCGTCATGTCTGCTCCTGTTGCGGCTGGCGGGTTCGTCACCGCACGTTCTCTTCCCGCTCCCGCGGGTTCTGGTCCCTCGGCGCCGGCAGGGCCATCCACCGCCTCGCCGCGTACTGGACCGTCAGCTTCACCAGTCTGCGCGTGAGGAGGATGAGGTACCCGGCCGCGAAGGCAAGGGCGGCGTAGATCGCCTCGGCCAGGGCGATCATGAGCACGACGTGCCAGGTGCTGGGCGGAGTGCCCTCGGCTTCCTCGCCGTGGGGCATCATGCGGAAGCCCGTGTAGATGCCGACGGCGATCCCCACCAGCACGGCCACCACCCAGAAGAGGGCGAACCAGAGCGGTTCGTTCCGCGTGGCCGACTTGTGCTTGGACCACAGCGAGGCCAGTTCCTGCTCGATCTCGTCGGGCGTCATCGGGATTCTCGTCGCCGAGGACGCCGCCGTCTGGTAGCCGTGTCGCGCGAAGTCGCTCGGCGAGTAGGTTCTGCTCGTCGCGGCCGCGGCCGCCGTGCCCGGCCCCGCCGCCAGCGCCGCTATCGCCAACTGGTAGGCGTAGATCAACTCCTTGATCTTGGTCTCGGCGACATCGGGGGCTTCCCGGGTGCTGTCGGGATGGTACTTCAGCGCAGCTTTGCGGAACGCCTTGCGGATGTCCTCGCCCTTGGCGTTGCGCGGAACGCCCAGTACTTCATATGGGTCCTTCGACGGCATGGAGGGAATATAGCATATGCTCGCCCGCGAACCGTCCACTTCCTGCCCGTCGCGGCGTCGAAGCACGTCAGCGCCGCCCGCCCGCCGCCGTCAAGCGATCCGCATCCGGCATGGGAGGGGCCGCCGCCGAGCGTGTTGGGGCCCGCGGCGACGGCGAGGGCGGAGCCTTCGGCAGGCCGGTTGGCTCCTCACAGCGTCCACGGTTCGCGGCGGGGGCGGTCCAGCAGCAGGTTGGCTTCCGCGTCGCCGGGGAACTCCTCCTTCACCGGATCCCACTTCAGCGGGCGCTTCAGTTGGTAGGCGATGTTGCCCAGGTGGCAGACCGTGGCCGTGCGGTGGGCGTATTCCACGTCCTGGAAGCATCGCCGGCGCGTCTTGACGCACTCGATGAAGTCGCCGTGAATGCCGCCTTGGCCCCTGTACTGCCGCAGCGAGCCGCGCTGGGCGGCCTCGCGGCCGCGGGATGCCCCTTTGGGCGCCGGGGCATCGCCGAGCGTGCCTTTGAACTCCAGGTCGCGCCCGCCGCGGTAGATCCGCACGCCGTTGGCGAACACGTACGTCAGCAGCGTCACGGCCTTGCCGTCGGGCGGGATGATCTCGGCCGGGCCGGTATCCTCCAGCCTGGCGGCGTACATGGCGCCGCCGAACTTGTGCCCGCCCCAGTCGGTCATCATGCCGCCGCTGTAGTCCTGCCAGGTTCGCCAGCCGCGGCCGCCCAGTTCGTGGGCCGAACTGCAACGGAACGGATGGTAGGGCGCCCAGGGCGCGGGGCCCAGCCACAAGTCCCAGTTCATTCCGGGCGGCACGGCCCCTTCGCCGCCGAGGTCGCAGGGCCGCGACGGCCCGCCGATGCCGACGTAGATCTCGCGAACCTGCCCGATGGCGCCGGAGTCGACGTAATCGGCCAGGCCGCCGTAGTCGCCGCGAACGCGCTGGCTGCCGCAGGAGAACACGCGGTCGTAGCGGCGGACGGCGTCGGCCATGGCCCGGCCTTCGCGAATCGTCAGCGAGAGGGGCTTCTGGCAGTAGACGTCCTTGCGGTGCCGGCAGGCCCAGATGCTGGGAATCGCGTGCCAATGGTCGGGCGTGGCGATCATCACCGCGTCGATGTCGTCGCGGGTCACTATCTCGCGGAAGTCGTCCGTGCTCTTGCAGTCGCCGTTGCGGTTGCGGGCATCGACGAGGCCCTTGGCCCGCTCGCGGTGCTCCTTCACCACGTCGCACACGGCCACCATCTGCACCTCGGCAAAGCCGAGGAACCCGCGCAGGTCGCCGGTGCCCATGCTGCCGATGCCGATGGCGCCCATGACGATCCGCTCGCTGGCCGGCGCCTTGCCCGGCCCGCCCAGCGCCGAGGAGGTGATGACGTGCGGCATGGCCAAGCCGGCGGCCGCGGCGCCGGCGGTGCCGCGAAGGAAACTCCTGCGTGAGACGGTTCGTGTACGAAGCATGGAAAGTCCTCTGCAAAGACGGAACGGATGCCTTAAGGGTTCGTCACGAAATAACCTGAGCAAGCCAGTCTTGGTGGCACAGCTCTCCAAGCTGTGCAGCACAGGTCGGAGACCTGTGCCACCTGGGAAACGTGAACAAGTTATTTCGTGACGGCGCCTAACGGATGTCTTCACATTGAACGCGCGCGCCGCGGTTGCGTGTCGGAAGTCTTGACATCGGAAGTCTTGACTGTTTGCCGCCCGGATGGCAAAAGGTCGTTGCTCGAATCGGCAGGCGGTCTTCGATCGGCGGACTTGCCGACAGCGCACCCGTGGGAGAACCATGACGCAACTGGCAGACAAAACGACGTTGGACAGGAAGCCCGCCCGGGCGGGCCAGGCGTCGAAACCGGCGTTCCGGTTCGACATGCTCCCGCCGCCTGACATGGCGGCGGCGGCGATGAACGTCGGCATCAGGAAGGTGCAGATGGACGTGCTGAGCACGCTGCTGCTGAGCATCCTCGCCGGCGTGTTCATCGGGTTCGGGGCGTGCTTCTGCACGGCCGTGACGACCGAGGCGAGCAAGCTCCTGCCGTACGGGCTGGCGCGGGTGGCGGGTGGCGTGGCGTTCTGCCTGGGCCTGATCCTGTGCGTGGTGGCGGGGGCGGAGCTGTTCACGGGCAACAACCTCATCGTCATGGCGGTGGCGTCGCGCAAGGTGGGCGTGCGCTGGCTGGTGCGCAACTGGGTGCTCGTCTACATCGGGAACTTCATCGGCGCAACCGGGCTTGCATGGCTGGTGTGGCAGTCGGGTGCGCCCGGGTTCTGCAAGGGCGAACTGGGCCTCAACGCCGTCAGCGCGGCGCTGTCGCGTTGCGAGCAGACGTTCAACGAGGCGCTGCTCCGCGGCGTGCTGTGCAATGTGCTGGTGTGCCTGGCCGTGTGGATGTGCTACTCCGCCCGCTCGACGACGGACAAGATCCTGGCCATTCTGTTCCCGATCACGGCGTTCGTGACGTGCGGCTTCGAGCACTGCGTGGCGAACATGTACTTCGGGCCGATGGGCCTGTTCATCAAGGGCCAGGGCGCGCTGCCCGCGCCGGCCAACCTGACGTGGGCCAACTTCCTGTGGAACAACCTGCTGCCGGTGACGATCGGCAACATCTTCGGCGGGGCCGTGTGCGTGGGCCTGGTGTTCTGGTTCATCTACTGCCGCCGCACGCCGCGGTATCGGGACGTGGTGAGGTGAACCGGCGGGAACTTGGGGGCCCGCGGCATTCCGGTTGCAGCTTCGAGGCCGGGGACGGAGGAACCGAGCGGGATCTCGGCGTTCGCGGTCGCTCCATGCACCTTTGCCCTTGACCTTCGGCGGCGAGGCGGACAAGCTCTCACGCTCACCGAAAGGACCCACAGCCATGGCACTGTACGACGCGACCGAGTTCGGGGCTGTCGGCGACGGCAAGACGATGGACACGGCGGCGATCCAGAAGGCCGTCGACGCCTGCGCCGCCGCCGGCGGCGGCAGGGTGATTCTTCGGGGCGGCAAGACGTTCCTGGCCGGCACGTTCGCTCTTCGCGGCCACGTGGAGTTGCACGTGGAAGGCGGGGCGGCGCTGGTGGCCTCGACGCGCGGCGAGGACTACACGGCCCTGGCGTTTCCCAACCGGCCCGGCGCCGGCCCGGCGTGGATCGTCTGCGACGGCGGCGAGGGCGTGTCCGTCACCGGCGGCGGCGTCATCGATGGCCGGGGCGTGCAGTTCATGTTGCCCGACTCGCCCAACATGCCGTACATCTACAGCGGCGCCCGCTCGCGCCCGCACATGTTCCGCCTGGCCGACATCCGCGGCCTGACGTTTCGCGACATCACGCTGCGCGACTCGGCCAACTGGGCGATGAACCTCACCAACTGCGAAGACGTGCTGATCCACGGCATCCGCATTCTGAACGACCTGCGCGTGCCCAACTGCGACGGCATCGACCCCGACCACTGCCGCAACGTTCGCATCAGCGATTGCACCATCCAGGCCGGCGACGACTGC
>CAYWTX010000174.1:0-4177 GCA_964461295.1 uncultured Planctomycetaceae bacterium | reverse complement strand
GGGCACATCGCGTTCAACGAGCCGGGCACCAGCCTGGGATCCCGCACGCACGTGACCTACCTGGCCGAGCAGACGATCGACGACAACGCCCGGTTCTTCGCCCGCAAGGAAGACGTGCCGGTCAGCGCCGTGACCATGGGCGTGGGCACGATCCTCGAGGCCCGGAAGCTGATCCTGCTGGCCAACAAGGCCAACAAGGCCGACGCGATCGCCGCCGCCGTCGAGGGCCCCGTCACGAGCATGTGCACGGCCAGCGCGCTGCAACTGCACCCCGACAGCATCGTGTTCGTGGATGACGCGGCGGCCGCCAAACTCAAGATGGCGGACTACTACCGTTGGATTCAGCAGAAGAAGGCGGAGAAGGCATGAGCGACATCCGGATCGTACCGATAGGTTCCCTGGGCAGCGGGTTCGTGCCGGCGGAGTTGTTGCCTGCCGGCAAGGACGAGCACTACCTGCGGAACGAGCAGTGCCGGCGGGGCGCCGACCACTGGCGGCACCTGAAGGCCGACGAGATCGAGACGCTGGTGAAGAACGGCAACACGGCCGCGGACTGGGATCTGTTGCTGGTGGGCAACGCGTTTCGCCCGCACCTGGTGAAGAACTGCGAGTTCTACGGGCTGGTGCGGATCGGGCGGCTGGATGAAGTGTGCCTGGAACACCACGAGTTGACGGTGCCGGTGGGGCTGACCAACAGCCGGATCGTCGCGTGCGACTTCGGCGACAACGTCGCGGTTCACAACGTGCCGTTCCTGGGGCACTACATCATCGGCGACCGGGCGATCCTGCTGAACGTGGACGAGATGCACACGACCAACCACGCCAAGTTCGGCAACGGGATCATCAAGCAGGGCGAGGACGAGAGCGTCCGCATCGCGATGGACCTGATCAACGAGGCCGGCGGGCGCGACGTGCTGCCCTTCGACGGGATGATCTGCGCCGACGCCGCCCTGTGGGCGATGCATCCGGGCGATGGCGAGTTGCGAAAGCGGCTGGGCGAGATCACCCAGAAGCAGTTCGATCCGCGCCGAGGTCACTACGGCACCGTCGGCGAGGAGTGCGTGATCAAGAACAGCGGGATCATCAAGGACGTGAAGGTCGGCCGGTGCTGCTACATCAAGGGCGCCAACAAACTCAAGAATCTGACGATCAACTCCTCGGCCGACGAACCGACGCAGATCGGCGAGGGGTGCGAGCTGGTGAACGGGATCATCGGGTACGGCTGCCACGTGTTCTACGGCGTGAAGGCGGTGCGATTCGTCCTGGGCAACAACTCGGCGTTGAAGTACGGCGCGCGCCTGATTCACTCGGTGCTGGGCGACAACTCGACGATTTCCTGCTGCGAGGTGCTCAACGACCTGATCTTCCCGGCCCACGAGCAGCATCACAACAATTCATTCCTCATCGCGTCGCTGGTGATGGGGCAGAGCAACATCGCGGCGGGCGCGACCATCGGCTCCAACCACAACAGCCGCGCGCCGGACGGCGAGGTGCACGCCGGGCGCGGGTTCTGGCCGGGGCTGTGCGTGTCGCTGAAGCACAACAGCAAGTTCGCTTCGTTCACGCTGTTGGCCAAGGGCGACTACGCCCAGGAGTTGAACGTGCCGCTGCCGTTCGCGCTGGTGAACAACAACGTGTCGGCTGACCGGCTGGAGTTGTCGCCGGCGTGGTGGTGGCGTCACAACATGTACGCGTTGGCGAGGAACACGTGGAAGTTCGGCTCGCGCGACAAGCGGAAGCGGAAGGTGCAGAAGATCGAGTTCGACTCGCTGGCGCCGGACACCGCCGAGGAGATGCTCGGCGCGATGGACCTGCTGGCGGAATGGACGGCGAGGGCGTGGATGAAACGGGAGGGAGGCGAAACGGCGCCGGGAAGCAAGCCTCGGGAAGAACTGGTTCACCTGGGGCACGAGTTGCTCGGGGCCGACGCGGAGAAGACCGACGGCATCGAGGTGCTCGCGCCGGGCGTCGAGAAGAGCAAACGCAAGGTGGTGGTGCTCAAGGCGCGGGAGGCGTATCACGCGTACCGGCAGATGCTCGTCTACTACGCGATGAAGAACCTGCTGGCGTGCATGAAGGACAAGCCGCATGCGACGCTGGCGGACCTGAAGCGGGACCTGGCGGGCCAGCGGCAGCGTCGCTGGGCCAACCTCGGGGGGCAGTTGATCGCACAAGGCGACCTCGACGCGCTCAGGTCGGACATCCGGGGCGGACGGGTCGACAACTGGGACGCCGTTCACGCGACCTACGACGCCTTGTGGGAGAAGTACCCTGCCGACAAGCGGAAGCACGCCATGGCGACGCTGCTGGCGGTCCACGGCGCGACGGAGTTGACGGCCGAACTGTGGAACAGGGCGCTCGACGAGGCCGTCGCGGCGCAGCAGTTCGTGTGCGAGCAGACGTATGCGTCGCGAAAGAAGGACTTCGAGAGTCCCTTCCGCCGCATGGTCTACGCCAGCGACGCGGAGATGGAGGCTGTGCTCGGCTCGGCCGATCGCAACTCGTTCGTGAAGCAGGTCCGTCGGGAGACCGAGGAGTTCGTGGCCCTGGCGGTTGAGGTGAAGAAACGCGGTTGACGAGCACGGCTGCCGCCGCAGCGGCACGGCGCCGGAAGCCGCCCGCGAATGCGGGGATCGAAAGCCGGACAAGCTCCGAGGCGTGCTGTTGTGGGAAAGATTCGCATAACGGGTCTTGTGCGTACGGCCGAGCGCGTGCGGCGCCAGTTGAGCCGGCCGGTATCGCCGGGGGATCTTGCGGCAACGCGGCAGCACGTGCAGCAAGTGCTGGAGGAGTTGGCGCTGTGGATGGAGGAGGCGGGGCACGGGGCCGGCGATTTGCCCGGCCCGTCGCGGCGAGCGTACCAGTTTCTGCGCGGGCTGGACTGGTCGGCTGTGGAGACAAGCGGGGCTGCTGAGGGGGGCGCCGCGGCGGGGCGGACTCGGCTGGTGGGGCTGAAGAAGCATTTCGATCGCGTGGTGGCGGCGCTGGGCGATCCGTCACTGACGGCGGAGATGCTGACGGAGCAGCATGACTGGATTCGGCGGAATGCGGAGACGATTGACGAGTACCTCGGGCGGGAGGGGATTGAACCGCGGTCGCTGACCGATGACACGCGGGTGATGCGCGCGTGGCTGGCGTACTTCTCGCGGCGAGAGAACCTGGAGGCGTACGCGGCGGCGGTAGGGCGGGCGCTGCCGGCATTCGAGGCGGCGCTGCGGGCCCAGGGACGGATGCCGCTGCCGGTGCGGGTGCAGTTCCGGCCCATGCGGCTGCTGTGCCGCCTGCGGCCGGGGAAGAACGGCACGGTGGCGATGCTGCCGACGCAGGCGATCGCGTTCCCGGTGGAGGCGTTCGCGGCCCTGGCGGCGAGGATGGCGCGGCGGCCGACGGACATGCGGCCGGTGGACGAGGCGATGCTGTCGGAGGCGTGCCAGGCGGTGCGGGCGGAACTGGACGAGTTGGGCGGATCGTGCGAGCACGCGGCCGGGGTGCATCACGACCTGGGCGTGGCCTTCGAGCGGGTGAGCGCGGAGTACTTCGGCGGCAAGATGGAGCGGCCCAGGTTGAGGTGGGGGGTGTTCAGCGGGCGGCGGTTCGGCTGGTACGACGGCGCGCACGACACGGTGGTGGTGAGCGCGACGCTGGACCGCGCCGACGTCCCGGACTTCGTCGTGGAGTACATCGTGTATCACGAGTTGCTGCACAAGGAACGTCCGGCCGAGCGGAGGCAGAGCAGGCGGGCGGTCCACACGCCGGCGTTCCGCGAGGCGGAGAAGCGGTTTGCCCGGATGGCGGAGGCGGAGGCGGTGCTGCGCCGGCTGGCGCGGGAGTAGGGGGGACGTCAGGCGTTTGCCCGATGCCGCTTCCGAGGGTGGCCCAGGAGGGGCCATGGTTGGGGCGGCACGCACGCATTTGACAGACCCGCCGCCGTCGCCGATAATGCCCACCATGGGGATCGGCGTCAACCTGGCCTTCGCCCGGCGCGCCCGGGACTGCCGGCGGCACATCCCGGCCGCGTGCGGCCAGCGCGTGCCGTTGCGGCCGGGGAGTCATTTGCGGCCGGCGCGTGCCGTTTGGGGGCGGGCAGCGACGTCGGCGACGCCCGCCGACCCCAGGCCGCGCAGCGCTTCCTCCTCCCCCGGCCGAACCGGTCTGGAACCGCTGCCGAGGGGGCGCA
>CAYWTX010000173.1:0-12183 GCA_964461295.1 uncultured Planctomycetaceae bacterium | reverse complement strand
GCAGATACAACTGACGTTCCCAATTTGCCCTTTCGGCTTCTTCTCGGCCCATAGGAAGCGATTCCTCGGTTTTCCGGTGCTTTTTGCACACCTCGCGCCTGCGACTGCCCAACCCGAAGAGATGTGGGTAATGACAAGGGCGTTGCCCTGGGCTGTCATATCTCAGCCCTTCAGGCTGAAGAGGCGATGCAGGAACGGTCATGGACCCGCTCCCGCCCGCAGAACGGGCAGAACCGCAGCTTGCTCACCTTGTGGGACAGCCCCCAGAGACGTTCATAGCAGTGCGGGCAGGCCCCGCGAATTCGTCGCCGCCGACTTCGTCCGCCTGCCGCAGCCACTCACCCGCCTGCCGGGCCGACACCTGCTTGAGCGACCATCGCTGAAAACAGCGCCCTCGCCTTCGCGCCCGAGAGAATGTCCAGGTCGCCACCCATGCGGGGTGCTTCACCTATCCCGCACGTGCTTCGTCCGGCACCCCAACAACTTTATCGTGCAGCAGATCGGGACAGAAATCCGCGCCGTTGGGCCAGCAGATTGTGCCTGCCGTGTCATCAAGTTGCACCTGATTGAAGAAGTGCATTTCTCTCAGCGGTTCGAAGACTGGGCCGTCCAAGTACGGCTCCACGTCAAAGAAACCTGATTCGCCCGTATTGAACCAGAGCTGCAGTACGTGATCATGCGCCGGTCTTACTCGCACTACCCGCATCATGTCCTCTACTCCAGGGGGGCAATCCGCTGCAGCTCCTCTTTCCTCCGAGCATGCTCCCAATCATTGAGGAGTTCGTCTCTGTGCTCCTGTGCCCCCTCACGAACCAGCCTCAGAACTCGTGGGGGCAACGTGCCCCGCACCACTTCACCGGTTCTGATATCCACAGCCCCACCATAGTCATTGTAGACCGCATGGAAATGCGGGGGATCATGATCATTGTGGAAGATACATACCGAGATACCAAAGAAGTAACTGATTCGAGGCATGAAATGATTCTACCCCAGGACCAGGCGCTCCACCACCCGAATCGCCCTCTGCTCTCGGTGGCCGCATTCATTCCTCGTCCAATCCCCGCCCGCAGAACGGGCAGAACCGCAGCTTGCTCACCTTGTGGGACAGCCCCCAGAGACGTTCATCGCAGTGCGGGCAGGCCATGATCGACGTGAAGCCCAGGATGAACCACAGCACGGCCAGGCACACCACCGCCAACAGGACGACCGGCCCCCAGAGCTTCAGGCGAACGGCCAGCAGGACCCCGACAAGCACCGCGGCCAGTTCGGCCCAGCGGATGATCCGCATCGCCCGCTGGTTCCGCTGCCGCCATGTCCGCCCGCCGGCGCTCACGGCATCAGCCCGGAGCCGGGGCGGTCGCCGGCCCGCCGGGCGCGGGCGCCGCGGCGCCTTCCGCCAGGACAAGGCGGAAGTGCTTGGCCACCGGCGCGATGTACGACGAGCCTTCCTGCTCGCCCAGGGAGTCCAGGACGGCCAGGCCCTTGGTTCGGGCCTCGGCGTCGCCCGTCAGGCGGCAGAGGCTGGCGCAGACGCCGGCGACGTGCAATTGATAGGCCCACTTCGTCACGCGGTTCACGCGATCGGCGGCGTTCTCGTATCGCTGGATCGCCCAACGCAGGTCCTGCACCGCATCGCCCTTGATCTTCTCGGCGTCGGGCAGGAACTTGCCGAGCTGGTCCAGCACGCTCGGCGGCTGGTTCTTCTCCGGCAGGCCCAGGTAGCGATTGCGGGTCTCGCCGACGATCCGCTCGATCCGCGACTGGAGCGCCAGCGACCGCATCAGCACGTCCGCGCGGGCCAGGAACGTGTCCCCGTGCATCGAGAGCACGTCCGGGTTGGCGGCCTCGGAGATGTCCTTGGGCTGCTCCCGCGGGTCCTTCGGCTGCGTCATCTTCTCGTACTCGTCGTACTACTTGAGCGACTGCTCCAGCGACGCCAGCGCCTTCTTGCGCAGCACCCCGGCCGCGCCGGACCGCTCCTGCCCCTCGCCGGCCAGCTTCTCCAGATTCGCCTGCATGTCGGCCATCGCCTTGGCCAGCACGGTCCGCTGGTCCATCAGTTGTTTCTTCCGCTGCTGGCGGGCGGCGCCGATCCCCTCGGCCGCCTGCCCGCGCCGCTCGCCGGCGTTGGCGTCCAGCCGCAGCAGCGACATCTCGTCATTGAGGGCTTGGAGGGAGTCGTCGAAGGAGGCGATCCTGCCGACGTTCTCGGCGACCTTGTCTTCCTTCACCCTCGCCTGGTCGAACAACTCCACGCTCCTGAGCACCGGCGCGAGCTGGCTGTCCACGCGAAGCGCTCTCGCCTCGCCCATCAACTTCTGGTTCTCCGCCGCCACGGCATCCTTCTGCTTCTTCACGTCGGCGATCTTGCCGGCCAGTCCGGAGAGCTTCTTCTTGGCCGAGTCGCCATCCTCCCTCGCCTTGCCGGCCATTTCCGCCAGCGACGAATCGGCCGACGCAAGCAGCTTGTCGCACAGGCCCACGCGTCTGCCGTAGTCGGCCATTTCGACGCCCGCCATCTCCACCTTGCCCAGGGCGTCCCAGGCGGCATCGAAGACCCTCTCGGCATCCATGGAGTGGTAGAGGGCCTTGACCGCGTGGACGCGGGCCAGGACGGCCAGCGCGCGGTTGCGGCTGGCCTTCGGCTCGTCCTTGCCGGCCTCCTTGAGGGCCTTGACAAGTTCCTCCTCGGCCTCGCCGAGAACCTTGCCCACGTCCTCGTTCATGGCGCCGGTGGCCGCCAGCTCGATCTTGTTGGGGTCGTTGGAGTCGCCGACGGCCGACGGAAGCATCTTGCCCAGGGGGACGTAGTGGCCGCCGTACTTGTAGACGGGGTCGCGAAGCAGGCTGGCCGCACGATCCAGCCGCCGCTGGGCCTGGTCGGCTGCCTTGGCCAAGCCCGTCCGCGTGTCGCGGCTGCATCCGCCGGTCGCGCCCACCCAGAGTCCACCGAGTACTGCACACACCAGGAATCCGCGGTTGCACGCTGTCACGGCTTTCTCCCAATCAAGGCGCCTTCCGGACGCCCGGAGGTTGCACACTTCTACCATTCCGCCGCCGCCTTTTCAATGTTCCGCCGCCTCAACTCGCGCACAATCGGGCGCGCGTCCTCGACGTCCAGGGCGGCGCCGCGCCCCAGCAGCCCGCCCGGCACGCAGAGCATCACGCCCCCGGCCCGCAGCTCGATGCTCGCCCCCTTGCTCGCCAGCGTTGGACACTGGCTGGCGATCGCCTCCGCCAAGTCCAGGTCGCCCGAGCAGGCCCAAGGCCCGATCCGGCGCTGCCCGCGGGCCTCCAGCGGGGCCAGGTCCGCGTCCGACTCGTGCCACATCACCGTCGGCGCCGCCACCTCCGCCGCCACCTCCGCCGCCAGCACCCGCAGAAGCCGCGACGTCCGACGCGGCCCGTGCCCCAGCTCGCAATGGTAGTCGAAGCACCGAACCATCGCGCCGTCGAGCCGGCCGGCCATCATGTTGCTGGCGCGCGGGCTGTGTCCACACGAGATCACCGCGAAGTCCGCATACCGACGCGGCACGTCATACCCGTCGGTCGGGAAGAACCGCATGCCCCGCTCGTGGGCGCCGCGGGCCAGGCGGTGCGCACGCACCACGCGGGCCAGGCCCAGCACCGCGAACATCACCACCGCGGCCAGGAGCACGCCGATCAGGATCACCAGGAAGACGTAGCGAAGAATCAGCAGCACGGTTCAGCTCTCAACTTCCAGTTTCCAGGGCCCAACACCCTCGACCTCGCTTCTGCCGGCGGCTGGGAGCTGGCGGCTGGGAGCTTCAGGGCAACGCCGGACTGGCCGGAGCGCTGGTGGGCGTGCCGCCGCGGATGCCCGGCAACCCGCTGGAAGGCTCCATCACGAACGGCGGGCGCTTCCTGATGTCGTACCGCGGCAGCTTCTCCAGGCTGCGAATCCACTTCAGCGTCCGCAGATACCCTTCGTGGGTCCGGTTGCTGAACGCGGCCGGGATCGGCTTGGGATGCTTCAGCTCCGCCACTTGCGGGGGCAGGGCGTGCTGTAGGACCATGGACATCTCCGGATGGTCGCGGTTGATCGCCTTCCGCAGGTTCTCTTTGTTGTGGAACGACGACAGGATCAGGAAATTCGTGTAGTCCACGTGGTCGTTCTGCCCGGGGAAGTTGTACAGCTTCAGCCCGCCGCGCCCTTCCTTCGACCCGTGGCACGCGCTGGTCGCGCAGTTGCCGCTGGCGTACCGCCACAGCGTCGCTCGGAATTCCTTCATGAACTCCGGGTCGCTCTTGATCAGGATGTCGTTGCGCAGCGGGCTGCTCTCCTCCAGGCGCCCGAGCATGTACCGGGCCTGGCGCGAGGGCGCCCAGTTCTTGAACTGCTGCACAAACGCCGGCTGGCGGAACTCCTCCTTGCCCGCCATCGCCTTGATGAATCGCTCCAGCACGTCGTTGCGGAACTCCACCGCCGCCGTTTCGCCCTCGCGGAGTTCGGCCTGGCGGATGCGGTAGATGTCCTCGATGCGGACCATGTCCTTCATGTCGAACGACTGCCTGCCCGTGTCGATCGGAACATGCGTCGAAGCGACTTCAGGCGTGGCCGGATTGCCCGCCAGCTTCGCCTCCACCTGGCGCAGCAGCAGCGCCGCCCGCTCGTCGTCCTTCTTCAACTCCAGGGCCGCCTGGAAACGCGTCCTGGCCTCCGCCAGAAGCCCCTGCTCCATCGCCCATCGCCCCAACTCCACCTGCGCGCCGGCATCGTCCTTCTTCAGCTTCGCCAGCCGCTGTTCGTAGTCCGCCTTCGCGTCGTGCACGTCCTCCATCGAGGTCACCTGGTCGGTCGGGAAGGTCAACTCCCCCAGTTTCATCCGGACCTTGATGGAGGTCTGGGTCTTCTCGACGATCTGGCCTTCGATGACGCGGCCGTCGCGCAGCTTGATCCTCTTGAGTTCGCCGGCCAGGCAGAAGCTTGCCGCGATGGAAAGGCACGCCGCCAGAAGGAGGGCTCTGCTACGCATACATTTCCTCTCTACAAGACCCGCGACAAACAGCCACGAAGGCAGACACGCGCGTCCGCCTGACGTTGGACGGGGGAGCAGGAAGCCCCGCCCCAGGCAGTCCCGGCGCCCGGGCGACCTGCGCCCGAAGGCCACAGGCGGCGGTGGGATTTGAACCCACGGATAACGGATTTGCAATCCGTCGCCTTGGTCCACTTGGCTACGCCGCCGACGAGGGCAGTATACTGGACCGGCGTTTGAATGCAACGCCCAAAAGCCCGCCGGGGGCGCCGGGCGCGCGAGAACCTCTCTTGGCGGGGCAACACGTGGCCGATGCGTGCGGATCAGGTTCGTGGCGACGCCGGCGGGCTGCTCGCGCACGGCGTCGGCCCGCGAGCCCGGGGCCCCGCGCGCCGCCCGCGGGCAACCGCCCGTCTCGACTGGTGGGCGACGACCGCGCCGCGCGGAATCACTCCTCCGCCGGGCCCGTCGCCGCGCCGTTCGCCCAGCCGCCCAAGGCGGTCTTCGCCTTGTCGGCCCATTGGCCCTTGTACTCCCCCGCCAGCTCGCGCAGGGCGTTCCGGGCGGCCGTCTTGTCGCCCAGCGCCCGGCACGCCAGGGCCGCCATGTACAGCGCCTCGGCCGCCTCGGCGCCGCCCGACGACGCCGCATGCGCCCGCATGAAGTTCAGGCCCGCTTGCCGCAGCGTCTGGGCCCGCTTCTCGCCGCTGCTGTCGGCGCTCAGGAACTGCGCCTTGCCCAACAGCAGCAGCGCCTTGGGCAACTCCGATTCGTCGTAACGGTCCAGGTTGCCCTGGATCGTCTGGATCGCGCTGGCGTATCGCTTGCCCTTCACGTCCCCGGCCGGGCCCTTCAGCGCCGCCGAGACGTCGGTGGAAATCGCCGCGCCATCGATCGACGGTTCATCGGCGCCCGCAACCGTGCCGCCGGCGGCGCCCGTCGTCGCCGCGCCCAGCGACTTGTCCACCTCGTCGGCCTTCGCCTGGTTGCCTTGCAGCAGGTGCAGGTCCACCAGCAGCCTCCCGACGGCGACGCGCCCGTCGCCCGCCTTCATGTCCTCCAGTCTCGCCGTCAGCAACTTGACGGCCTCGGCCGCTTCCTCCGAACCGCGGCTGCCCAGGTTCGTCGGACGCGCCGCCAGCACCTGCGGCGAAGCCTTGCTCTCCTCGACCAGCGCCAGCCAGTCCGCCGCCGACCTGGCGATCTTCCCGGCCGCGTTGGCGGCCGCCATGCGGCGGTAGCGGACCAGCCGCATCTGCCAGTCGCCGGCGGCGAGGGCCTCGCCCGCCTTGTCGTAGGCGCCCACGGCCTCGGCGGCCTTGCCCGCGGCAGCGAGTTGCTCGGCCCTGTTGAACTCGGCGCCCTTGTCGGCCAGCTTGATCGACGCCACGTCGGCCAGCGGCTTGCGGTTGTGGTTCGATCCAAGCTTGTAGACGATGTTCCCCGCCTGCACGTCGATGATCTTGATGCCGGTATACGGCGTCTTGTTCCGCATGACGAGTTCGTCGGCCGCCGCGCCGCCGGACAGCACGCACGCCATCGCCGCCGCCATTGCCCATCTGCCTCGCATCGCCATCTCCTGCGAAGCGTATGGTATCGCCGGACAGGGCGGCGGGCAACCTGTTCTTAGCCAGGTGTTCCTGGCCAGGGCGTGGGTGCCTTGCACGAAATCGCGACAAGACCGTATACTGGGAACTGTGAGACCGGATACTGGACCTGTTCGTAGTTCCGCCGTAAGGCGGGCCGTTTCCCGTCGCAAGCGTGCCGGGATTCCGCCTTACGGCGGGACTACAAACGAGGAAACCAGCTACCGGCTACTGACCACCGGTTACCGTCTTCGCGAGGGTGGCGAAATTGGCAGACGCGCCAGGTTTAGGTCCTGGTCCCGAAAGGGATGTGGGTTCGAGTCCCTCCCCTCGCAATGCAAGGCGTCCGAACAGAAGGAAGCCAACCGAACTCAAGGACCACCCGAACTGACGAACCACCCGAACTGACGAACCACCCCGAACTGACGAACCCACCCGAGCTGACGAACCCACGGAGCTGAAGGACCAACAGAGCCGGCCCGTGCCGGGCCGGTCGGCAACTTCTGGTGATCGCGTCCGCACGCCATCCCCGAGCGTCCGCACGCCGTCCCCGAGCGTCCGCACGCCATCCCCGGGCGTCCGCACGCCGTCCCCGAGCCGCCCCCGAGCGTCCGCGCGCCGCCCGCGAGCGCCCGCGCGCCGCCCCCGGAGATCCGCACACGGTTCCTGACGCGTGGCGACCGGCCCGGCACGGGCCGGCTCTGTCAGGCCGCTTTGGGCTGGCTCGTCCAGAGCGAAGACTTACACAGCGCGGCCGGACGATCTGGAAGCAGGCGGCTTCCTTACGCCGCCACCTTCACCGGTTCGGCCTCGCTTGTCTTCGCGGACGGCTGGGCCATGAAGCTCATCACCGAGATGTAGAAGAAGCCGAATGCGAAGATGACCAGGAACGGCGCCGCCATCACGCCGCGGGTCGTAATGACGCTCTGGACGGCGCAGGCGACCATGTAGAAGCCGAACGCCAGTTCCACGTACGGCAGCCAGCCGTGCCGGCGCCGCTTCGGCTTGGCGGTGTTCGGCAGCCCGCCGGCCGAACCGTATTTCGGGGTCCGCACGAACTCGCTCTTGTGCCCGAGCGCGGCCTCGACGATCGCCTTGGTGTTGGACAGGCACATGCCCACGCCGACGGCCATGAGGATCGGCATGTACTTCACCACGGTCCGCCAGTCGCGGAGCAACTCGATCTGCCCGGCGATGTAGAACACGCTGGCCGACAGCGTCGCCAGGGCGAACACGCCGATGTCGAACGCGCCTCGCCAGAACGTGCCTTGCTCGAACGGCACGCTCTTGAGGTACAGCGCCGGGTACATCAGGGCGATCAGGATCAGCACGTACAGGTGCATCGTGAAGCCCGTGAGGTGGAAGAACGCCTCGACCTTCACCTTCAGCGGGGCCTTGGACAGCAGCACCTTCGGCAGCAGCTTCAGCGTCGTCTGCGCGCCGCCCTTGGTCCAGCGGAACTGCTGCGCCTTGAACGCGCGCATCTCCGGCGGCAGCTCCGCGGGGGCCGTGAGATCAGGCAGGAACACGAATTTCCACCCCTTGAGTTGCGCCCGGTACGACAAGTCCAGGTCTTCCGTCAGCGTGTCATGCTGCCAGCCGCCGGCATCGGCGATGGCCGACCGCCGCCACGTCCCCGCCGTGCCGTTGAAGCTCATGAACCGCTCGCTGCGGTTGCGGGCGACGTGCTCGATGGCGAAGTGCCCGTCGAGGAAGATCGCCTGGGCCCGCGTGAGCATGCTGTCCTCGCGGTTGAGGTGCTCCCACCGCGTCTGCACCACGCACACTCGCGGATCGCTGAAGTAGTGGATCGACTTGGCCAGGATGTCCGGCGAAGGGATGAAGTCGGCGTCGAAGATCGTCACGAACTCGCCCGTGGCGGTCTTCAGCCCGTTCTCCAGGGCGCCGGCCTTGTAACCCGTCCGGTCGTCGCGGTGGACGTACTGCACGTCGAACCCATCGGCCCGGGCTTCCTGGACGGCCGCCAGGGCGATCTCCCGCGTGTCGTCGGTGCTGTCGTCGAGAACCTGGATCTGCAACTTCTCGCGCGGGTAATCGATGCGGCAGGCCGCCTCAATCACACGCTTGGCCACGTACTGCTCGTTGTACATCGGCAACTGCACCGTCACGCGAGGCAGGTCGGCGAACTGCCCGGCCATCTCGGGCATCCGCCGCCGGTGCCGGTAGTACAGGTAGACGATGGCGTAGCGGTGCAGACCGTACAGCGACACCATCACCAGCGCGAAGGTGTACAGGGCCATGAAGGCGATCTTGGCGAGCTCGGTATAGTCCATGCGATCCTCAAGGGCCCGGGGCAGCCCCGACATTCCCGTGGAGGAATTCTAGATGCAACCGCGAGAACAGTCAAGGTTGTGCCGACGGCACAAGCCGCGGGGGGCGACGACAACGCGAGGCGCCACCCAACGAGGGGACCTCTTCTCCGCGCCCCTTGCGCCCTTCGCGGCCGGTTCTTCCTCCTACTTCGCCGGCGCTTCCGCCCGGCGCGCCGTGTTGATCGTGATCGCCTTGGCCGGCACGTTCTCCATCCCGGCCACCGTCTTCGTCGGCGACTTCTCGATCCTGTCCACGACGTCCGTGCCTTCCGCCACGTGCCCGAACACCGCGTACCCGTAGTCCCTCGCGCCGTTGTCGAGGAAGGCGTTGTCCGCCGTGTTGATGAAGAACTGCGACGTCGCGCTGTTGACCTGGCTCGTCCGGGCCATCGCGATGGTGTACTTCTTGTTCTTCAGCCCGTTCTTCGCCTCGTTGTCGATCGGCTCGCCCGTGGGCTTCTGCTTCATGTCGGCCGTGAAGCCGCCGCACTGGACCATGAAGCCCGGGATCACGCGGTGGAAGATCGTGCCGTCGTAGTGCTTCTCGTCCACATACCGCAGGAAATTCGCCACCGTCACCGGTGCCTTCTCCGCGTCCAGTTCCAGCTTGATCGTCCCCAGCGACGTCTCCAATACCACCATGAATGACTCCTTCGGTTCCCGCGAACAGACTCCCAATCCCAGGCGCCAAGACCCGGACATTGCCCATTCGGGCTACTTGTCCGCGCGGCGAATTGACTTGATGGCCACCGGCGTGACCGGCACGTCGTCCATCCCGTCCTTCGTCGCCGTCGGCGCCTGCCTGATCTTGTCCACGACGTCCATCCCCTCCACCACCTGCCCGAACACCGCGTAGCCGAAGTTCGCCGCCCCCGCGTGGTCCAAGCTGCGGTTGTCCACGGTGTTGATGAAAAACTGGGCCGTGGCGCTGTTGACCACGTCCGTGCGGGCCATCGCCAACGTGCCGCGAAGGTTTTTCAGGCCGTTCGTGGCTTCATTCACGATCGGCTCGTGGCAGGGCTTCTGGTTCATGTCCGGCGTGAACCCGCCGCCCTGGATCATGAACGTCGGAATCACGCGGTGGAAGATCGTGCCGTCGTAGTGCTTCTCATCCACGTACCGAAGGAAATTCCGCACCGTCACCGGGGCCTTGTCCGGCCAGAGCTCCGCCTTGATCGTGCCATGCGACGTCTCGATCGCGACCACGGGGAACTTGCCTTTATCGGCCGCGCCGCCGCAGCAGCCCGCAACGGCCGCCGCCGCGACGCACAGCAACACAACGCCCGTTGTTCTTCCTGTCCGCGAACTCATCCTGTCTTGTCCCTTCTGCCCTTGACGATTCCCAACGCAACACGCCTACCCGCTCAGACGGACCTACCCGCTGAAGCGGGCAGGCCTCCGGGCGCCGAACTCCGATCCCCCGGTCCCCGGGATCCGCTTGCCGCTCACTCCTCCAGCGCGTCGCGGATCGCCTCCGCCATGGCCACGATCTTGCCCGGCGGGTACTTGCCCGCCGGCCAGTTGAAGTGGAACGCGTCGCCCTCCTTCCGCGGGATGATGTGGAAGTGGGCGTGCATGACGAGTTGGCTGGCGGAGCGGCCGTTGTTCTGCAGGACGTTGACGCCCGAGCAGCCGGTCGCCTGCGTCACCGCCCGCACCAGCGCCGGCAGGTTCCTCAGCGTGGCCGCCGCCTGCTCGGGCGACATGTCGCCCAGCGTGGGCGCGTGCTCCTTGGGGATCAGCAGCAAGTGCCCGTCGGCCAGCGGACCCACGTCGAGGAACGCCAGGCAAGCCTGGTCCTCGTGGACCTTCTGCGCCGGTATCTGCCCGGCGACAATCCTGCAGAAGACGCAGTTGGGATCGCTGGCCATCGTCCTGCTCCGAAGTGGCGACCTGCTCGCCAGCGGCACAGTATGCGCCCCGAAGACCGGACTGGCAAGGGCAGAAACCGCAGTGGAAACCGCCCCTGGTGGGCCGAAGCCTTGCTTTGCCGGCCGCCGAAGGGCACAATCGCCGCGGGTGTTCAGCAGGAGCAGGCGCATGGAGTGCATCTGGCGTGCGGCAAGCCGAGCGGCGATGGCGGCCTGGCTGGTGCCGGCCTTGCTGCTGGGCTGCGGCAAGAGCGGGCAGCGCGGGGGCGGCGGCCCAACGGCATCCACGATGCGCGCGGCGCTGTCGGACGGCGAGGTCGAGCAGGCGGTTGCGGAGTTGGGCGATCGCGACAAGCGTGTCGCGGCCGTGAGCACGCTGGGCCAGTACAAGGTGCGGAAGGCGTGGGAGCGGATCCTGGGGCACTTGCGCGACGAGGACCCCCGCGTCCGCCAGGCGAGCGCCTGGGCGCTGGGCGAGATCGGCGACGCCAACGACCGCATCCTCCAGGGCCTTGGCGTGGCTGTGACAACCGACAAGGTTGCTTCGGTGGCCGCCGAAGCGGCGCGGTCGCTGGGCAAGCTTCACGACGTGAAGGCGGCCTTCAGCCTTGTCGAGGGCGGGCTGACCCATCCTGCCGCCGAGGTCCAGCAGGCCAGCGCCGACGGCCTGGCCGCCCTCGGCACGGCCGCTGCTCCGCAGGTGCGAAGGGCGTTGGGGCACCAGCGGGAGTCGGTTCGCGTCCATGCGGCCAGCGCCCTGGGGCGAATGAAGGACGCCGCCTCGGCCGAGCCGCTGCTGGCAACCATGAGGGACGACCATTCCGAGACGGTGCGTGCGGCGGCCGGGGAGGCCCTGGCGGCCATCGGACCCCCCGCGGTCGAGCCGCTCATGGTCGCCCTGCTCTTGCGGAACCCCCCGCAGGCCTTCAAGGGCGAGGCGATCGACCTGCTCAGGAAGATGGGCCATCCGGCGGCCGAACCGCTGGCCGTCCGCCTCGCCGAGACGCTGGAGTTCGCCTCCCCCGCCGACGTTGCCGCCATCATCGACGTCCTGGGCAAGATCGGCAGACGCGGCGATCCCAACACGACAGCAGCCCTGGAAAAAGCCTGCAAACACTACTCTCCGGAAGTCAAGGCGGCCGCGAAGGCGGCGCAGGAGAAACTGAAGTGAGAGCTTCTGAAAGAATTGGAAGGCGCCTCTCTCAGAAGTATCAGGATGCGTGAGAGTTTGTGAAAGAATCGCGGAAGCGGCCTTGTCCCTCTTCGCCCGGAAGGGGCGATCAGGATCTAGACATAATGGATTGACCTGCCCCAGTCTCAAGGCCGTGGGTTACGCTTTGGCCAGCGTGTTGCCGGTCAGAGGCAGAGCCACATTGAGAAGGAGCAGGTCATGCAG
>CAYWTX010000172.1:0-6162 GCA_964461295.1 uncultured Planctomycetaceae bacterium | reverse complement strand
CTCCCCCGGCCGAACCGGTCTAGAACCGCTGCCAAGGGGGCGCAGCCGCACGATCTCCTCCAATGGCGACCCTAGCACCCCCGCCCCGTCCGATGCGATCCTGGCCGGCAGGATTCCGGCCGGCGAGCACATCTACTACGCCACCGACGCCAACTTCAACGTCACGGCCCTGATCGACGCCGCCACCGGCCAAGCCATCGAACGCTACAGCTACGAATCCTACGGCACACGGACGGTCCTGAACGGAGCCGCCGGCGCCGACTCGGACGTGGACGGCCAGACGGTGCTCGAATGGTCCCCCGACCCCGACAACGCCAGCGACGTGGGCAACGTGCTCGGCTTCACGGGCGCCAGGCTGGACATGCCGACCGGCCTCGTCCTGATGCGGAACCGTTACACCCACCCCTCCCTCGGCCGATTCACGAGCAACGACCTGGAAGGGCACATTGATGGCCTGAGCGTGTATCAGTACTGCGGCAGCGGGCCGGCCGGGGCGACCGACGCGACGGGGCTGGCCTCCACAACTCAACCGAGTCAACCGACAACCCAACCAGCAACCCAGCCGGTACCAAGTCAGTCGCAGACCGAACTCCTTGAGCTTGGGCTGAATCTGTTGAAGGCGACCGAAGAGTTAAACACCATGCTAAAGAGCGGGCAGGCGCTCGCCAAGCCGAATGCTGGTTTGGAGATCGAAAAGTTACCAAGGCGGAAGCCGATAAAGCAATTAAATCGCTCCTTCTTGACTATCCCGGCAATTCGTCTAAGAGGGGCATTGCTAGCGCTGGGGACGTACTTGTGAAAGAAGGGTTACGAATAACCAAGACTGTTCAGCGGACCCTTCTGCTCAGAGAAGAGAAGAAACTGAGGCGGGCTCACTGCGACATAAACGGAACAGTAACGGCAGACATCTACTTGAGAAAGTGTGAAGGTTCGTCATGGCCACGTTTTGCCTACTCGAATCTTCGCGATATTACCCTCAATGTCACGAGCTACGGGAAGTCCGTCGAACCTCATCCGTCCTACCATTCCAACCAGGATCTGGCTAAGGAGCTAACCGGCCTGGTCACTAACGCGTTGAACGAAACGTACACGCATAATCAAAGGCATGGTGTCTGGTGGAACTACATCCTTTTGGAGGAAGGGCAACGTGTCCTACAGCAACACGACTTTGTTCCTGCACTTCGTCAGGCAGAAGAAAAGGCAATGGTAAAAGCGCGGGAGAATAATGCGCACATAGAGAAGGTCGCGGGTATCACGCTACAGTCACTCTGGGAGAGGTACAGATAGCGGCACCCAACCGAGGAGAACACTTTGACTAACACCGGTTGCATTACCTTAACCGTTGCATTCCTTGCCTCGTACTTTGCCGGTTGTGGGGAACCTAACAAAGGAGGCAGGCAGGTTTGCAGCAAGTATTTGAGCTTCGTAGATCGTAACTCCGGTCGCATGGGCCTAATGGATGCGACAGGTCGTATAGTAGTAGCTCCGCGGTATCTTGCTGTCACCGATACCGTAAAGCGGTATGCTAGTTTTCAGAGTTCGTTAGGCAAGTGGGGGGTACTGGATGCCTGCGGCAATATTGTCGTACCTGCCATTTCTGATATTCCACTAGTCTTTAGGTCTGGACTTGCTGTCGCCTCCATCGAGATGGGTAACACCGTGGGCTTTCTGAAGCCGAATGGGGAATGGGTTGCCAAAGGTAAGTTCAGCATGGTCGATCAATTTAGTTGTGGGTTAGCACCAGTGAGGTCTAGGATTAGCACCAAATGGGGGTTTTGTGACTGTGTCGGCGAGGTGGTGGTACCAACAGAGTATGAGGAGGTAGGCCCGTTCTCGGAAGGGTTTGCGGCAGTAAAGAAATTGCGGGACAGGGAGATGCGATGGGGGTTTATTGATAAGAACGGGCGGATACTTGTCGATCCACGTTTTGAGGCGGTTGGAATATTTCGGGAAGGGTTGGCGAACGTCTACTTTGGTGTAGATCAGGTGGAGATAACAGATGGCGTCGCCAGCTCTGGGATCGGCTGGGGGTACATTGATCCAAAAGGCAAATCTATCTCGCCTGCGCGGTACGCTGACGCTAAGCCATTCAGCGAGAGTTTGGCTGCGGTTGGTGTATATGCTGGCGCTCAGGTAGAATGGGGTATAATTGATAGAAGCGGGCGGGTTATCTGTACCCCCCGCTTTGGTGGTGTGACTGTGACTGGGCAGTTCAGAGAAGGTGTAATTGCAGTAAGAAAGCTCGGTGGTAAGGACGGTTGGTGTTACGTTGGTCGTGACGGAAAAGAAGCAGTCCCGGGGAGGTTTGATTCCGCATCCGAGTTTTGCGGTGGTGTGGCCTCCGTCGTATCCAACGGGGTATCATTGTATATTGACAAAGCGGGGAATGAGGTCAAACCTGGGACAGGAAATGCGGGGGGTGTGCTGGACCAACGACCTTTGTCGCGCGGGCGTTAGGGTAGGGTGGGCCGGTGAGGGCCCGGGGGGGAGGAGAAGGGGGGCGGGGGAAACTAGGGACGCGCCCTAGTTCCAAGGAGTAAAGGACAGAAGATGGTGGGATTCCCATCGGGCCATGTGTCTCGGAGGGACACGGCAAGGACGCGCCGTGATGGAGGTTGTGGGTCGGCCAACGGCCAACGGCAAGCGGGCGCGCCGAACGGCGGGGCGCGAACGGGGTCCACGACCGTTGGTGCGGCGTTTCCTCAACCTGAAGGGGTGAGATTCGATAGCCCAGGGCAACGCCCTGGGAACCCTACGCCAAGACACGTCGAGCCCTGAAAGGGCGGGATAAGTGCCGGGCAAGGCCTTTGTGTCGCCCCTACAGGGCTTGTCATTTGCATTGCCACATCCCCAGGGCGTTGCCCTGGGCTGTCATACATCAGCCCTTCAGGCTGAAGAACCCGATGCAGATCTCGAAGCCCGTCTCAGCAACTGCGGTCGTGGAGCGCCAGGCGAAGCCTGGGCAAGGAGGAGTGCCATGTAGAACATAGCATGTGAACCTTGTAGTGGGACTCGGCGGGGGTTAGCCCGGCCGGCAAGCGTAGCCGGCAGCCGGTAGCGAGTCTTGCGTCAGAGAGCAATCCTCTCCGGCGAGGCGTAGACAGCGAGTGTGCAGGCCGTGGGATTGAGCCTCGAAAGGTAGTCCTATCGCGGGAGCCGACGCCGTCATGACAGCGGAAGGCAACACCGACGCGCCGTATGGGCTTGGCGCGGCGGCCCGCCGGGGTCGAAGGCCAGGGCATGTACACAAGGGTCGCCCAGGAACCTGGGAGTCCCCATCGTCTCCGCGTTCAAGGCCGGACGGGGCAACCGGCAGAGCAAAGCCCCGGTCCATCGGGCAGCCGTACCTGTAGCCCGTAGCCAATCCAAGGTCTGAAGAGCCGGATGCTGGAATCCCGCAAGTCCGGATCCGTGGGGAGCCCGGGCGGGCAACCGCCCGGGCTTACCCGACCAGCCTCTCGGTCCCTTTCGCTTTCGCAGCCCTGCCCGTTCGGCGTACAATCCCCCCTGCATGACCACCATGGACGATCAACGTGGCGACGCTGCACTTGCTCCCTTCCCCGCCCTGCCCGCGGACCTCTCGCTCTGGCCGCGGCTGCGCGTCATGGACGTCGACTACGTCCACCTGCGCCTCGGCGGCGGCGACGACCTTTACCTCACCGCACACGGCGTGCCCCTGGCCGAGATGCTCCTGCCCCACCGCTACTGGACCGACGAAGACTGGTCGCGCGCCAACCGCCGCCGCCTTGACGGCACGAGCGCCATCTACCGCATCCGCACCAAGCCCTTCGCCGGAAGGCAGCGCGACATCGTCCTCAAGTGGAACCGCATGGGCCAGGACATCCCCTGCGCCACCCGCGTCCGCGGCAGCGCCGGCGCCGAGTTCAACAGCCCCTTCGAGGAGTTCGCCCTCACGATGGAGCTTCGCTCGGCCGCCCGACGCGGCGGACACCCGCTGCTCACCCACAAGCCCCTGGCGATCTACGTGCCCGGCAGGAAGATTGACCCCGAGCAGCTCGGACGCAAGCTCTACCTGCTGGAGGCCAAGCAGGACGACCATTGGGAACTCGAACTGGACTTCGAGCGCAACTACGCCGTGATCTACGAGTGGATCAAGGGGCTGGACGCCGCCGAGGCGATGCGAAACGGGCTGATCGCCCGCGAGGCTCTGCCGGGCCTGGTGGCCCGCGCCGACCGCGACCTGCGCGACAACGGCTTCGTGATGCGCGACAACAAGCCGGAGAACCTCATCGTCCGCCCCGCCGCCGCCGGCGGGCTGGAGGCCGCCCGCGACGGGCAACCCCTCTACGCGGCCATCGACTTCGAACTGCTCCAGCGCACGGGGCAGCGCGAGCGCGAAGTGCGAGCCCAGCGCCGTCAGCGGTATCTTGTCAAGCAGGCCCGCCGCTTCCAGGCGGCCGCGGCGTTCCCGCCCCACCTGCATCCGGTGAACGTGATGGGCGTCGATTACGTCCACGGGCGGATCGAGTCCACCGGCGGCGCGCTGTGGGTTGTCGGGCGCGACCCCGACCTGTTCGACTACTTCCTGCCCGAGAAGTGGCGCAAGACCGCACGCACGCGGCTCAGCGTCACCAACCAGGTCTACGACACCTTCACCAAGGACAGCATCCACCTGGTCTGGCGCGTCAGCCGAGTCGGCGAGCGCCCCGACATGGACCCGTTCAAGGCCGATGAGAAGCACATCCTCGACCACGGGTACAACAGCCCGTTCGAGGAAGTCTCGCTGGCGATGCGGCTCACCGCGGCTGGGATCGGCTCGATCTACCCGCGGGCGGTGTACATGACCGGCGAGAAGGCCGCCCTCGCCGAGGCCCTCGCCGACGACCGGCGCTACGCCACGCACGCCTCGCTGCGCACGCCCGACAGCCAGCCGCTGCTGCGAAAGGACCGCGACTACATCATCCTCTGGGGGTACTGGAACGGGCCCGACGAACTGCTGGCCACGAAAGACGACCCGCCGTTCACGTCCATCAACGCCCTTCAGGCCTACCGCCAGGGGCTGCTCGACGAGCCGATGTACCTGGACCTGATGCGGCGTGCCCGCGACGGCCTGGCCAGAGCCGGCGTGGAGGACCTCAACCTCCGCGGCGGGCACCTCCTCCTCAGCCGCCTCGCCGACGGCAGGCTCGCCACCGGCTCCGACGGCCTGCCGACGATGCTGATCTGCAACTTCGAGCTGCTGCGGAAAATGTAGGGGCTACTCCTTGGGCAGATCCGGGAACGCCGCCGCAACGGCGGAGTTGACGATCGTGCCGCGGCGCATGTTCACGGCCAGGGCGTGCCCGGCGTCGACGAGGGCCGCGGCGCCCATACGAGCGGCACCTCGTCACGGCCGGCGCGGGAATTGTTGTCGATTTCCTTGACTGACTACGAAAACACGAGTACAATTCCATTCAGAGTACGAAATTCGTATCATGGATGCCACCGACCTACGTATCATATCGCTGCTGGCGCGGAACGGTCGCGCGATGAACAGCGACATCGCTCGCCGGGTGGACGTCTCGGAGGGCACCATTCGTCTGCGCCTGCGGCGGTTGATCGACTCGCGCGTCCTGAAGATTGAGGCCCTGGTCAATACGGAGCGGACGCCGGGGCCGTACCTGGCCGTGATCGGCCTGAGCATCGAGGGCAGACAACTCGAGAAATGCGCCGAACAGATCAACCGGTTTCGGGAGGTCCAGCGAACGCTGATCGTCACCGGGCGGTATGACATCCTCGTCACTCTGCTGCTGGACAGCCACTATGGCCTGGTGGATTTCGTGACCCACAAGCTTTCCAGGATTCCGGGCATTCGCAACTCCGAGACGTTCGTATGCCTGAAGAACTACGACCCGTGGTTTCCGGCGACGTGTCTGGATCGCTCGGCGAAGGCCTCGCCGGGCCCGATGCGTCGGCGGCCCGGCAGGAAGGGAGAAGGCAGATGACAGTCGGCGTTCCAAGGGAGATCATGCGCGGGGAGCGGCGGGTGGCCGCCACGCCGGCCACGGTGGAGAAGATGGTGGCGCATCGCCTCAACGTGATCGTGGAGCAGCGGGCAGGCGAAGGCTCGTACATCGCCGACGACGACTACAGGCGGGCGGGAGCGGAATTCGCCGCCGGCGCGGAGGAACTCTATGCCCGCGCCGACGTCGTCCTGAAGGT
>CAYWTX010000171.1:0-1996 GCA_964461295.1 uncultured Planctomycetaceae bacterium | reverse complement strand
AAGATAATCCGTTCCATCGGGACTCCTTTCCGTATGGGTCTTTGGCAAAAGCACCATACATGGGAGTCCCGTTCTTTTCAAGATACAACACATTGATACAACAGTACTTCCAGTGGCGCGCATTTGCGCACGGCGATTTAGGGCGCGTGCCTAGGTTACCCGCCGCAGGAACAGGCCATCGACGCCCGGTCGATCCGCCGGCGAACCTGGCTGGGCGGTCTGCTGGCGCACTACGAGCGCAAGGCCGCGTAGCGGCGGCTTGTGCAGCCGGCCAGCGCCACCATGAGCAAAGGCCACGGTTTCCGGAACATCGCAGGGTTGTAGCGCACTGGCCGCGTTGCGGAAAGCGGACCCCCGGCTCGCCAGGGCCAGAAGGTATCGGTAGCGTGGCCCACAAGATTGCCCTGAGACGGCGCGGGCGGTAGACTACTCGCAGCATGACCGAGAGCAGATACAACGTCATTTCGCTTTTCTCTGGTGGCATGGGGCTGGACCTCGGCCTCGAAGCCACGGGGAGATTCCGCGTCTTGGCGTGTGTCGAGAAGGAACGGACGTTCTGCGAGACGATCCGAAGGAACCAGCGAGCTGGCCGTCTCTCTCCCGAGCTTAAAGTCTCTGAGGGTGACATCAACGGGATCGACCCGGCGAACGTCTTGGAGGCGACAGGGCTTGCCCCAGGCGAAGTCGATCTGCTTGTGGGCGGCCCGCCGTGCCAGTCCTTCAGTACGGCAGGGCGCCGGGGAACTGTCCAAGATCCGAGGGGCACGCTCCTGTGGCAGTTCCTCAGGTACGTCGCTGTTGTGAAGCCGCGATTCTTCCTCATGGAGAACGTGAGAGGCCTGTTGTCTGCCGCCCTTAAGCATCGGCCTATCTCAAGACGACCGGAGAAGGGCGGTCCGCAACTCAGCCCTGAAGAGGAAGCCGGCTCGGTTGTTCGGATGTTCGCCAATGACTTGCAGCGAATCCCCGAGGCCGTCTACCACATGGACTGCTTTGAGGTCAATGCCGCCAACTACGGTGCACCCCAGATACGCGAACGAGCCCTGTTCATTGGTAACCGATACAACGCAGTAGTGGACTTCCCGGACCCGACCCACGGCCCTAGCGACGAGCCAAACGAAGGGCCGACGCTGTTCTCCACAGAACCCAACGGGCGCAAGCCGTGGAAGACTCTTCGTGATGCTATCGGCGGGTTGGAGGAAGATCACCCGGTCGTGATGGATTTCAGCCCGCGAAAAAAGAAGTACTTGGCCATGGTTCCGCCTGGGTCGAACTGGCGAAGCCTGCCGGAAGATGTTCAGAAGGAATCCATGGGACGTGCATGGATTGCGAAGGGAGGGCGATCGGGATGGTGGCGTCGCCTAACCCTGGACCTTCCATGCCCCACACTTGTCACCATGCCGAACCATGCGAGCACATCCTTGTGCCATCCTACGGAGACACGCGCTCTTTCAATCCGCGAGTACGCCCGAATACAGGAGTTTCCCGACGACTGGGAGTTTGCTGGCAAGGTGTCGGAACAATATGCTCAGGTCGGTAATGCTGTCCCGACCCGTCTCGGACGAGTAGCGGGCGAAGTCATTGCCGACAGCCTCGACGAGCTTGCGAGACAGAATTGGGAGCTTTGCTCTCAACGCCCACAAGCTTATCGGGTGGTCTATGTCCAATCCCACGTGAGAACGCGGCAGTGGTACAAGTCGGGAGAGACCTTTGTGTGGGAAGACGGCGTAGAGAATGGGGAAGCGTCCTACGCCGCCCCCAAGACCAAGCGAAAGGTGCGCACCATCAACTGACGGACGAGCAGGATACCACCATGGCAAGAGGTCATCAAGGTTTGCCCCGCCCAATGCCGACAGTCACTCTTGTCCAAGATAATCCTGGAACCCCGTGAGCGGCGGGCGGTTTCGGGGTCTCCTGGAATGGGGTAGGATGGGGATTGGTAGAAGCCCAAACACCCCACCCAGGAGACGCTTACATGGTATCGGTCGCCAGTCTG
>CAYWTX010000170.1:0-3623 GCA_964461295.1 uncultured Planctomycetaceae bacterium | reverse complement strand
AGGGGCGTCGAGATCGAGGGAGCGGGCCTCCTCGACGGTCGAGCCTCGCGTATAGCAGCCCGGAAGCGAGGTGCAAACCGCGGTGAAGCCTCCTTCTTCGTTCTTCCCGATTTTCACAGCCAATTTCATGGCGCCTTCTCTCGGCCCCCAAGCCAGCGAACTCTTCGAACTCCCCTGGAATTATAGGCCAGCCCCGCCGCTGAGGCGCTCTTTGTACGGCTACCCTACAAACTCCCCGGATCCACGATACACCCACCCAGGGGCGCCGAGCGCTCGATGCGACAGCGACGTGTCCTGCTTCAACCTCATTGTAGGCTGTCTCGAAGCAAGCGAGCAAGACCATCGGAGCCGCGGAACACACGACCCCCGTCGCCAAGCGAGTCTCCGGGCCGGACGAATCGACGCATCCATTGGTCTCTACAGGAGTTAACCAGGCAATCCCGGTCTCCGCCCAGCCGCCCTGGCCCACTGCCCACCCATGAACAATCGGCGGGGACAGTTGGGTTCCCCCCCCGCCGCGGCTTGCCTCCCGGCATGACCGCCTCGTCACTTCCGGTTACCGCCCGCTGGCATCTGCCCCAACGCCTCGTCGCAGACGCGAACATCCCCCATTGGGTGCGCGAAAAGCGGAAACAACCTGGCCGCGGGCCGGTTTCGCGGTATACTGGTATACTGATAGCGGTTTGGCGGCCAGGCTCGAGTCCAGGAAAGTTGCTCCAGGCTGAATCAGGAGTGGTTGAGATGCCCCGCACGGTCGCGGCAACTCTTGTCTTGGCGGTAGTGTCGGCCTTTGCCTTGGCCGACAAGATCGTTCTCACCGACGGCCGTTCGTTTACCGGCACCGTCACCGTCGAATCCGACACCGTCATCATCACCGTTCCGTACGGCACGTTGCGCTTTCCCCGCGAGCAGGTCGAACGCATCGAGTTCAAAGACACCCCCGAGCAGGAATACGCCAAGCGTCTGGCCGACCTGTCCCTCCAGGACGCCAACGCCGTCTACGCCCTGGCCGAGTGGGCCGACGACAACTCGCTGTCCGACCGCTCCGGCGAACTGCTGGCCCAGGTGCTCCGCCTGAACCCCAACCACGCCGCGGCCCACCGCCGCCTGGGTCACGTCCGCCTCGACCGCAAGTGGATGCGATTCGACGAGGGCCTGGAACTGGCCCGCGGCAAGCTCGACGCCGGGCTGTACACAACTCTGTTGGACGATATCATTCCCGAGCTCAAGCAGGTGGCGCGCAGCGGCGGCAAGCTGCTCGAAGTCGAGGAACTCCTCGCGATGACGCAACTGCGCGCCGGCCACTTCGCCATCGCCGCCAAGGCCTTCACCGCCCTGGGGGCCGCCAACCACCCCCTCGCCGCCCGCTGCGCGGGCATCGCCGAGGTCCTGGCCGCCAACGCCGACGGCATGTACATCCTGCGCGAGGCCTGGCCGCCCACCGCCCGCCTCATGAGCGGGTCGCTTCCGTCCATCCAGCCCGGCCCGGCCAGCCTGTCCAATCCCCGCGTCTTGGAGGCCGCCTTGCACGAGCAGGCCCGCAAACGCGTCGAGGCCGGGCAGAAGATCGTCGAGGAAGCCCAGAAGCTCGAACCGGCCGATCCCGACGCCGCATCCGCGAAGTACGCCCTGGCGCTCAAGGTCTTCGACGGCGCCGACGCCCTGTGCAGGGACATCTCGCGGCTGAACCGCCTGGCTGTCGCGCGCAGGAAGATCGCCGCCGTTCGCAAGGACGCCGATGGCGACGCCAAGCTGTTCGACGACGCCATGAAGAAGCTGGGGCAGAAGGACATGACGCCGCAGGCGTACCGCCAGATGCTCCAGCGACTGTTGCACAGCCTGGACAGCACGCGCGACGGCCTGAAGCGGATCCTGGAAATCGCCCGCGCCTACCCCGACGACCTCTTCCTGGAAGTGAAATGGGCCGAACTGGACTTGACAAAGACCGAAAGTATGCGGAGAATCCTTACGGCAGAGCTCGATGGCAAGAAGTAAATCTCTCATCACGGCCTGCATCACGCTTGCCGCCGGCGCCGCGATAGCGGGCGTCGCGACTTCCCTCTCTCCGTTGCCTGATCCCTCCGCCGCCGCGATCCAGTGCGCCCTGGACGACCTGGACGCCGGACACTACCTCGACGCCGAGCGCAAGGCCGTGGAAGCCGCCACCGACGTCTGCTCGCCCGCGCCGCGGGCGTGGGCGATCGTGGCCGCCGCCCGCCAACGCCGCGGCGCCCACGCCGACGCCGCCCGCGCCTACCGCCAACTCCTGGCCTCCACCACCAGCCCCGAAATCCGCGAGTTTGCCCTCGAACAGATGCGCGCCTGCGAAAAGGCCGACGCGCCCGCCGAGGCGATCACCATCCCCAGCCGCCGCCTCACCGGCGAGCAGCTCGGGCGCCTCTCGGCCGTGCACGACAAGACCTACGCCGAGTCCAGCGACCACTTCATCGTGCAGGCCCGCAATCCCGACGTCGCGAAGCTGGTGGTCGTCGAGGCCGAGAACGCCCTGGGGCGGATCTGCGGCAGCCTGCTGGGCGGGCAGTCCTTCCCGCACAGCGTGCAGGTCAACGTCTGGGCCGACCGCCGCGAATTCCACGCCAACGCGACCGATGCCGCCGAGTGGGCGGGCGGCGGCTTCCGCGTGACCGTGAAGGACGGCGCGACGATGCGCCAGATCGACCTGACGCAGCACGACGGCGCCGGCAAGTTCGCCGTCGTGATGCTCGACCGCGTCCTGCCCCACGAGATGTGCCACCTCGTCCTCCGCGAGTTCTTCGGCGACGCCGCCTGCCCGCTGTTCCTCAACGAAGGCCTGGCCATGATGGCTGAGGCCGACGCCGACAACTCGCGCATCGAACTGGCCGGGAATGCCCTCGCCGGTAAGGCCCGCCCGCAACTGGAAGAACTCGTCGTGGCTGAACGGCACGACCTCCAGCGGCCCGCCGTGTTCTACGCCGAAAGCTTCAGCCTGCTGGAGTTCCTCCACGGCCGACTGGACAAACGCGAATTTCGCGATTTTCTCAAGCACGTGCGCGGCGGCTCGACGTTGGGCGAGGCCCTCCAGAGGGCGCTCTACACCCCCCGCAACGACACATTCCTCGCCGGCCTCGCCAGCGCCTGGGAAGACCACGCCGTCACGCAGTCCCAATACCTCCAAGCCCTCCGCGGCCAGAAGATCGCCGCCAGGAACTGAAAAGCAACGGGGGCACGAACGCAATCGGCAATCGGGGCGGCAGTCGGGGGACATCATGCCATCTCCCCCGCTCCAGGCGGACGACAGGGGGGGCGCTACCGTTGGCCGCAATCCTGCCGGCCAGGATCGCTTCGAGCGCGGCGGGGGGCCCCAGGGCCGCCATCGGAGCAGATCGTGCGGCTGCGCCCCCTCGGCAGCGGTTCTAGACCGGTTCGGCCGGGGGAGCGGAAGGCGCTCCGCGGCCTGGGGGCGGCTGAGAGGTTGTGAAGGAATCGCAAGAGCGGCCTCCGTCCCTCTTCGCCCGGAAGGGGCGATCAGGATCTAGACATAATGGATTGACCTGCCCCAGTCTCAAGGCCGTGGGTTACGCTTTGGCCAGCGTGTTGCCGGTCAGAGGCAGAGCCACATTGAGAAGGAGCAGGTCATGCAG
>CAYWTX010000169.1:0-2179 GCA_964461295.1 uncultured Planctomycetaceae bacterium | reverse complement strand
AAGGCCCTGTTCCTCGACGAGGGGGGCAAGCGCATGCCGTACTACACACTGCGGCGCATGGTGCACGCGGCCGCCCGCCAAGTGGGGGCGCCCGTGACCGTCACCCCGCACACCTTCCGGCGGAGTTGTACGACCGAGTTGCTGCGCGGCGGCGCCGGCATGTACCATGTCAAGGAGTTGCTGGGGCATGAGTCCCTCGACACCCTCCAGCACTACGCCAAGCTCACCATCCACGACCTGAAGAAGGAGCACCAGCGGTGCCATCCCAGGGAGAAAGATGCTTGCGCGTGAAGAGGCGACGATTGCAGATCAAGTCTCGACACATGTTTCCATGATGGTACTATCCGTCACACCCAACCACATGGGGCATATGGCAACGACTACACACAACGGCATTCCTGTCGAGAGCGAGACGGTGGAATGGAAGCAGTCGCTTGGCGAATGGCGGGAGATAGTCGAGACCTGTGCCGCCTTCGCCACATCTCATGGTGGGGTCATCTACGTTGGTATCGACCCGAAAGGCGAACGCGCAGGCGTGCAGGTCGGGCAACGCTCTCTGGAAGACTTGGCCAACAAGATCAAAGTCAACACGGATCCTCCCCAATTCCCTGCCATTGCCATGGAAGGCCACGAACGCGCAACGCTCGTTAGAATCCAGATTGAGGAAAGTCCGGTAAGACCGGTCTGGGCCTTCGGGCGTCCCATCAAGCGTGTCGGGCGGACCAACCAGTGTCTGCGCCGAGAAGAAGCCCATCGGCTGTGGGAAGTCTCGACGGGGCGCACATGGGATGCCCTTTCCTGCCCACGCTTCACGCTTGGCGAGATGGACAGAAAGGCAGTAAGGGAGTACCTGGAGCATGCCGGGATGAGTCTTGCGACTCCCATTGAAGACCTGCTTCGAAACATCAAACTCCCCTTCGGTCCCGGTGCCTTCTGCAATGCGGCCGTGCTCCTGTTCGGCAAGTCGCCGCAGACTTTTTTCGTCGAAGCCCAGTTGAAGTGCGGGCGGTTTAAGGGGACGGATTCCGTGGATTTCGATGATGAACAGACCTACGAGGGGTCTATTCTAGCCCAACTCGACGATGCGATGGGCTTTGTAGGACGGCATACGCGGCGTGCGTACAGAATAACAGGTCGCCCAGAACGGGAGGTGACTCCCGAATATCCCGAAGATGCCGTCAGGGAGGCGCTCATCAATGCCTTGTGTCACAGAGACTACGCCGTCGTCGGGACCATCCAGGTTCGCATATACGATGATCGCATGGAGATATGGAACCCTGGCCGTCTGCCCCCGAACATCAGTCTGCGAAAACTGTACCAACGCCACGCATCGCACCCTGGGAACCCTCTGATTGCGCAGGCCCTCTATCGTGCGCGGCTGATCGAGCATTGGGGCACAGGTACATTGCGGATTATCGAGGCGTGTCAGAAGGCCGGCATCAAGGCGATGTTCGAGGCGTCAATGGGGATGTTCATCGTCACCCTCAGAAAGCCTCGTAACGTTGGCGACCTGATCTCTGTAGGTGGTCGGTCCGCAACCCATGAGGCCCATGACGAGGTCCATGAGGCCCATGACGAGGCCCAAGTCGTCGTGACCAATGTGGAGAAGAGCATCCTTACGGCCTGCCAGCACGGGCCACAGGCGGCAAGAGACCTCTTGGCCGCAACGGGGTACAAGAAGAGGACCGGAAACTTCAAGCGAAGCCTTGCGACATTGGTCGAGAAACAGCTTCTCGTAATGACTCTTCCTGACAAGCCTCGGAGCCGACTGCAAAGCTACCGACTGACGGTCAAGGGCGGTCGCATTCTGGCCAACGCCGAGTGATTGTGCGATTGATCAGGCCTGCGTTGCCCTCCATTCGACCATCCATTCCCCTGCTCACCTTTTCCGTTGCCCAAGCCACGCCAACGATGTAAGGTTCTGGCATGGTTGCCTTGGCCCATCCCGCGCCCCGGAACCGCCGCCGGCGGCGTTTTTGTCGCCCCAAAAGCGATCTGCCCCGATCATCCAAGATAGGATCGGGTCAAAGATGTTACACTCCTAACTTGGGGAGGTGGCTTTCCCGTGATCCGATCGAAGAAGAGGGAGTTTGTTCACGCTTCTCGTGCGTCGAACTTCCTCATTCGCTCGACACCCTTGTGAACAGCGGTCTCTATGTCTTCTTGTCGAACCGTCCGA
>CAYWTX010000168.1:0-5480 GCA_964461295.1 uncultured Planctomycetaceae bacterium | reverse complement strand
GATAGCGGATCGGCCCGTCCGAGCTGCGCAGTCGGACGTGCGAAGCCAGCATCCGAAGAGCCGGATGCGGGAATCCTGCAAGTCCGGATCCGTGGGGAGCCTGGGCGGGCAACCGCCCAGGCTTACCCGACCAGTGTCTTTTTTTTTCGCCATTGCCCACTTGACCCACGTATGCCGGAGCGTGTAGTTTACATGGCTCTTAACGCCAGCGGGCGAGGCGCAGCCTCCACGCGGGCGCGCGAGTCCGGCCAGTTGGGGCCGGGCTCGATGGGTTTCAGGCCTCTTGGAAAGCACAGCTTTGCCCTGGCCCGGATGCAGGAATCCGGCCACTGGAAGGCGCAGGCTGTGGAGGTGCGAGCTTGGCGGCAGAACTGGTGAAGGAACTGATCGAGGCGGGGATCCACTTCGGGCATCGCGCCAGCCGCTGGAACCCGAAGATGAAGCCGTACATCTACGGCAAGCGGAACCTCATCCACATCATCGACGTGAAGGAAACGCTTCGCGGCGTGCTGCTGGCGAGGAAGTTTCTCTCGCAGGTCGTCGCGGCCGGCAAGGACGTGCTGTTCGTCGGCACGAAGCGTCAGGCGAAGAAGTCGGTGCAGGAATCGGCTGAGCGAGTCGCCATGCACTGGGTGGTGGACCGCTGGCTGGGCGGCACGCTGACCAACTTCCGCGAGGTGCGCAAGCGGATCGGGCGCCTGGACGAGTTGGAGAAGCTGGAGGCCGACGGCCTGCTGGACCAGTACTCCAAGAAGGCGGGATCGTCGTTGCGTCGGGAGACGCGGAAGATCCGGCGGAACCTGGGCGGCATCCGGAAGATGGACCGGATGCCCGGCGCGCTGGTCGTGGTCGATCAGCGGCGCGAGGTGAACTCGGTCCGCGAGGCCAACAAGACCCACATCCCGGTGGTGTGCCTGCTGGACACCGACTGCGATCCGGACATGGTCGACATCCCGATTCCCGGCAACGATGACGCGATGCGAGCCATCGAACTGGTGCTGAGGGAACTGACCGACGCGGTCGCCATGGGCGTCCGCGGCCGCGTTGCCGACGGCGGCGACACGGGCGACCCGAATCGCCGTCGCAGCCGCCGGACGACGACCGCCCGGGCCGAGGGCGAAGCCGCCGCCGCCGCGCCGGAATCGCCCGCGACGGGCGAGCCCGCCGCCGCGCCGGAATCGCCCGCGCCGGCCGCTCCCGCGGCCCAGACGGCCCCGCAGGCGTAGGGACCCAACCGGGAGACCCGGACGGGTCCGAACCGCCGAATGGCCGCGCCGCGACGGTGGCGGCCACGCGAGAGGCAGAACAGCGGACAGATCCGGGCGCACGTGTTCCAGACACCGACGCCCGACACTTGGCACTATGATCCTCGTTAGGAGCAACCATGGCTGAGATTACCACCGCGATGGTGAAGGCGCTGCGCGAAGAGACCAACCAGGGCATGATGGAATGCAAGAAGGCCCTGACGGAGACCAACGGCGATGTCGAGGCCGCCAAGGATCTGCTGCGCAAGAAGGGCCTGGTGAAGGCCGGCGAGAAGGCGACCCGAGCGACCAAGGAAGGCATGATCGGCATGAAGACGCTGGACGGCTCGGCCGTGATGGTCGAGGCTCGCTGTGAGAGCGACTTCTGCGCCCGCAACGATGTCTTCCAGGCCATGGTCGGCAAGCTGGTCGAGTTGGCCGTCGCCGCGCCGGCCGGGGCCATCGAGGCGACGCCGGAGATGCAGGCGGCCGTGCAGCAGGCGTTCGCGAAGATCGGCGAGAACATGAGCTACGCTCGGGGCGTGAAGATCGTCGCGCCGAGGATCGGGGCGTATCTGCACCACAACAAGAAGGTCGGCGTTCTGGTGGGCCTGGAGGGCGAGGTCGCCGAACAGACCCTCAGCGACCTGTGCATGCACATCGCCTTCACCGACCCCGTCGCCATCCGGCCCGAAGACGTGCCGGCCGAGATGGTCGAGAAGGAACGGGCGTTCGCGAGGGAAGAGGCGGCCGCCAGCGGCAAGCCGGCCGAGATCGTCGCGAAGATGGTCGACGGCAAGGTGCGGAAATTCCTGGCTGCCAGCGCCCTGCTGGAACAGCCGTTCGTGCGTGACGAGAAGCAGAAGGTCGGCCAGGTCATCGGCAAGGCCAAAGTGGTCGCGTTCGCCCGCTTCGCCGTGGGCGGGTGATTCAGTTGCCGGGTTGCCTGGTTGCTCGTTCGTCAGCGAATTGGCTGCTTCGCTGCTCGGTTGCCCGGCTGCCTTGGGCGGTTCGGCGTAACCAGGCAACGGAGCAACTGAGTAACGGAGCAACGGCGCCGCCGAGCAACCAGTAACCCATGAGGTCGCCCATGCCCGCTAAGATCGCCAAACCGAAGTACGGTCGAGTTCTCCTCAAACTATCGGGCGAGTCGTTCTCGTCGTCCGACGGCGCCGCGATCGACGCCGGCGCCATCGCCGCCACCATCGACGAGATGGAACCGGTGCGAGCGATGGGCGTGGAGATCGCCGCCGTCGTCGGCGGCGGCAACCTCATCCGGGCCCGGGACTTCGCCGGGGACGAGACGATCCAGCGAGTGACGGCCGACCAGATGGGAATGCTGGGCACGGTGATCAATGCTCTGGCGTTGCGGGACGGGCTGGAGGCGCGGGGCATTCCGGCCCGCGTGATGAGCGCGATCTCGATGCCCGCCATCTGCGAAACCTACAGCTACGAGCGGGCAATCCGGCATCTGGAGAAGAAACGCGTTGTGCTGTTCGCCGGCGGCACCGGCATGCCGTTCTTCACCACCGACACCACGGCCGCCCTGCGTGCGGCCGAAACCCTCTGCCAGCTCATGGTGAAGGCGACGAAGGTGGACGGCGTGTACGACGTCGACCCGATGATTTCGCCGTTGGCCCGCAAGTTCGACCGCATGAGCTACCAGGACGTGATCGGCAGCCGGCTGGGCGTGATGGATCTCACGGCCGTGTCGCTGTGCGAGGAGAACCGCATCCCGATCATCGTCTGCCAGTTGTTCCACGCGGGCAACCTGACCCGCGCGGTCAGCGGCGAGGAAGTGGGCACGATCATCGGCGGGTAGTCCGGCAGAGGGGGTGGTGCGGCGGGGCGCAAGGGACGGGCGCGGGCCCTGTTGGCCAGCCGGGCCGTGCCGGCCCGGTCGCCCACGGCAGGGGTCCGCTGCCGTACCCGCCGGTTCCCGCCGTTTCAGGGATGACAACCGCCTCGCGTTCCAGTATCCTTCTGTCCCTACGCCCGGCGTGCGGGCCGCACACTAGACGGAGGCTTCCGCCATGGCGATGGACGAAATCCTGCTGGAAGTGGAAGAGAAGATGGAATCGGCCGTGGACTACCTGAAGAAGGAGTTCCGCGGCATTCGCACCGGGCGCGCGTCGGTGGGGCTGGTGGACCACATCAAGGTGGACTACTACGGCTCGCCGACGGACCTGCGGCAACTGGCGACGATCTCGACGCCGGACGCGTCGCTGATCCTGATCAAGCCATTCGATCCGTCCAGCGTGAAGGACATCGAGAGGGCGATCCAGACCAGCGACATCGGCATCACGCCGGGCACGGACGGCAAGGTGATCCGCCTGCCTGTGCCGGCGTTGTCGATGGAGCGGCGCAACCAGATTGCCAAGCAACTCAAGACGATGTCCGAGCAGGCGCGGATCGTCGTCCGCAACTCGCGGCGCGACGGCAACAAGGAAGTCGACCGTCAGGAGAAGGAAGGGGACCTGACCGAGGACGACGCCCGGTCGGCGAAGGAAGAGATCCAGAAACTCACCGACAAGCACGAAAAGGCGATCACGGAGATCCTGGACGGCAAGACGAAGGAAATCCAGGAACTGTAGCGGCGGGGGGGGGCGTCCCACAGGGCCGCGGCGTATCGCGATGAACGGAGCCGGGGCGCGCCGCCCCGGTTGGCGACGATCGAGGCGCCGCTTGCCTCGCGAAAGTACCCGAGGGAGTAGCTCAGCTGGCTAGAGCAACGGATTTTTAATCCGTAGGTCGAGGGTTCGAGTCCCTCCTCCCTCAGTTCGGCACGGACGTGCATCTCACGCGGACAAGGACGTGGCCATGAAATCCATCCACATCGTCGAGCGCCTGCTGCCCCTGGCCTGGGAGAAGGCCGTGATCGCCTGCTGGGAGCAGGGCGAGAGCTTCCCAACCGAGTACGACAAGCCGGAGGACCCGCACAGCCGCGACGTGACGGCGATGATCCACGTCACGCATCCCTTCGAGGAGCCGCGGATCCACCGCGCGTTTCCCGGCGGGCTGGACGACCTGGAGAAGTACCGCGCCGAGGTCCTCTACGGCGTGCATGATCACTGGATCGACCCAGCCGCGGGGAAGTGGGAGTACACCTACCACGAGCGGCTGCGGGCCTACCGCGTCCCGGGCGGCGGCGTGTTCGACCAGATCGCCGCGGCTGTGGAACGTCTGAAGCGCACTCCGCACACGCGCCGGGCGCAGGCGGTGACGTGGCAGGTGTGGAACGACATGGCGATCGCCGACCCGGCGTGCCTGCAGCGGCTGTGGTTCCGCGTTTCCGGCGGGCGGCTGCACATGAACATCCACATCCGCTCCAACGACGCCTTCAAGGCGGCGTTCATGAACATGTATGCGTTCACGGAGTTGCAGGCGGCGATGGCGGCCGAGATCGGCGTCGAGCCCGGCGAGTACATCCATATCGCCGACAGCTTCCACATCTACGGGAGCTACTTCGCGGACTTCGAAGGTTTCCTGAAGACGGCTGCGTCAAAGACGCTGGAGGACAAGACGTTCCGTACCGGTTTCGCCAGGGAGTTCTGCGTTGACGGCTGCGACGCGCTCCTCGCCGAAGCGGATATGCCCGAAGCGAGGAAGGCGCTCGTCCGGAAGCGGAAGCAGGAGTTGGTGGGCTAGGACTCCGTTCGTCAATCCGATGGCGTCCGTCCGTCGCGCGTGCAGGAAGCGCCAGGCAGGCCGCCGGGCGTGTTGCCCCAGGGACGTGGCGGGTTCTCAAAGTTGGAAGGAGACGTGCATGGCGAAGCGTGGGAAGCACACGATTGTGGGCGTGCACCTGACCGATCGGGTCAAGGAAGCCGTCGAGGTCCAGAAACTGTTCACGGCATACGGCAAGCAGATCAAGACGCGCCTGGGGCTGCACGAGGTGGACGACGCTGCCGTCGGACTCAACGGCCTGATCGTCCTGGAGATGGTCGGCCTCGAGCAGGGGATCAACGAGTTGGTGACGAAGCTCAACGCCATCGCGGGCGTGGAAGCCAAGACGCTGCTGTTTGATCACCCGGTGTAGGTCTGGAGCCCGCAGGATGCCGGGGACGCATGCGACGAACCATGCGGCGGCGTGACGGGCCCCGCCGCCGCGAGGGCGGGAAACGCAAACTGCCCAGACTCATTTGCCGTAAGCCCTCGCCGTCGCCCGGGGCGCCCGGAAGCGGCGGCGGCACATCGCGGCCGCGTGCGGCCGGGGAGTGCCGCTGCGGCCGGGGC
>CAYWTX010000167.1:0-8148 GCA_964461295.1 uncultured Planctomycetaceae bacterium | reverse complement strand
CGACAAGACTGTCAGCTCCCAGGACCGGCAAGAACCATCGCGGCCAACTCCCGCCCACGGACCCGGCCAATCTGCCTGAATGCTGATGCCTGATGGCTGGCGGCAGACTCCACGCGTCGTCGGGCCCGATGCCGGCTACTGCTCCCCGTCGAACCATTTGTGGAAAATGTAGGTCGCTCGCAGGGGACGCAGGCCCAGCCGTAACCAGCTTCTCTGCGCGGCCAGGTTGGTCACCTGCGTGGAGATCGTCATCCGCCGCACCCCCCGCCGCTGGAACCAACGCAGCCGTTCCAGCATCAGCGCCTGGTGGAAGCCGCGGCCGCGAAAGTCGGCAGCCACGGCGTCCAGCACGCCTTCGCCTTCCTCGCTGCCACGAAGTTTCATCGTGACGAACCCGACGATTCTGTCGTCCCGCGCCGCCACCAGCACCCCATCGGCCACGCCGGGCGTGACGCAGGAACGGTACGCCCAGTCGGCGTAAAGCGCGTCGCAAGCGGCACGATCCAGCCGTCGATCCATGTGATAGTGCCCGCCGAAGTCGTGGAATGCCTCACCCGCCAGGGCGCGGACGGCCTCGCCGTCGGCGGGGACGGCTTCGCGGATGGCAACGCGTGGCGGCCCGGCGCAGAGAGGCGGATCGTCCAGGTTGCGCGTCCAGACCACCAGCGTTCCGGCCAGCAGTGCGCCCGCGCGCTCCAGCGTCTGGGCGGCAGACAGGTCCTCGGCCGGGCAGCGAGCGATCAGCAGGCGCACCGAATGCTCGCCGCAGAAGCGAACAATGGCCTCCACGCCGGCGGCGGTGACGTCCTCAGCCTTGGCCGTGACGATGCCGAACCGCATCCTGTCCAGTTCCGATAGCGTTGCCGGAAGCGCCGGGTCGCCCATGGGGGTGCGCGTCCTTCGCGAAAGCTACACTTCCTTCTGCCGCACGATCGATCTCGGCGTGCCCTGCACTTCCTTCAGGATGCGAATCAGGTACTCGCCCACGATCCCGAAGGCGAACAGCAGCAGGCCGAAGAAGAACAGCAGCAGCAGAACGATCGTCGTCCAGCCAGCCACCTCGATGCCGACGAAGAAGTACCGGTACAACACGTAGAGGCCGCCCAGGAAGCTGAGCGCGGCCGCCGCGAACCCCATCACGCTGACGGCTTGCAGCGGCAGGGACGAGTTGCTGAGAATGTTGTCCATCGCGTCGCCGACGAGGCGGCGGAGGCTGTAACCCGACCGCCCCTGTTCCCGCGGGCAGTGCGTCACCGGAACATTCGCCATTCGCCGCGTCACCGACAACAGCATCGGCGACACCCGCGGGCTGTGCGTGCGGATCTTCAGCATCGCCTCGACCACAGGCCGGCGAATCGCCATGAAGCTGGTGATCTGGAACGACGGGGCGTGGGCGAAGATGTGCGAGGTCAGCCGGCCCAGCACTCGCGACGCCAGGTTCTTCCACCAGGAGTGATGCTTGACGTGGTAGCTGCCCATGGCCACGTCCAACCGGTCGTTGCCCCGCAGGGCGCCCACCAGCTTGGGGATTTCCTCCGGCGGATTCTGGAGGTCGTCGTCCATCAGGATCATCACTTCGCCGCCGGCCTGCTCCAGGCCGCACAGGATCGCCTTGTGCTGGCCGAAGTTCTTCATGTGCTGGATGATCTTCACCCTCGGGTCGGCCTCGCGAAGCTTCCGCATCTCTGCCCATGATTCGTCGGGACTGGCGTCGTCGACGAGGATGATCTCGTGCTCGCCGCCCAGATCCCTCATCACGTTCGTCAGCCGTTTGTACAGATCCGGCAAGGTCGCCTGCGAGCGGTACACCGGTATCACGATACTGTAGTCCATCTTCGCCTCGATCCCTCGATTGCCGGCCTGGTCCAGGTGAGAGCGACACTCTTCGCGCCGGCGTGTTCTCTCTCGCCCCTCCGCAACTGTGTGCTTCGGGTCTCTATGCCCAACTGCCTGGACGCCGGGGGCTTCGGCCCGCGTCAGAAGCCGGGCCCCTCCTCCAGGCGCTGGCGAACGTAGGCGTAGTACTCGCCCTTCATCTCGGCGATCCGCTTCAGCATCGCCTCCGCCGGCACGAAACCCATGTGCACGGCGATCTCCTCCAGGCACGAAATCTTCAACCCCTGCCGCTTCTCGATCGTCTGGATGTACGCCGCCGCCTCCAGCAGGCTGTCCGGCGTGCCTGTGTCCAGCCAGGCCGTGCCGCGCCCCAGCACCTTGCACGTCAGCCTGCCTTGCGCCAGGTACAGGTTGTTCAGGCTCGTGATCTCGTACTCCCCGCGACTGGAAGGCTTCACCTGCCGCGCCAGTTCGCAGACCTGGGCGTCGTAGAAGTACAACCCGGTGACCGCCCATCGCGACTTCGGCTGCGCGGGCTTCTCCTCGATGCTGACCACCTTGTGGGATTCGTCGAACTGCACCACGCCGTAGCGATGCGGGTCCGACACCCGGTACCCGAACACCACCGCTCCCCCGGCCGAGGCGCTGATGTACGCCTGCTGAAGGAGTTGTTGCAGGCCGGCCCCGTAGAAGATGTTGTCGCCCAGGACGAGGCAGCCGGGCCCCCCGGCCAGGTGCCGCTCGCCGATGGCGAACGCCCGCGCCAGGCCGTCGGGCCTGGGCTGCTCGGCATACGACAGGCAGAGCCCCCACTGCGAGCCGTCGCCCAGCAGGCGCTGGTACATCGGCAGGTCGACGGGCGTGGAGATCAGCAGGATGTCGCGAATCCCGCCCAGCATCAGCACGCTCAGCGGGTAGTACACCATCGGCTTGTCGTACACGGGCAGAAGCTGCTTGCTGACCGCCAGCGTGAGCGGCCACAGCCTCGTCCCGCTGCCGCCGGCAAGAAGAATGCCTTTCATCGCGCCTGCTCCTGAGCCGCTGCTCCGCCAACTGCCATCGTCACGCGCCGCCCGCGCCTTGGGGACCCGCCGGCGCCGCCGCCGAACGCGACGTGCCCAACCGCTGGCCCGCGTACTTCCCCTCGCGAATCGGACGCCACCACCAGGAATTGTCCAGATACCATTGCACCGTCTTCCGCAGCCCCGCCTCAAACGTGTTCCGCGCCCGCCAGCTCAACTCCGTCTCTACCTTCGTCGAGTCGATCGCGTACCGCTTGTCATGCCCCGGGCGGTCCTCCACGAACGTGATCAGCTTGCGGCAGCTGCCGTCGGGGTGCGGCCGCAGCTCGTCCATGTTGTCGCAGATCGCCTCGACCACCTGCAAGTTGCTCCGTTCGCTTCGCCCGCCGATGTTGTACGTCTGCCCGCACCGGCCGCGCCGCACAACCAGCCACAACGCCGCCGCGTGGTCCTCCACGTACAGCCAGTCGCGGACGTTGTCGCCCCGTCCATAGACGGGCAGCGGCTTGCGGTCCAGGCAGTTCAGGATGACCAGCGGAATCAGCTTCTCCGGGAAGTGGTACGGGCCGTAGTTGTTCGAGCAGTTCGTCACGACCACCGGCAAGCCGTACGTGTGGTGCCACGCCATCACCAGGTGGTCGCTGGCCGCCTTCGAGGCCGAGTACGGGCTGCGCGGGTCGTACGGCGTGTCCTCGACGAAGTACCCGGCCGGCCCCAGGCTGCCGTACACCTCGTCGGTCGAAATATGGTGGAAGCGGAATGCTTCCTTCCTGCCGGGCGGCAGCGACAGCCAGTACTCCCTCGCCGCCTCCAGCAGCGTGTACGTGCCGATGACGTTGGTCTCGATGAACGCCGCCGGGCCGTCGATGCTGCGATCGACGTGGCTCTCGGCCGCAAGGTGCATCACCGCGCCGGGCTGGAAGTCGGCGAGAAGCCGGGCCATCGTCGCCCGGTCGCACACGTCGGCGTGGGCGAAACGATACCCCGGGGCGCTCTCGACGTCCCGCAGCGAGGACAGGTTCCCCGCATACGTCAGCTTGTCGACGTTGCAGACCTCGCAGTGCTGGTCGTTCACCAGGTAGCGCACCAAGGCCGAGCCGATGAACCCCGCTCCGCCGGTCACGAGCACCCTGGGCATATCCTCACTCTCCGTTCACCCCCCCCGCCAGCTCCAGGTAGAGCGATTTCACCTTGCCGACCATCGCGGCCACGCTGAAACTGCCCGCCCTCGCCGTCCCCGCCGCCGCCAGCCGCCGCCGCAGCCCTTCGTCCGCAAGCAGCTTCTCGATCGCGCCCGCCAGGGCCTCCGCGTCTCCCGGCGGCACCAGCAGCCCTTCGTCGTCGCAGCGGATGATCTCCGGGATGCCCCCGACCGAGCTGGCGACGACCGGCACTCCGGCAGCCATCGCCTCGAGAATGGCCACGCCCAAGCCTTCCTGCCTGCTGGGGAGAACAAACACATCGCTGTGCCACAGCAGCGGGCCCAGTTCGGCACGCCCGGCCCGCCCGACGAAATGCACTCCTTCGGCCAACGGGCCGGCCCCGCATTCACGCACCAGAGCCGCATTGGCGGGCAAGTCCGCCGGGCCCGCCACAGTCAGGCTCACGCCCGGCCGCCGACTCGCCAGCAAGGCCAACGCCTTCAGCAGCACGTCCAGCCCTTTGACGGCCCAGTTGGTGCCCACGAGCAGCAGGCGCCCGCCTGGCGGGCGCTGCGGCAGCGGGTCCGGCGGCAACTCGCGGGGGCGAACGAACGCCGCAAGGTCCACCGCCTTGTGGATCGCCACCGTCCGCCGCGGGTCGCTGCGGTAGGCTCGCAGAACTGCCTGCCGGGTGAACTCGGAGTTGCACACGGCGCGGCTGGCCGCGGCCAGCACCCGCTGCTCCTGCCATCGCCGCCAGGCCAGGCTGGCCACCCGCCGCGGGCCCGACCTGCGGAGCGTGCCCAGAACCTGCCTCCAGCAGGTGGCCGCCTCGTAGTCGTTCACCTGCACGATCCACGGCCCGGCGTAGCCGACGATCCCGCCCGCCGAGTGCGCCGCGTTGCAGTGGATGATCGCGCGCGGCCCGCACGGGCCGGCAACTTCAAGAGCTTTGCGGCAGATGGCCCGGTACAGGCCGACCGAGCCGCCAGGCCCCGTTCCGGCGGCGTGCAGGCGGGGATGGCTGTCCTCGACCGCGGGCGCGACGAGATGGAACTCGATCTCCGGATCGTCGCGAAACGCCTGCCAAAGGTACTGAGCGTAAATCGCCGGGCCGGTCTGCACCTTCCCAAACACGCTCGTGGCGAAAACCACGGCGCACCCATGGCCCTTGTTCGCCATGCTATGCTTTCCCGGGAAGGCTATCTGTTTCCACCCAGAATCTCCTCGTACAGGCGGCGCAGTTTGCGCCCGATGCCGCCCCAGTCGTACCGCTCCCGCACGAACTCCCTGCACCGCTTGCCTCGCTCCAGCAGGTCGTCGCGCGATAGCGCGTCGCGAAGCGTCCTGGCCAGGGCCTCGGGATCTTCCGCGTCGTAGCCGAAGAAACCCTCCGGGCAGGCCACCTCCGGCAGTGATCCGATGTTGGGAGCGATGGCAGCCCGTCCGAAGCTCATCGCCGTCATCAGCATGCTGGAGTTCAGGATGTTGCGGAACGGCATGGCTGTGACATCCGACGCCTGGAAGTAGACCTGGAGGTCGTCGTCGGGGACCAGGCCGGGCTCGACGCGGATTTCGGCCCCTTGCGGGCACAGTTCCGCGGCCATGCGCTGGATTTCGGCGGCCAAGTCGGCCGAGGCCGGGGGACCGGCGATCAGCAGCACGTCGTTGCTTCGGGCGACCTTCGCGAACGCATGGAGCAGTTCCACGCATCCCTTGTACCGCTCGATGCGCCCCAGGAAGAGCACCACGCGGGCGCCGGGGGCGATCCCCAATCGTTTCCGCGCTGCCTCCCGGCCGATCTTGTTCGGATAGCAGTCGATGTAGTGCCCCATCGGCACCACTTCCACCCGTACGCGCTCCGGCACGCGGTACGTCTCCCGCAGCAGCCGCCCGGCCGTCTCCGACATCACCATCACGGCCGAGACCGATTCGATCAGCGGCTGGACCATCGCCATCTCGTCGGCGCGGTCGGCCGCGTCGTGGGCAACCAGGTTGTGCAGCGTCCAGACGCACGGAAACTCGCGCAGCTTCCGCAGCCCCGCGAAGTACATCCGACGTTTGGCCCAGGTGGACAGCCGGTTTCGGCCGCGGTAGAAGCTGTGCGGCCAGTCCATGTGAAGAATGTCGATGTCGTGCGACAGGGCGAACTGGAGCGCCCCGAACCTGCGCGGCGGTATCCGCACGACGTTCAGCCCGGCCGACTCCAAGCCGCCGGCGAACAGGCTTTGGTAGGGGTTGAAGCTCGGCCGGTACGGGAAGTGCCCAACCCGGATCGGCGACTTGCCGGCTTGCTCCACGACGGACTCTCTTTCCTACCGAAACCGCGGACGGGAATTCAGGCGATGCGGCGGGTCACTTCACGGACTTCGGGAACGCCAACCAGCCACGCGACGGCGAATGCCACGCCCGTGCCAAGCCCGCCCAGCACGCACGCCCACAGCAGCGACCCGATCCGCCCGCCCCCCCACTGCTGCCCCGCCGCCAGCCACTGCGCCGCATACGCGGCCGACAGGCCCGCCAGGCACGCCGGCAGCCACTTCGCCACGGTGCCCAGCGGGTAGAAGAACGCCACCTCGCGCCGAACGAGCAGCAGGACGCCCAGCGGCGCCAGGCCCAGGCCGATCTCGGCGAGACCGACGGTCAACATGACGCCGGCCACGCCGTACCTCCCGATGAGCAACCATCCCGCCAAGGCGCTCATCAGAACCACGGTCGCCGAAACCCAGTATTGCCGATGGACGTACCCCAGCGACATCATCGTCTTGCGGACGATGAGGCTCAGGCTCACGGCCAGGAGAAGAATGTAGAACAGACCCAGCAGGTTGGCGGCCAGGTCCAGTTCGGCCGCTCCAAAGCGGTCGGCTCCCCACAGGGCAGCCAGCAGCGGCTTGCCGCCCGCCCAGACCGCCACGCTCGCCAGCGCGACGATGGCCAGACAGCGGGCAAGGGCGGCGCGGGCCAATTGGCGAACGTTCTGCGCTCCCCGCGCCATCGCCTCGCTGAGGTGGGTGAAGAAGACAATGCTCACCGGGCGCAACAGGATGCCGCTGGTCTTGTCGTAGATCTGCTGGACGTACTTGAAAACGGCATAGGTGCCCTGCGGCAGGAAGGACAGTCCCGCGTTCAACGCAAACAGGTAGACCTGCGTACACCCGACGTACCCCCACGTGCTGGCCAACTTGCCGAACACCTCCGCCGGACGGAAGTGCTCGCTTCTCAGCCGGAACCGGTGCCGATAGCCCATCCGCTTCAGCATCCACAGCAGACCCGCAGCCTGAAGCGTCAATCCCACCCAGGTCGAGGCCACCATCGACCAGGTTCCCAGCGGCCCCGCCAGCAGGATCATCGAAAGCAGCATGGCCGAGCGGGCGCCCACCGCGACGGCCTCGGGGCGCCCGAACCAGCTTTCGGCGTTAGCCAGCGTATGCACCAACTCCGAGGCCACCTGAAGGCCCAGGACGGGAAGCAGGCAGCGGAACATCAACGTGCCCAGGGCGTGGTCCTCGGCCGAGAAGCCCGGCACGAGCAGCCGGATCAACCACGGCGCCGCCAGCCACAGCCCCGCCGCCAGGCCCGCCACGGCCAGCAGGACCCAGTTCGTCAGCACGGCAAAGGCTTCCTGGGCGGCCTCCTGGCCGGCGCGCTGGCGGATGCGGTGGTAGATCGGCAGGAAGACCTCGGCCACTTGGCCCGTCTGCGTGAGCTTCTGGACGAGAATCTCCAGCGTCGAGGCGGCGAAGTAGACTTCCAGGGCCCGCCGGGTGCCGAAGAAGTAGGCCGTCACCAGCGAGGCGCCCAGTCCCACCAACGCCCCGAGGACGTTCAGCGCCGTGAGCGTCGCTATGTTCCTGGCCGTACCCATCGACTCACAATCCAACCAGCGACCGCACACATAGCTTCAGGTAGTAGATCGCCTGACGCAGGTGCAACTCGCGAAGACCCATCCCCCGCATGTGACCCGCCTTCCGCCCGGGACTGTCAGACACCCGGGCAACACAATGGGTCTCCGTGGAAGATGTCCGCAGCGACAGGATCTCATAACCGGCCTTCTCCACCACGATCGCCAGCGACCGGGGAGAGAAATTGAGGGGATGCGCCAACTGGAGTCTGTCCCGCAGTCGGCTCCCCAATGCCATACCCAGGAG
>CAYWTX010000166.1:0-11405 GCA_964461295.1 uncultured Planctomycetaceae bacterium | reverse complement strand
CCGGTGTCGAGGACCGATCTTGGCGAGGCGAGTGTCCTTGATCCGGAGTTCCTCGCGGAGCAGTTGGACCTCTTGCTTGAGCTGGTCGTTCTCGGCCGTCAAGCGGACGCGTGCGTTGATGCTGTTGGCAGCCCAGCCGCGGGTCGCCACGATAGCGAAGTGGGCCAGGGAGATGACGTGGAGAACGGCCGACTTGACGTTCTCGGCCCATCCGGGAGGCAGCGGGATGTCTGGCAACTGATGGTCGGGCAACGGTAGGCTTCCTGAGCGTCGTTACTGTCGCTGAGGACATAGCTTACCACGCGGCTCCATGCTGCAAGACCCCCAGACCTGTTCGTGGGCTGTGCGGGCCGAAAGTCGCTGGACCAGCACAGAGGGGCAGTTCCTGGGGAAAAGGCAGGGGTTCCGGAGCCTACTTCGGTGCCGGTTGCGACGCCGGCGGGCTGGCGGGCCTGCTGGCCGGGTCTGTGGCTGGCGGAGGGGGGACCGCCAGCGTCGGCCGCGGCATCTCGCCCCGTTGCGGGGTGGCAGGCGACTGGCTCTCCGTAGGCAGGCCGGCTGTGCTCATCGCCGCGGCGTCCTCGAACGGGTCGGGCAGCCGCAGCCGAAGGAACGGTGCCGACAACTCGACCAGCGGCGGGCGGGCGGCGACGGCCGCCAGGAGCCCAGCGTCCGGCAGCAGCCCGCGGGTGTCGGTCGAGCCGGCGTCGTAGCCGGTCCGGCCCGGCAAGAGGGGGACCCGCACGTCGGGCCCAGCCGCCCGCGCCGGCGGGCGGGCCGCCAGGGGCCCCCGCGCCATCTCCAGCGTCCAGGGCGACGACGCCAGCGGCGGCGTGTCCGCCTCCGACCGCAATGGCAGCGGGCGAAGCGGCTCGACGCCTACCAGTCCCGGCCCGGCCGCCCGCACCGCCGGCAGCGGCAGCCGCAGCGACAGACCCGCCAGGCCGTACTCCTCGTACGCCAGCGGCGAGGCAATCAGCGGCGGCAGCGGGTTGGCGGCCAGGAACGGACGCGGGCCGGCCGGGACGTCCTCGGCTGGGGCCGTGGCGGTTCGCGGGCGGGCGTCGATCACCATCTTCACCGCCGTTCCCTCCGGCGGCAGGAGCTTGAGGTTGGTGTCCAGTTTGAGCATCCCCTCCTCGCGCATGGTGAAGGTGGACTGGAAGACCGTCTCGTCGGTCACGGGGAACAGGGCGATGAGCGTCCCGCTGGCGTCGGCGCCGTAGATGCGCTGGTCCTTCTGCGGGTCGGGCTGCTGCGTGGCCGACCCGGTGAACAGCCAGCGCAGCGGCGGCGGCGACTTGTCCGTCAGGCGGTCAACCAACGCGGCCTCGATGGGCACGAGGCGGGGCGGTCCGGCCGACGACGGCAGGAGCAGGGAAATGCCGACCTGCGGCCCGGAGGCGACATTGGTGGCGCCCTTGGCGGGCACGCCGGCCTTGAGGCCCAGCTCCTCCATCGCCTTGTGCACGTCGCTGGGCGTCACCTGGAAGGTCACGACCGTCTCGTGGGCCTTCTGCCCGCGCGGCGAAGGGTACGTCGCGATCACCTCGATCGGGTAGACCTCGGTCAGGTTCGCCAGTTTCCGCGGGGCGATCCGGCAGGGGATGACGATCCGCCCGTTGACGCGGTCCACCTCCACCCGCACGGCCGCTCGTATGTCGGCGATCTCGGCCTTGTCGGTCACGCACACGACGGCCGACGGCCGGCCCGCCTCCTTGCTCAGGGCGTTGCACGAGGCCAGGTAGATTCGTCCCTCGTGAACGACGGGCGAGCCGAAGAACATGCCGGGGGCTAGGACAGCCTTGTCGGTCAGCACGTCGAACGTCCAGAGTTGCTTGCCGTCGAAGAGTCGCACGGCATGGAGGACGCCCTTGAGGTCGGCGGCGTAGGCGACGGCGCCGGCCAGGGCGGGCGCGCCGAAGAACGGCGTCCCGCCGGAGTAGGTCCACTTGACATCGCCGGAGCCCAGGTCGCAGGCGACGATCTTGCCGCCCGTGGTGGCGCAGACGGCCAGGCCGTCGCCGGCGGCCACCGACGACAGCACCCCGCCGGGCATCTCCCGCCGCCAGCGGACCTTGCCGTCCTGGAAGTTGACGGCCACGATCTCGCCCTTGGCCTTGTCGATGGCCTCGGGGTCGAACCGCACGCTGCTGCAACCGACCAGGACGGTGGCGCTGTCGGCGACGGTGGGTCCGGCCCACGGGTTGATTTCCAGGGGCGTCTCCCACCGGCCCGTCCCGTCGGCGGCGCGGAGGCACAGCAGCGCCCGCTTGCCGACCTTCTCATCGTCGAGATACGCCGAGGCCACCAGCAGGCGGTTGCCCTGGACGGCCACCGGGGCGTCCACGTGCCACTGTTTGGCCCCCGACTGCCAGAGGAGCTTGGGCTTGGCCTTGGGCAGATCGTCGAACCGCGGGGCCACAGCGAACTGGGGGTCCTTCTTTCTGGCTTCCTGGTACTTGGCCTGGAGGTCCTCCCACTTCTTGGCGACGGCGTCGCGAGCGGCGGCGGCGTCCACCTCCTGCCCGTCGAGCGTCACCCGGGCGGCGTCCAGGCATAGCACCCCGCCGTCGCCGGCCCCGATGTACACCTTGTCGCCCTCCACCGTCGGCGAACCCTCCATGTGGATCAGCTTGCCCGGCACGTCATACCGCCACAGCGGCATGCCGCTGCCGGCCTGCACCGCGTACAGGATCGCGTCGTCCGTCTGGTGCATCCCGTCGCCGAAGATCACCAGCCCGCCGGCGACGGCCGGCGAGCAGACCGTCGGGCGTGTCACATAGGGGGCCGACAGCGACCAGACCGTTCGCCGGTCGCTCCGCGACGAGGCGTCCACCGCGTGGAACACGCCCGTGTTGAACGCCCCCAACCCCGGCAGGTACAGCCGACCGCCGTCCACCACCGGCGAGCCGGCGTAATGCTCCTGGGCCGTGTACGCCCACAGCACCACGGGGCTGGCCGGGCCGACCTTGCCGTCCGTGCATCCCGTCCGCTGCGAATTGCCTCTGCACGTCCGCCAGTCCGCCTGCGCCGGCGCGATCGCCAACAAGCACCACGCGCACGCCGCGACCAGTGGCATTCGCCACCGGCTTGCCGTTCGCACCTTCCGGGCTGACGACGCAACCGTGGCGCCCGCACCGGGTGTCTTCGTCTTCCATCCCCAAGCCGCAATCCGCAATCCGCAATCGGTTGTGAAGGAGGCCCGCGTTGTGTATCCCGATCCCGTCATCATTGCCTATTTCCCGCTCGGCCGAATCGGGCTGCCCAGCAGCACCGCCGATTCCCGGTTCTCGTTGGCGAACACCACGTCCGGCACGCCGTCGCCGTTGACATCGACGGCCGCCAGGGCCGCCGTGTTGAAGATTCGCCGCCAGAGCCCCAGGCGGTCGGTGGCGTCGGAGAAGGTCCCGTCGCCGTTGTTGCGGTAGAAGCGGTTGGGGGCCTTGAGGCAGCCGACCAGCAGGTCGAGCCTGCCGCGGCGGTCCAGGTCGCACCAGGCGGCGCAGGCGACCCCCGGCACCGGCCCGGCCAACGCGGCGCTGCGGGCCGTCACGTCCTCGAATCGCCCGCCGCCCAGCCCGCGGAACAGCCTCAGCCGGTCGCGCTGCGGCACGACCAGGTCCAACTTCCCGTCGCCGTCGAAGTCGCCCATGGCCGGCCGGCCGGCACCCGCGTCATACGACAGCCCGCTGTCCGGCGCCTCGGCGAACCCGTCGGGCTGGTTCCGCAGCACGATGGGCCGCCCCGACGGCCCGGCCAGGCTGCACAGCACGTCCGGGCGCTTGTCGCCGTCGAAGTCGGCCACCAGCAGGTGCTCCACCCGCCCGCGCGCCGCGATGCCCGCCAGCGCGGCCCCCGCCTTGGCCGTCACGTTCTGGAAGCACTCCGTCGCGCCGACGGCCGGCCCTTTCGGCGCGAAGTAGAAGGCGAACTCGCTCCCGCCGTTGGTGATCTTGAGCAACAGGCGGTTGCGCCCCTGCTTGAAACGCAGCGTCGCCAGGGCCTGGTCCGGCGCGCAGCGGCGATGCTCGTTCTGGGCGACGATCTTCTGCCCGTTCAGCCACACCGTCAGCGTGTCGTCGCTGCCGAAGCTCACGGGCAGTTCCGTCGGCATGGGGAAGGTCATCTCCCGGTACACGTACACCGTCGAGTTGTCCGGCTCGCGGACCAGAGGCAGCAGGTTGTTGACCGCCCCATCCTGGAACTCGGCCTTGCGCCAACCGACCTGCTGGCCGCCCTTGCCGCGATGCTGGGCCGTCAGGTTGACTTCCTTCTCCGGCGGGTAGACGGCGTCGAAGCCGCGCCCCTCGACGTTGTCGAACGGACCGACGACGTACCACGGCCCCCAGGACGGCTCCGCCGGCTCCCCCGGCCGCGGCCGTGGCGGCCCCCTTGGCGGCGACTTGTGCGGCTTGACGGCCTCCGGAGGATCCTCCACCTTGTTCCGAAACAGCACCAGTCCGCCGAACGCGTCGGACAGCAGGATGTCGGGCCGCCCGTCCACATCGAAGTCGATCCACGCCCCCGCCGTGACGGCCGAATACTCGCGACGCGGGATCGAACCGGACAGGTCGTCGAACTGCGTCTTGCGGTTGCGCAACAGCCGCGGGCCGAACGGTCCGGCCAGCAGCAGGTCGCTGTTGCCGTCGCGGTCGAAGTCGGCCCATCCGGCCCACCGCGCCGCCGACGCCCCCAACGCCACCTCCGTCAGCGAACCGGCGGCGTTCTGGAGCAGCGCCAGCCGGCTCTCGCCGTACAGGCATACGTCCATCTTGCCGTCGCCGTCAAAGTCCTGCGGGGCCACCCCGCGCACGGCCGGACCCAGCTTTGGCAGCGGCGAGTAGTGCGTGAAGCCCGGCATGTCGCTCACGACCGTGAACTCCTCCACGCCCCATCCGGCGAAGTCACGCTTGGGGTTGTAGTCCTGGAGCTTCAGGCTCGCCCGCAGCCGTTGCACCCGCCCCCTGGCCAACTGGAGGGCGTTCTTGTCGCCGTCCGTCAGGCACGGCACGAGGACCTCCTGCCCCGTCAGGATCGCGGCGACGGCCGTGGCGAGCTTCTCAGGCCGGCCCGCAAACGACCGCAGCAGGTACGGCTCGCCATGGCTGAGGCGCCACCAGTCGCCGGCGTACACCTGGTACCAGTAGTTGGCGATGCAGACCTCGCCGGCCCCGCCGTTGTGAAACAAGACGGCCACCTCGCCCACGCGGGCCCAGGCCATCACCGTCTGCCACTCGCGGGGGTGGAACCCTCCCTGCCCAATCGTGTGCTTGATGATCTCGCCGCCGTGCGTTCCCTTGATGTCCCGCACCTTCCGGTACACCAGGTTGTTGGCCTTGGTGTCCACCGTCTCCAGGCGGATCACCAGGACGTTCGTCGAGTCGGCTATCAGCTTGCCCAGCGAGAACGGCGCCTCGACATAGGCCCACGCCGGCGACGCCCCCGCCAGCAATCCCGCCACCAACGCCGCGAGCCCGAACCCGCCGTCCCACGGCCCGCGCGCGGTAGAGCGGCTCGGTCGGGCAGGCGCAGCGCCCTTCCGCCGGCGACGGGCGAGGCCCGCTCGATGGGGTTCCACTCGCCCCGTGTGGACAGCGTTCCATGCGGAATGGCTCTTACTTCTCACCGGTCAGTTCTCCCAGCTTCCGCTTGGCCGTCGCGGCCGACGGGCCGCTCGACACTTCCTTCAGCACCCGCCGGTAGAGGCGGACGGCCTCGTCGGTGTTCTTCGCCGCCTCGCCGATCTTGGCGGCCTCCACCAGCGCCGCCGCGCTCCACTCCGGATACCCATACGTCGCGGGCACGGCCAGCAGATCCCGAAGGGCCACGTCGTTCTTGCCCTGGGCCAGCCGGCACAGCCCGATGCGGAACTGCGCCTTGGCGGCCACCTCCGCCACCGAGCGCCGCGTCACTTCCTCGTATGCGCGGACAGCCTCGTCGTACTTCTTCTCGCTCTCGTGGGCCAACCCCATGCAGCAGGCCGCCTCCGGAATCCACGGGCTGTTGGGGAACCGCTGGCGCATCGTCTCCATCGACCGCCGGCACTGCTCCCACTGCCCCGCCTCGGCGAACGCCTGCCCCAGCCGAAACACCGCCCGGTCGCTCACGCCCGACAGGGCCTGGAACGTCGGGTTGTCCCGGAACGGCAGGAGATGCTTGGCCGCCTCGCCCCAGTCCTTGTCCCGCATGGCCGCCTCGCCCGCCAGGTACCGCCCGATCTTGGCGGCCTCGTCGGCACCCGACCCCGCGGCGGCCCCGCCGGCAGCCCTGGCGTGCTCCAGGGCGGCCTGGGCGTCGCCACGAACCATCGCCGCCTCCGCCAACCGGAGCTGAATCCGCGCCGCCAGCTCCGTCGGCGGCTGCTTCTCCAACGCCTCCAGCAGCAACGCCGACGCCGAGTCGAAGTGCCCGCGCCGGGCCTCCAGCTCCGCCAGCTCCAGCCTCGCCCGCGCCGCCAGCTCCCCTCGCGCCGACGCCGCGATCAATGCACGGTAGTGCCGCTTGGCCGCCGCCTCCGAAGGCTGGACCGGCACGGCCGAGGGGGGCACCACGACCCCGTCATCCGACCCGTTGCCGTTCTCGCCGCCGCCGGAGGCCGCACGGGCTTTGATCTTCCCGGCCGCCTGTTCGCCAAGACGCTCGACGGCCTGTTGCTCCTCGCCTTCGGCCAGCACACGGCAGCACCAGGCCAGCTCGTAGAGCAGCCGCAGATAGGTCCGCATCGCGCCGCCCTGCCGCAGGAGGTTGTCCGCCTGGGCCTCCATGGTGTCCACGGTGCGGCGCAGGGCCCGCAGGGCATCGGCGGCGGCCTTCCGCGCCGCGTCGGGGTCTTCCTTCCTGCCGACGCTTCGCCCGACCGCCCCGGCCGCGCGCGTCCTGGAGGCCAGGTCCTCGCGCCGGCACTGCGCCGCCCGCCAGGCGGCGCTGGCGGCCCAATCGCCCGCCGTCGCTGCCGGCTGACCGCTCAGCGTGTCGAACATCTCCGCCGCTTCCGACAGCCTCCCTGCCGCCTTCACCGCCAGGGCGTGCTCATACACCAGCATGGCGGCCCACGGCCGGCGCGCCGGGTCCTGCTCCAGCGCGGCCTCGAACTGGGCTCGCGCGGCGGCCATCGTGTTGACGGCGTCGCCGGCCTTGCCCGCCGCCCGCGACAGGGCCGACAGGCGCGCCATCGCCAGCGGCGCCACCGCCGACTGCCGCAGCGGGTCGTTGCCGAACCGCCGCAACTCGTTGATCGCGTTGTTCACGTCGCCCATCAACTCCAGGCAGCGGGCACGCTCGTAGGTAGCCGTCGGAAGGTCCTCGTGCCTGGCGTGCTGCTGCTGGAACCGCTCGTAGGCGGCCTTCGCCTGACCCAGCACGGCGGCGCGGGCCGTGGCCTGCGCCGTCACCCCCGCCACCCGCTGGTAGCAGTACCCCAGCTTCAGCAGGGCCTGCGGGGCCTCGCCCGATGTGCTCGAGCCCGTCACGAACGCCTCCAGCAGCTTGGCCGCGTCGCCCGCCATCCGAATCAGCTCGGCGGCCTCCAGGGCGTCGGCGGCCTCCGCCGGCAACGTGCGAATCAGGCAGTCCGCCTGCATGTGCGACGCCGTCGCCAACTCGCCCGTCCGGTCGCTGTCGGGGATGCCGGCCAGCGCCTCGGCCGCCTGCGCAAACCGGCCCATGCGGTACTCCATCGCCGCAAGGGCGTACCGCGCCGCGTTGGCGTACTTGTACTCGCCGAATTCCTCCACCACCCGGCGGTAGCGCCGGACAGCCTCCCCCTGAAGCCTTCGCACCTCGGCGTCACGCTGCCGGGCGTCCTTGCCCTTGGGATCCTTCTCCATCGCGGCAGCCATCCCCTGCGCGTTGGCCGCCTTGCGGAACAGCACCGCCGCCAGCAGCGTGCTCCGCGGGAACCGCTTCTCGAATTCCTGCGCCATCGCGTCGGACTCGGCGTACCGCGAGGTGAAGTGGCTGGCCGCGATCCGCCGCTGCATCGCCTCCTCGATCCGCTCGCCGGCGGGGTCCTCCTCGATCACCCGCCGGTACGTATCCGAAGCCTGGTTGAACTGCCGGGCGAGCTGCTGCGCGTCGCCCAGGTCCATCAGGATGTCGCCCCGCCGCGACTTGGCCGCCGGGTCCCGCGCCGACAGGGCCTTGGCCTTTTCCGCCGCCGCGGCCAGCAGCGTCGTCGCCGCCTGCGCCGCCTGCCCGTATGCCTCGGCGTTGCCCGGATCGGCCCCCTCCAGCTTCGCACGCGCCAGCCACCAGGTCGCCCGGTCGGCCACCGTGTCGTCCTTCGTCAGCGGCTCCAGCGTCCTGCCCGCCGCCGCGTAGTCCTTCACCTGGAGCTGGCACCAGCCCAGCCGGAGCTGCGCCTCGCTCGTCAACACCGAACCGGCGTACTTCTGAAGCAAGGCCGTCAGCTTCTCGGCCGCCTCGCCGTGGCGCCCCTGCTCGGCCAGCAGCACCGCCCCGTAGAAGCTCGCCCGCACCACGTACTCCGGCACCGGCCCGCTGGCCAGTTCCGTCAGCCGCGACCGCTCCGCCGCCGACACCGTCTGGGGGTTCTTCAATGCCTCCCCCGCCTGCTTCCGCTGCGCCTCGAAGTCGCCAGCCACCTCGCCGTACTGCGCGATCGCCTCAGGCCGCTGCCCGCCCTGGTGGTGCGCCCGCGCCAACAGGTATCGCACGTGCGGGCCGAACGCCTGGCGGTACGGCGCCAGCTTGCTCAACGCCCGCCCCGCCGCCTGGTAGTCCCCGGCCGCGAACTTCACGTAGCCCGCGTAGTAGACGGCCAGGTCGCGGCAGTGGCTCCGCTCGACGGCCCGGTCGGCCCGCAGGGCGTCGACCACCCCTTTCGCGTCGTCCACGCGGCCCAGCCGAAGCAGCATCTCGCACTGGTCGCACCGCGCGCGGACGGACCGCTCGACGGCCTCCGGAAGCGGCGCGTTCGCATCCGACGGCATCCTGGCCAGCGCCGCCAGGCCCTCGGCCGCCTCGCCGAAACTCTTGGCCGCCTCGTCAAACCGCTTCCGGGCCTCCTCGTCGAGCTGCCTGGCCTCGGCCGGCCGCGAGGGCACCGCCGCCAGCGATTCACGCCCCAACTCCCGCTGCACCAGACCCATGTACTGAAGTGCGTACGGCTTGTCGGCGAACGTCCCCTTGCTCTTCGCCGCCTGGAGGTGCTTGGCGCTCGCCGCGTAGTCGGGGTTGGCCGTCTCCAGCAGCGCCAGCGCCAGCCCGTAGTTGGCCGAAGGCGCCTCGGCATGGTCGGGGTATCGTTTCAGGAACTCCCCGAACCGCTCGGCGGCCACCGCGAACTGCCCGTCGTTGCAGGCTCGCCGCCCGCTGTGAAGGAGGGCGGTGCCCGCCTCGTCCGAGCCGGCCTGCTGGGCTCCCACCGGAACGTTCGCGGCCAGAAGAACCGCCGCCACCGCTGCCAACGACAACCGATGTCTCATCGTCGTCTCCACTTCGGTGTCACCTTTGCAGCCGCTACACCCATAGATAGCCGCAAGTCCGCGCCGGTTACTGGCGGGTTCCAGTTTGTATCGGCGCAGATTGGTGCGTGACAGCGGAAGGGCGTTCGATGCGTGATGGACAAGTTCCCCCGTATACGGGAACCAACGGAGCCGCCGCGTGTCGCGGCGGACGCCTCCGACCTGGGCGCCGTGTCGCCAACTCCCGCGTCACCCGCGGAACGGTGGTCTTCGCCCTCCTCACGATCCTGGCCTTCCTCCCCTCCCCCGCGCTGGCCCTCATCGCCGTCGAATTCCCCGTCTCCCGCATCTACGGCGACAGCCAGTCCGTGCGCACCGGAAAGGTCCTCTCCGTCCGCGCCGACAACAGCGTCGTCGCCGTCAAGGTCGCCTCCGTCGCCAAGGGCGATGACCGCGCCGACCAGTTCCTCGTCCAGATCCTCAAACCCGCCGAGGTCCTCGCCAAGGTCGCTCCCGGCAGCCCGGCCGTCCTGTTCGTCGGCAAGGCCAAGGGCGACGCCGTCGGCATCCTCCACCTGGCCGACGCCTGGCTCCTGGCCAAGCGACTCCCCGGCGGGAACGAAGCCTGGCGAGTCGAACAGCGCTACGACGCCATCAAGGCTTTCCCCGGCCGCACCGCCGCACTGGCCGCCATCGTCGAGGAAATCGCGGCCGGCAAGTGCTCGCTCATCGACAAGATGGAGCCGGAGGTCTTCCGCCGCGCGCCGCGCCTGATGGGCAAGCTGCCGGTGGCCGGGGCCACCTTCCTCGCCGCCGCCGACCTCAACGCCGACGGCAAGTGCGACCTGCTCGTCGGCGCCGCCGACGGAGTCAGGCTCTTCCTGCCCCACGGCGATGACTACCGCGACGTCACGGCCGATTGGGGGCTGGCCGCCGCCAAGACCGGCTACCCCGCCTTCGGCGATCTGAACGCCGACGGCAAGTGCGACCTGCTCCTCGGCTCGCAGGTCTACCTCAACGTTGGCGGCAAGTTCTCCCCCGCCGCCACGCTGACCTTGCCGGGCGGGACGCCCCTGGCCGCCGCCGTCCTCGACGCCACCGGCGACGGCAAGGGCGACGCCGTCTTTCTGTCGGCCGAGGGCGAGTTGCGAATCGCCGAAGGCCCGCTCGCCGCCGGCAAGCCCGCCCGAATCCGCCCGCCCGTTCGCCTGTGGCGGGACGGCAACTCGCCGGTCCTGGCGGCCGCCTTCGGCAACTTCGGCGACACGGCCGTGCCTTGCGTGCTAGCCGTCCGCGAGAACGGCATCACCCGTTGCGCCGTGGACGGCAACGCCCCGCCCGCCGACTTCCAGCGGCTCACCGGCCTGAACCTTCAGGCGCACTACCAGCGATACCGCGGCGGGCTGAAATCGCCCCGCGCCGCCGCCATCGACATCAACGGCGACGGACGCGGCGACCTGTTCGTCCTCACCGCCACCGGCGGCCTGCTCCTCGTCAACCGCGGGTTCGGCGCCTTCCTCGTCGACTACGACGCCGGCGGCGTCTTGGCCCCCAAGCGCCAGGCCGCCCTGCCCTTCAAGCTCACGCCCGCCACGCCCTGGGCCGTCGCCGACCTCAACGCCGACGGCCTGGGCGACCTTCTCATCCTCACCGAGGACGGCCAACTCTACGAAGTCCGCAACATCCCTGCCCCTGTGATGGTTCACCGACCTTTGGTGGGTCGCTGTTCGGCTGTTTTCGCGGCCGGTGAGGGCCGCGAGGGCGATCGCTTGATAGGTTCATAGGCGGTGGAAGGTCGCGAGCCTTGTCTGAAAGCCCGAACGATGACCTTCTTGCGGCATGAGCGCGGAGTAGTGGCGCGGCGATGCCCAGAGGAGGTCCCCCAGCTACGCCACGCGTTTCAGCGTGACGATCGGCGGGTGCTTCCGTCCTTGGTGGAAGTCCACGATGAGTTGCAGATTGACGCCTGGCTTGCCC
>CAYWTX010000165.1:0-2264 GCA_964461295.1 uncultured Planctomycetaceae bacterium | reverse complement strand
CGAGATCACTCCGCCTTGCGGAGACCCACGCACCGGGTGCGTGAGTTTGCCTTCTTCCATGACGCCCGCCTTCAGCCAGGCGCGAATCAGACGCAGGATCCGAACGTCCCCGACCCGACGCTCAACCAGCTTGATCAGCAGGTTGTGGTCAATCGTGTCGAAGTACGGTTTCAAATCGACGTCTATTACGTGTGTGTATCCCGTGTTGACGCTTCGCACGATCTCGCTCAACGCCATTCGCGGTGTCCGTTGCGGGGGGATGCCGAACGAACTGGGCAGGAAATCGGCCTCGAACAACGGCTCGATGACCAGCTTCGCCGCCATCTGCACCACTCGATCCCGAACCACCGGAATGCCCAGGGGACGAGTCTTCCCCGGCTGTCCCGGCTTGGGGATGTGGACCCGACGCACCGCATGGACGCGATACGTCCCGGCCAGCAGCGACTCCCGCAGTTCCGCCAGGAACCGCTCCGGCCCGTACCGCTCCACGTCTTCGATGCCTTCGCTATCCACGCCCGCCGCACCCTTGTTGGACTTCACACGCCGCCAAGCCTCCAGCAGGATGTCCTGCCGACAGACCTTGTCGTAGAGTAGGTTGAACCTCCTTTCCGGTTGCGCCTTGGCCACTCGGTATAGCGTCCTCTGCAATTTGCGGGCGTTGTCCATCCGCCGGGGCCGTTGGGCCTTTCGCGGACTTCGCCGAAGTTGAGCCTTCCCTTGCGGGGGCAGTCCGGCTGCCTTTCCTCGCTTCGGGCGCACGATGGAAGCAGCGGCCCTTCCCTCCCTCCGCTTGTCGCGGAGTTCGTCGGTACTACGGCCGCCTCCGTCTCCCTGTCCGGCATCGTTACCGCGCTTTCGGGTTCTGCCCTTATGCGCCTCCCTACCGACCGGCGGCGGATACGCCTCCGCCGTCTGCGGACCGAACAGGGGTTCTCCGGTTATCCTGGCTTGCTGTCTTCGCGTGCCGCCGCTCTCTACACCGTCCCGGCAGGTCGCGGAGTCGATCGTTGTGCCACGACCTGTGGCAGGCTTCGCCGCTGGGGGACTGGCTCGCCCCGGGAATAGCTCCAACTGAGTCGGCCTACTCGTTGGTGGGGTTGACGATGCTGAAACGGCGTTCACTTGTGTTGCGGCCCGCGAATTCGCCTCGCCCTCCTGCCGACAGTTGAGGGCTTTGTCATCCCGCTTTCCCGCAGACGGTTGCCCCTCTGCGGAAGGGATCAGGCTATCGGGTGAACGATCCATTGCCCGAACAGGTTCCTTTCATCCTGCAAGTCAAGCCAAGACATCTCCGACGCGCCCCCCAGCCCCCCCGGGATTCTGCGCTTCTGGACCTGCCGGCAGGCCAGGGAGTTGGAGGGATATGGCAACCACGAGCAATGTGCGGTGCGGTTGGCGATGGCATAGGTCTCTGCTGAACAAAGGGTTACAGTGCATCACAGTAACGTCCCTGTGCCGGTGTGCGAAGGACAAGGCGTGCAGGTTGTCCGGGCTGGGCAACCGCCACTTCCGCCTCCGAACCGCCGTTCCGTTTGGGTTGGGTTCGGGCATCCCGGCCTCCAGCCAGCCGTTTACCCACGGCAAACAGCGAGGAAGCAACTTCAAGCGGTTCCGAAAACTTGCGGACCGTTGGGTGGCCCTTGCGCTACTATTGTCACAACTCACGCCACGTCAGGGACTGCATTCGGAAAGCGCATGATGGGGCGGAAGTCGGTACTCTCAAGAAGGAAACAGCAATGCAAAGAAACCATTACGGAAGCAGAAGCGAAGATTGAAAACACGAATGCCGCTGTCAGCGGCGGTCTGAAAGTGTTGGGAATCAGCCGGTCTGAAAGTGCCGTGGGTTGGCCGGTCTGAAAGTGCGGGTGCGGCCGTGCGGCGTCTGGGGCGTAGGAGCGAGGGGCTGTGGGTGTGGGCGGGCGGCTACGGTTCGATGCGGTCCTTCAGCCGCAGCATCAGCTGGTCCCGCGCCCGGCGGCGCTGGGCCGGCAGGGGCCGAAGCTGGGGCTTCTCGGTGGCCAGCAGCTCCACCGGCTGGCGGCGGGTGGTGCCGTGGATTCGCACGTTGGCCACGCCGTCCAGCCACTGGCGTGCGGCAGGGCTGACGTGGGCGAAGTCCGTCAGTTCCAGGCCGGCCAGGAAGTTCTTCTTCACGTACCCCACGGCGTTCTCGACGCGACCTTTTTCGTTACCGGCCGCTACGTTACAGGGGGCGATGGCGAAGCCGAAGTGATCGGCGAAGTCCTTGTACCGCGGGTTGAGGA
>CAYWTX010000164.1:0-2288 GCA_964461295.1 uncultured Planctomycetaceae bacterium | reverse complement strand
CCGGCGGCAGGGGCGGTGCCGGTGGTCAGGGCGGCGAAGGCGGCGACGGCGGCAACGGCGGCAAGGGCAACGCGATCTTCAAAGACGGTGGTAACGGCGGCAACGGCGGCGCCGGGACGGGGGTCGGCGGGGTAGGTGGCGCCGGCGGCGCAGTCGGCAGCGGTGGCACCGGCGGCAGTGCGGGTGCTACGGGCACCGACGGCAGCGCCGGTGGTGGCGGTGTGGGCGACCTCGGTGACGGTGGCAACGGCGGTGACGGCTATGACGCGGCCTCTGATCCCAACGCGGTCGCCGGCGCGGCCGGCGGCAACGGCGGCAACGGCGGTAACGCCGCCTCCTATGGCACCGGCGGCCGGGGCGGCGCCGGCGGCGACGGTGCGGTCGGCGGGGACGGCGGCAACGGCGGCAACGGCGGGTTGGGCGGCGCCATCTCCGGCAACGGCGGGGACGGCGGACTCGGTGGCGACGCCGGGGCGGCCGCGGGCGGAGTCACCACCTTCTACGCCGACTCCCTGGCGACCTTTAACCCGGCGTGGGGCCCGGTCTCTGACGGCGGCAACGTCGGGACCATCGCTGCCGACACGACGGTGGCCAGCACCAGCTTCCTGGTCGCCGTGATTCGGACGCCCGAGCCCAACACCTATACGTTCATCCAGCCGAACTACGCCGGCGGCGGCACAGTCACCGGCACCTTCGTCGGCGAGGATCTCAACGGCGACGGCACCATCGCATCCGGCGAAGGTGAAGTCTTTGACTACACGATGACCTTCAGCGGCAACTCCACTGTCCCGACATTCAGTCACACCTATGCCGACCTCAATGGCCTGGTTTGGGTCGTCGGTTCTCAGATCGGGACGTACTTCCCGCAGGACGGGATCGGATCGCAGGCTGTCGCCCCGGCCGGTGCCGGCGCCAACGGCGGCAACGGCGGCAACGGCGGCGCGGCCCTCGGAGCCGGAAACGGCGGCGCGGGCGGCGGCGGCGGCAACGGCGCCGTCGGCGGCAACGGCGGCGACGGCGGTCAGAGCGGGTCAATCTCCGGCAACGGCGGTGCGGGCGGCCGAGGAGGGGTCGGTTCCACGGCCGACGATGGAGTCAAGGCGCTCGGCGGCCAAGGCGGAGACGGCGGTGCGGCGATCACCGGTATCGGTGGTGCCGGCGGTGCCGGCGGCGCCGCGACGACATCCGGCGCCGCGCGCGCCTACGGCGGAACCGGCGGTGGCGGTGGCCGGTCGGATAGCGGTGCCGGCGGTCGAGGTGGTGTTGGCGGCGCCGCTGAGGCGACGGCAGACGGCTACGACGTCGTCGGCGCCTACAGCGGCAACGGCGGCGCCGGTGGTGAATCGGTAAGTGGCAACGGCGGCAACGGCGGCAACGCCGGCGAAGCGACGACATCCGGGGACGACGCCTACGCATACGGCGCTAACGGCGGTGCCGGTGGTGATTCTGTATCTGGCAACGCCGGTAACGGCGGCAACGGCGGCGCAGCGACGGCTCTTGGAAACGACGCAAATGCCTACGGCGGTCAAGGAGGCGTTGGCGGGCAGTCAACCGATGGCGATGGCGGTCGTGGTGGTGTCGGCGGCGCCGCTGAGACCCAAGACAAGTGGGCATATGCCTACGGCGGAAACGGCGGCTCCGGCGGCCAGTCGGTGAACGCCGACGGCGGCGCCGGCGGTGACGGCGGCTCCGCGGCTTCAGTGCAAGCCAATGCGGTGGGTGGCGCCGGCGGCGCGGGCGGAAACTCAGACACCGGCGGCGGTGGCCGCGGCGGCAACGGCGGCGCAGCACACTCCGACGGCGATGACTATGAAGCGTACGGTGGCGCGGCCGGCGCCGGTGGAAGTGGTGCAACCGGCGGCGCAGGCGGCGACGGCGGCGCCGCCGAGGGAACGAACCTCGACGGGTACGCCTACGGCGGCGCAGGCGGTGACGGCGGCGCCGCGACCGCCGGCGCGGCAGGTTCTGGTGGTGCCGGCGGTACCGCGAACACATTGGGCGAATACGCGAACGCCATCGGTGGTCGTGGAGGCATCGGTGGATCCAGTGACAACGGTGACGGCGGTGCCGGCGGCGTCGGCGGCGTTGCTGTGTCCTCTGACGTGACTTCGGAGTCCCTCGGCGGTGCCGGCGGCAAGGGCGGCAACGGCGGCAACACCGGAAACGGCGGCAACGGCGGCAACGGCGGCAGCTCCGAAGGCATCGGCGGCGGGGCCGGCGGGGCCGGCGGGGCGGGCGGCAACGCCGGCACGGTCGGCAACGGCGGCGCAGGCGGCGTCGGCGGCAAC
>CAYWTX010000163.1:0-1523 GCA_964461295.1 uncultured Planctomycetaceae bacterium | reverse complement strand
CGGATCGTCAAGACGGACATGAAGTATCCGCTAATCCGCGTCGTCGAGCGCTGGGCGCCAGCCGCCGGCGCGTTGCCGCCAGAACCCGGCACCCAGTACCCAGAACCCAGAACCGCCGCCCGTCAGGGCGTGCTCCTCTCCCAGTCCGCCATGGTCGCCAATCACGTGACGGTGCAGGTCAAGGAGGGGATGGGAGAGGCCCAGTTGGCGGCTTATGCGCAGGCCAATGGCGGGACGATTTTGCGGAAGTTGCGGGTGCCGGGAGCTGGGACCTACCTGGTGAAGATGGCCGAGGCCAAGGTGGATACCGTGCCCCAGGCGCTGGCAACGCTGGCGCAGGCGGACGCGCCGGTGAAGTATGTCAATCCCGATTTCATTGCCTATGCCTTGGAGACGATTCCCAACGACGCGCATTTCGGCAAGCTCTGGGGCATGAAGAACACCGGGCAGACCCTCGCCCCCCCCGCCAACCGCGAGCCATTGACCGGCATCGCGGGGTGCGACATCAAGGCCACGGAGGCCTGGGACATCACAACCGGAAGCAAGAACGTCCTGGTGGGCGTCATTGACACCGGCATTGACTACACTCACCAGGATCTGGCTGCCAACATGTGGACCAACCCCGGCGAAACCGGCACCGACGCCGGCGGCCAGGACAAACGCACCAACGGCATTGACGACGACGGCAACGGCTTCGTGGACGACTGGCACGGCTGGGACTTCTGCAACGACGACAACGATTCCATGGACGACCACTATCACGGCACGCACTGCGCTGGCACCATCGGCGGCGTGGGGAACAATGGCATTGGCGTGGCCGGTGTCTGCTGGAACGTGTCGCTGGTCGGCCTGAAGGTCCTTAGCGCCAGCGGCAGCGGGTACGGCTCCGACATCACCGAAGCGACCTACTACGCGACGAAGATAGGCACGAAGCTCACCTCAAATTCCTACGGCGGGATGGGCGGTCCTGAGTGGAAGAGCGACCCTTCCGATCCGCACCGGCAGGCAATCCTGGACGCTGGCGCGCACGGCATCCTGTTCGTGGCCGCGGCGGGAAACAGTGGTACGGACAACGATGGCGGATCGGTAGCTTATCCCGCGAGTTACGATTGTGACAACATCATCTCCGTGGCGGCCACCGACAGCCAGGACCAACTGGCCTCCTTCTCCTGCTTTGGCGCCACGACCGTGGACATCGGCGCGCCGGGGGTAAATATTGCCAGTACGGTACTCGATAACAAATACGCGTACTTGGCTGGCACCTCGATGGCCACCCCGAACGTGGCTGGCGCCTGCGCGCTGCTCGCGTCCGGGGCTTCCAGTTGGAGTGGGGCGCAGCTCAAGGCTCAACTGCTGGCGAATACCGATCCGATCCCGGCGCTGGCCGGCAAGTGCGTCAGTGGCGGGCGGTTGAACATCGGCAAAGCGGCGATTTCGTCCACGCCGCTCCTGCGCTTTCAGGACGTGAGCGCGAGCGATGCGGTGGGCGGGAACAACGACGGGCTGCTGAATCCCGGCGAGAG
>CAYWTX010000162.1:0-10219 GCA_964461295.1 uncultured Planctomycetaceae bacterium | reverse complement strand
AGCGTCCGCGTCGGCCGACTGCTCGGCAACCCGTTCAAGACGCTGGCGAACATCGTCTTCAAACACGGCGCCAAGACGCCCGTGGGCGACAAGGCCACGCCCCGCCGCCCTCGCCGCGTCATCCGCGTCGCCATGCTCCCCTTTGAGGAAGAGCACTCCATCGACGCCGCCCGCCTGGAGAAGTGCAAGGGCGTCTTTGCCTACGAGGACGCCGCCGACGGCGAGGTCAAGTACATCCCCGCCTGCCTGTGGTATCCCTACCGCAACGCGTTCCTCGAACAGCTCTCCGCCAAGTACGGCATCGTCCGTGCCGGCAAGGTCGTCCCCTACGATCCCAAGGAAAACAAGAAACGCCAGCCGGAACCGTCCGAGACCGCGCCGGCACAGTCCTGAGGCCCGCCCGCTCCGGCGCCGCGGGGCTCCCGCCGGCGCCAACGACATCGAGCACAGCCCATGAAAACCCAACGAATCCCCCATACGCCGTTCGACGCCACGCGCATCGTCTACGGCTGCATGCAGCTCGCCGGCTGGCAGAACGCCCCCGTCACCGACGACGACCGCCGCCGGGCCGTCGCCATCGTCGACGCCGCCCTCGCGCAGGGCATCAACTTCTTCGACCACGCCGACATCTACGGCCGCGGGCGGGCCGAGGAGGCGTTCTCGGCCGTGTGGAAGGCCCACCCGGGCCTCCGCGATCGCGTCGTACTCCAGAGCAAGTGCGGCATCCGCTTCGCCAACGACCCGCCCGGCACGCCACAGCGGTACGACTTCAGTCACGCCTGGATCGCCGCCGCCGTCAATGCCTCCCTGCGGCGACTGGGCACCGACCGCCTCGACATCCTCCTTCTGCACCGGCCCGACCCGCTGGCCGAACCGGAAGAAGTCGCCGCCGCGTTCGACGACCTCCACGCGGCCGGTAAGGTGCTGCACTTCGGCGTCAGCAACCACACGGGCATGCAGATCGACTTGCTCCGCCGCTACGTCCGCCAGCCGATCGTCGCCAACCAGCTCGAGCTGAGCCTGCTGCACAACGACCTCATCGAGGCCGGCGTAATCACCAACCAGCACCGGCCCGAGTTCCCGGTCCGCGGCGATGGCACGCTGGAGTACTGCCGCCTCCACGACATCAGCGTGCAGGCGTGGAGCCCGATGGCAAAGGGCCTCGCCTGCAAAGACGCGCCCCAACTCGCCGACGAGCGAGCCAAGGGCCTGCCCGCCGCCGTGGCTGAACTCGCCGCCGCCAGGTCCGTCAGCCGCGAGGCCGTCGTGCTGGCCTGGCTGCTGCGCCACCCGGCGAAGATCCAGCCGATCATCGGCACAACCAGGCCCGACCGCATCGCCGCCTGCTGCCAGGCCGACGAAGTTGAGCTGACCCGCGACGAGTGGTATCGCCTCTACGAGGCGGCCCGCGGCGCACACATGCCGTAGGAGCGGCGCACGAACTCGCACAAGCACCACAAGCCCATCGGCGTGGTCACTTCAGTGACCCATGTCCCAGGATTCACCAGACAGGAGCACACGATGTCGAAACAAGTTGATGCCGCGATGGAAGCACATGCACAGGGCTTTAACTGTTCCCAGAGCGTGGCGATCGCCTGTGGACCGGCCCTGGGGCTGGACCGCGAGATGGCAATCCGCCTGGGCGAAGGCTTCGGCGGCGGCTTCGGCCGCACGGGCAACGTCTGCGGCGCCGTCACCGGCGCGATCCTGTGCGTCGGCCTCAAGCACAACCGAGGCAGCGACGCTCAGAACGCCGCCGGGCGCGGCGCGGCCCAGAAGTGCGTGCAGGAGTTCCTGAAGCGTTTCCAGGCCGTTCACGGCTCGCTGCTCTGCCGCGAACTCCTCGGCTCCGACATCTCCACCGATGAAGGGTTCAAGGCCGCCCGCGACAGCGGCGCAATCAAGGACCGCTGCCCGAAGTTTATTTGCAGCGCGGTGGAGATCGCCGAGGACTTGCTGAAGTAGGCGTTCAGTCGAGCAGATCGAGGAACTCATCAACCGGGACCTCGATCTCCCGCAGGATGGCCCGCAACAGGGGAACGGCGATGTCGCGTCCAGGGCGATTCACTTGATCCTCGGTTCCATCATACCCCGTTGGCGGCGTTCCGACAATCACTGGATAGCTCATCCCCCCTGCTGCTTGTACACGCCCTCGTCGCGGCGCTGCGCCGCCTTGTTCGAGACCGACGTGTTCACCCGCACATCCAGGCCCGCGCGGGCGATCAGCGTCTTGAGGTAGTCCAGGTGCGGGCACGGCGGGCCGTGGTAGTTGTCCAGCGTGATGCAGCTCGAAAGCTGCACCACGATCTTCTCCGGCCCCGCGCCCTCTCGCTTCTTCCGCTCCCTGACCAGGTTCGTCAGTTTGCGGTGCAACGCCCGCCCGCAGCAGCCCCCGCAGGTCATGTGGATCACGCGGTAGGCTTTGTCCTTCGGGTATTCGGCGAACCCGCCCGTGCGCTCGTTCCACGCCTTCTCGCAGTAGTACCCGCTGCACCGCTGCTGCACGATGTCGCACTGCACGACGACGATGTAATCCTTGGCCGACAGATCGTTCATTGGTTGCTCGGTTGCCTGGTTGACCGGTAGACTGGTCAAGTCTGCTTCTTTTCATCGCGCAGCATCCGCTTGGCTTGCTCCCAGTCCAGGAACTTCGCGGTCCCGTTCCGAATGCTCTCTTCCCGTTCCTTCAGTATCTCCCCATGCCAGTCGGGCGAAACGAACGCTTCCGGGTCCGTGCATGTCTCATCCCAGCCCGGTTCCACGGCCTTCAACTTCTCAGCCAGCTTCTTCTTGTCCAAAGGCGATCTCGCCGCGTCCCACCTCTGCCCGCCATTCTACCACGGGCCAAGACGTCATTGTCCCCCCGCGCCCGCCCGATACCGCTTGGGGTCCAGGCCCAACTGCCCGATCTTGTAGCGAATGATCCGCGGCGTGGAGCCCAGGTCGGCCGCGGCCGCGTTCACGTTGCCGTCGCACCGCTTCAGCGCATCCACGATCAGGTCGCGCTCGAACAGTTCCACGCGGTCCTTGAACGCGCCCTCGCCGATGGTGTCCGAGGCGTCCGACGTCTGAAGCGTCGGCGGCAGGTGATGGCCGTGAATCACGCCGTCCGTGCTCAGCAGCACCGCCCGCTCGATGCAGTTCTCCAACTCGCGGACGTTGCCGGGCCAATGGTACGCCGTCATCATGTTGATGGCCGGCGTGGTGATCCGCCGGACGTCCTTGCCGAGCTTCCTGGCGTACTTCTCGACGAAGAAATCGGCCAGCAACAGGATGTCGCTCTTGCGCTGCCGCAGAGGCGGCAGGAAGACCGGGAACACGTTCACCCGGTAGTACAGGTCCTGGCGGAACTGGCCTTCGCCGACCGCGGCCTCCAGGTCGCGGTTGGTGGCCACGATCACACGGGCGTTGGCCTTCCGCGCCCGGTTGCTGCCCACTCGCTCGTACTCCCTCTCCTGCAGGAACCGCAGCAGCTTCACCTGCGTCGCCGGCGAGAACTCGCCGATCTCGTCCAGGAACAGCGTCCCGCCGTCGGCCTCCTCGATCCGCCCCGACCGCGCCGCCGTCGCGCCCGTGAACGCCCCCTTCTCGTGGCCGAACAACTCGCTTTCCATCAGGTTCTCGTTCAGGGCCGCACAGTTCACCTTCACGAACGGCCCGCGCGACCGCGGCGAGGAATAGTGAATCGCGTGGGCCACCAGCTCCTTGCCCGTGCCGCTCTCGCCGCGAATCAGCGCCGTCGTGTCCGTGCTCCCCGCCACCTGCTGGATCGCCCGGTACACCTCGCGCATCGCCCCGCTGTTGCCGATGATGTTCTCCGGCCGATATGCGTCCTCCAGCCGCGTCCGCAGGGCCAGGTTCTCCTCCTCGAGGGCCTCACGCTGACTGGCCGCCTCGCGCCGCGCCTTGATGTCGTGGGCCACCATGCTGGCGACGATGGTCAGCAGCCGCACGTCCTCCTCCAGCGGCGCCGTCGCGTCGAAGACGCGATCCACCGACAGGGCGCCGACCACCTCGCGCCCGATGGAGATCGGCACGCAGATGAAGCTGATCTCATCCTTGGTGATCTCGCGGCGGCGGTGCAGGCGGTCCAGGAACATCGGCTCCTGCGACACCTTGGGCACGATGGCGGGCTTGCCCGTCTGCACGACGCGCCCGGTGATCCCCTCGCCGGTGCGGTAGCGGACCTTGTGCAACTGCGCGAGGCTCATGTTGTGCGCCACCTCGACCGTCAGCTCCGTGCTGTCCGGCGAGACCAGCATGATCGCCCCGCGCTTCATGCCCAAACTCGCGGCCAGAATGTCCAGCACGTCCGCCAGGATCGACCGCTGCCGCGTGCCGGTCGTCAGCACCTGGCTGATCTCGTACAGGGCGTTCAACTCATCTGCGTGCTTGGCGTGATTGCGGACGATGGGGTCTGTGGCAGCCATGTTACCCGGGCCTTTCCGTAAGGCCGGAATTGTAACACGAGAAGGTGCCAGTGACAAGAATGTGACGTAACGGTCTTCTCCACCCGTAACACTTCACTCTTCTGCAACGGATTGTACGGGCCACTCTTGTCCAAGACAATTCGTGAATCCACGATAGGGTACAGGTGCTCCTGGAATGGGGTAGGATGGGGAGAGGACAATCACCCCCGAGAAGCCAGGCAGGACACCACGCCGCGATTATCTTGGACAGCAGTCGCGCGTGGCCTATTGCGGCAATCCCAGTTTCTTCGACGCATGGACGTATGGCGTCTGGCAGGGCCAGCGCCGGCCGACAACGCCCGGGCCTTTCACCATGGCCGCGAGTCGCCTCTCTCGCCCCAGAAGTCCGCCGACGGATCGCCATAGTCGGTGCGCCAGCGCGCGAGCTGGCTGCGAAGCCGCGCGAGCGTGGGGGCGTTGCCGGCGTCGGCGGAGAGGTTCCGCAGTTCCAGCGGATCTGACACCAGGTCGAACAACTGCGTCGTCCGCCGCCCGTTCACCACGTACTCAATGAGCTTGTGCCGCCCGTCCGTCACGCCCCGCTGCACGTTGCGGTACGCCAAGTGCAGCACGTCGCGCCCGCCGCCGCCGGACATCGCCGCGGCGAAGCTGCGGCCCTCGCACGAGCCCGGCACATCCAGACCGCTCAGTTCGCACAGCGTGGGCATAAGGTCCAGCAGGTAGCACATCGCGTCGCTCCGGCGGCCGGCGGGGATGCCCGGCCCGGCCAGCACAAGCGGCACGCGAACGCTGTGGTCGTACAGATTCTGCTTACCCATCAGCCCGTGCCTCCCCACCGCCAGCCCGTTGTCGCCCGAGAATACGATGATCGTGCGGTCGGCTTGCCCGGTCTGCTCCAGGGCGTCCAGCACGCGGGCCATGTGCGCGTCGGCATGCGTGATCATCGCGTAGTAGTCGGCGACGTGACGGCGAACTTCGTCCTCCGTCCGCGGGGAACCCGCGAGCATCTCGTCGCGGACCCGCAACTCGCCGTTGTCGAACGGATGCACCGGCAGAAAGTTGCCCGGCAGTTCGACCTTTGCCGGATCGTACATCGTCAGGAACTGGGCCGGCATCTCCCGCGGATCGTGCGGCGCCATGAAGGAAACGTACGCCAGGAACGGCCGGCCCTCGACCCGTCGGCGAAGCAGGAAGTCGATTGCCTCGTCGCAGAACAACTCGCTGGAGTGCTTGCCGCCGATGGAGTCGTACCGCTGCTTGTAGCGGACGCGTTTCTCGCCCATGCGGACGCCGACGTCGCGCGGTTCCCCATAGTCGCCCTCGGCGTGATACCGGCAAACGGGCACGTTCCAGTGATCGTTCATCCCGCCGAAGTAGATCTCGCCGCCGTCGGCGAAACTCCGCGTGTATCCCGCCGGCCCGTTGTGCCACTTCCCCGTGCCGAACGTCGTGTACCCCGCGCGCCGAAAATGCTCGCCCAGCAGCACGTGCTCGGCCGGCACTTCCTGCCCCTGGCGGTCGAGGCGGAACAGCGTCCGCCCCGTGTGCAGCATCGCCCGGCTGGGCATGCACACGGCCGGGCACGACCCGCCCATGATGTGCGCCCGCGTGAACGCCGTGCCGCGTTCGACCAGCCGATCGAGCGTGGGCGTGTGGATCTCGCGGTTGCCCAGCGCGCAGATCGTGTCGAACCGCTGATCGTCCGTGAACAGGAACAGGATGTTCGGCCGCGTCGGCATCTGTACTGCTCCCTGCTGGCGGCCGCCGTGCCCGGCCGCAGGCGGTTACGGATACCGCCCGTGTTCCATCACCGTGTCAAACATCGCCACGATGTTCTCGACCGGCGTTTCGCCCAGGACATAGTCGTGGCTGGCGCCGGCGATGAACCCGCCGCCGGGCATCATGATCTCCAGGACCTCGCGCGTCTTCCGCCGCACGAGGTCCGTCGTGCCGTCGATGAGCACGTGGTGCGAATCGATCGCGCCGTTGAAGACCATGCGGTCGCCGAATCTCGCCTTCAGCTCTCGCAGGTCCATCCCGTGGCAGGACGGCTGCACCGCGTGCACCGCGTCCAGGGACGCCTCGATCATGGCCGGGATCAGCGGCGCGAACCCGCCGCAGCAATGCAGCATGACCTTCAGGCCGTACTCGTGCCCCAGGTCGATCAGCCGTTTCAGGTGCGGCAGCAGGAAGCGCCGGAACGCCGCCTCGCCCACCAACGGTCCCGTCTGGCTGCCGAAATCGTTGCCGATGAAGAAGATGTCAATCGCCCCGCCCGCGGCCTCAAAGATCCGCCGGCTGACGGCGGCGTAGTAATCGACCACGTGCCCCAGGACGGCATCGACGAACTCGGGTTCGTCGTGCATGCGGTAGTACAACTCCTCCATGCCGAGGAGGTCGATGATGTCGTGCCAGAACGGCGACCAGTCGCCGCCGAGAATCGCATACCGCCCCCCGTGCCGCAAGGCGTCGCCTCGAATGGCCGACACGTCCATCCACGCCGCGTCGGGCCACGCATATCCATGCGCCTGGGCAAGCGTCGCGCCCGCCAGCGGGGCCGACATGGGCTGGCCGTAGCCGATCCCGTGCCGGCAGATCCCGAACGGCGTGCGGCTGTCGGCGCCTTCGAGCATCGGGAACTTCGGCCCGACGTACCGCGCGCTGACCCGCCGGAAGTCGTCGCCGATCCGCTGCCGCAGCGCCTCCTCGTCGGCCAGGCCCAGTTCCCGGATCGCCTTGGCCTTGAACTCCGGCGACGCCCCCAGCCACACCGGCACGCGATCCGGCTCGCGGTGCCCCAACGCCGTCATCACCCGCTCGCGCGATGTCATCATTGATCAACCCTCTTCTCACGTTCCACGGCACCCCCGTCACCCAATGACCGTGCGCGGTTCCGCGCCTCGGCTTTCGTGGAGTGCGGTGGCAGCGACACCGCTTTGGCTCGCCCGCCAGAAGGGAGAGCGGCGTCACAACCGCCGCGCTCCAAATCGCGGCGCCCCGTCGCGCACGGTCAGAAGGTGTTGCCGCTACTTCGGCTGACGAATGCGAATCCGTCCGGGCTCGACGATCCACAGCCTGCCCTTAACGGTGCCGTCCACGATGCGGTTCCTCGCGTGCACCAGCACCGCCCGAATCTGCGGCAGCACCGCGCGAGGCGGACGAAGCACCACGATTCCCTCGGTCTCCAGCGGCGGGAAACGCATCGGATTCGTGGAATCCAGGTCGAGCGTGATCAATTTTCTGCGTTCCCGCAGGCATACGTCATATATGACTTCGTCGCTCCGTCCAGACAGACCCTCGGAGAGAACCGTCTCGACGTCATGGCCTCCCTCCGCCATGGTGGGCACAAGGCGCGGATCCAGGTTCTCGTCAAGCTTGAACCGCATCAGGCGGTCTCACAGGCGGCGGGAATGACCTGCTCTCGTGTCATCTCCGCCGCGTAACACAGGGCCGCCCGCATATCCTCCGGCTTGAGTTGCGGATACGCGGAGAGCAGTTCCGCCTCGCTCACGCCCTCCGCAAGATTGTCCACGATGAGTGAGACCCAAATGCGCGTCCCCCTTACGCATGGACGGCCGAAGCAGACATTGGGGTTCACCGAGATTCGCTTCAGGAGTGCTTCCCGATCCATGGCACACCAACCTTTCCGTACACAATCATACCCTACGCGTCGACAGAAGCCGACGCTACTTCTCCGCGCTCGCCTCGATCGCCTTCACCGCCTCGGCCGCCTCGTCGCGAAGCGTCGCGTCGCCGTCCGCCATCGCCCGCTTCAGCGCCGGCACGGCCGACCGGGCGACGGGCGCGAAACTCCCGATCTGCTTGGCGGCAGCCAGACGCTCCGCCGCATCCGTGCTCTTGAGCTTCTCCACCCAGGCGGCCAGTTCCTTGGGTGCCTTGTCCGTGATGTACTTCTCGGCCGGCTCGCCCATCCGCCGCCGCACCGTCTGGAGCATCTCGCCGGGGCAGTAGTCGTTCCCCATCGCCGTCTTGCAGAGGCCCTCCACGCTGTCGGGCTTGGCGGGTCTGTACTTGTTCGCCAGCAGCCAGTCCGCCACGGCGGGGTCGGCGACGTCTCCGACCGCCTTCCACACACAACCGTCGACGAACTCGACGCCCTTCTTACCCAGCAACCCCAACAACTCCACGTGCTGGCTCGCGATCTTCGCCGCAAGCCGCCGGTTCGGCTTCTCGGGGGTGATTCCTGCCTTCTCCATTGCCGCCACCGTCATTTCCACCAGGTCCGCCCAATACCCCTCCGCGCCCTCCCCTCGCGGCCTCAACTCCCCCGGCGCTTCCAGGAACTTCCGCACCAGGTCGATCCGCGCAATCACCACCGCGGCCGGCAGGTCTACTTCCGCCCCGCCCGCGGCCAGCGCCTCCACCATCGCCGGCCGATGCTCGTACGACGCCAGCGCCATCGCGCTGCGACCTTTGCCGTCGACGGCCGTCAGGCTCGCCTTGTGCCTCAGAAGCGTCTTGACCATCGCCGCGTATTGGCTGTTCTCTTCCTTCGCCAAGGCCATCAACGCCGTGTCGCCCTCCTTGTTCTTCGCGTCTACCTTCGCGCCGCGGGCGATGAGCAGATCGACGCAGTTGGCGTCGGCGTCCGGCCCGCGCACGGCCCAGTGCAGCGGCGCGCCGCCTTTGTCGTCGGCGGCCGAGACATCCGCCCCGGCCGCGAGCAATGCCTTCGCAATCGCCACGTTGCCGCACTGCACGGCCCAGTGGAGTTGCGTGCCGTCGCCGCTCCTGGACCTCGCCAGTTCCGGCACGGCCGCCAGCAGCTTCAGCGCTTGGGGCGTGTTGCCGTCGATGATGGCGTCCGCCAGCGAGTTGGCATCGCCCGCGGGTTTGGTTTCCGCAGTGGGTCTGGTTTCGGCGCCCGCGGCGCCGCTCCACGCGACCGCCACGAGCAACACGCTCGCAACAAACCCTCCCCACGTTCCCGAAGTGACGCGCACGGTCTACTCCTTCGTTCCCAGTCGCATCGCCGCCGGCGGCGCCCGCGAATCATCCCCTGCCGGCCCCGATGGTGCAAGTGCATCGTATCCGCCAGCGGAGTCACGCGCCGTGGGGATAGGCCGTCCCAACCTATCCACGCGCACGCCTCGCCCCGACCCCATGCCGCGCGCCACCTTCCGCGTCCCCGGCCGCACCGGTCCAGAACCGCTGCCGAGGGGGCGCAGCCGCACGATCGCCTCCAAGGGCGACCCTAGGACCCCCGCCGCGTCCGAAGCGATCCTGGCCGGCAGAATCGCGTCCAACGGCGATGGCTTTCCCCCTCGCGGACGCGACCCAGCGCGTCCCTCCAACATCGGAGCAATGCCCGCGCCTTCCCACGCCCAATGCACTCGCCGCGCCAACCCTACTTGCCGACCACAACGCGCAGGCCGTCAAAACGGACCGTCTGTCCGCCGACTTTGACGGTGGCGTCCAGCCCCTTGCCCTCGGCCGTCACCGCCGGGGCCGCGCCTCGCTGAATCGTCATCACCACGAGAAAGCCTTCCGTTCCCTCGGCGAAGATCGCCTTGGAGGTGTTCCGGGCGGCCCCGCTCTTGACGCCCTGCCGCACCTCGATCCGCTCCGCCAGTTGCACCTTCGGCGCCGCCGGGAAGACAAACGTCGCCTTCAGCGTCGCATCGCCCTTGGTGATCGTGAATCCGTTCTCGCTTACCTTCACCGCCGGGTCGCTCTCGATCTTCCGCGACTCGGTCTTCAGTAGCTGACCGATCTTGTACGGGAACTTCTTGCCCTCAAACGTCACGCCCTCCGGCGTCCGCGTGGTG
>CAYWTX010000161.1:0-1829 GCA_964461295.1 uncultured Planctomycetaceae bacterium | reverse complement strand
CGACAGAAAATTGGCCGAAAACTCCCAAGCATATCAAGCTGCCATCAAAGCACGTCCTGATATGGACGAAAAAGCCAAGGCGGAGCTTGAATTGGAAATTGGGAAAGCCAACCCTGCGCAAATTCGGCAGAACGAGCGCGTTACCCGACTCAACGACGCACTTAAAGCCGACAGGCTCCCGCCGAGGCCACCAGCAACAGCAGAGGCTGTCAAACCGGAAGACATTAAGGTGAACCCTGCCACCGGAACTGCCGCCGCCGCGCCCGGAATCGACCGCAGCAGGGGCAGGGACATGATGAGCAATCAGCAGAAAGTCGATCAAGCCAATCAAGCCGCCGGGAACGAATACTGGGGGGCAAACACCCGTGATGTCGCCCAGCAAGTCTTCATGGACGGCGGCAGAGACGAGAATGGCAATATCATCCCGCCGTTCAGCATCGCCCTTTTGAAGAAGATCGCGGAAGGCCAAGCCCCCGTGGAGGGGACTAGCTCGGCCATAGAAGGACCCAGTGTGGGTGCCCCGATCTACGGTGAAAAGTACGTGGACACCATCGCCAAAGAGAATCTCTCTAATTGGACGCCTACCCAAGGCGACCCTATTAAATGGGGGCGTCAAACGCAACCCACCGCGCAAGACTTCCTCAAGATCGCGGCTAAACAGAGGCTGGACAAAATCAATGCGGGTGCCGCGAATGCGCCGGTTGCTACTAAAGTCAGCGAACAAGAACAGAAACTCGCCAACAAGATCCAAGGGGGCATGGACGTAAAATAGGTTGATTACACCTGCCGCCAAGGTAGAGTCGTGTCTATATGAACTGGGCCGACGTAATTAAAGATCCTGATTTCTCCGACCTAGACACTTCCGGCCAGAACCGTATCCGGCAGACTTGGGTAGACGCGCACTACGTGCCCAAACTGAAGGAAGCTGGCATCTCCAATGACGCGGTCGATGAGTTGCGCACCGAAGCCATTTCCAGCTACAACAACGGCCAAGGCTACATCTCGTCCTTTGCCAGCGCCGCCGGACGCGGGGCCGCTTCGACCTTCACCTCCGCCGTGCAAGGGGTTGGTGCCCTCACCGGCATCGAATCCATCGAGCAAGCTGCCCGCGACATGGACACGGCGGTCACGGAGAACCTGACGGTCAACCCGTCCATGGAGAAGACCAACTTTGCCGGGAACGTGCTTGGCAACGTGGCCGGGTTCCTCGTCCCCGGCACTCTCGGGATGCGCGTCGGAAAGGCAGCGGGCATGGGAGCGCAACTGGGAGGACAGATCGCCTCCAACGCCACGATCCTTGCTTCCGGCGCGGGCGGCGGTGCGCAAACGGCGGACCAATACGGTGTCCAAGGTCCCGAACGCACAGGGATGGTCCTCGGCAACATGGCCACGGAGCTACTCTCAGAAAGAATCCCGTTTGGCCTTGGCTCTGAGTTAAAGGCAATGGGAAGACTCGCCGGACTGGGCGAGGACGCAGCAAAAAGGACCGGCGGATTCCTTTCCGATGTGGGGCAGAACGCGGTGGAAGAAATGGCGGCTAACACGGGGTCCAACATTGTCACTTCGGCCTTTGTGCCAGAGGGAGTGCAGACCCCCGGAATATTCGAGGGCAACCTCGAAGCAGCAGCCGGTGGTGCCATCGGCGGCGCGTTCTTCGGCGGCATCAACCTGATGGCCCCCGCTGCGCCCAAGCCTTCTGAGGTGATCGTCGAAGGCGCTACCCAACGTGCGATGGCAGGTGATGACGCAGAAGCTGCGGCTGAAATTCCGGGAGCCAAGCTCCAACCTACCGCCGCTCCGGACGTCCCGGGACCTCCTGCGTTTGATCC
>CAYWTX010000160.1:0-9346 GCA_964461295.1 uncultured Planctomycetaceae bacterium | reverse complement strand
TACCCCACTCGCGGCTGCGGTTCCCTGTGGTCGCCGCGCCCCAGGAGAACGTGCCGTCCGCCGGCGTGTTGACGGAGATCATGTAGCCATGAAAGCATGCCGGCTGGCGATTATCCCGTGCCTGACGATGCTGCTTGCCGCCGACGCCTGGGGCGGCGGCCCGGTTATCGACCACCTCTATCCCGCCGGAGGCAGGCGGGGCACAACCTTCGAGGTCGAGGTGAGCTGCGCCGTGCTGCGGGGTCTCAAAGGAGACGTGGCCGTCCGTGTCTCCGGGGGCGGCGTCACGGCTGCGGTCGTTCCCCTGGTGAAGGAAGATCGCAGAACGTGGCAGACCAGGCTGGCGGAACTGAAGAAGGGGGAGAAGACCCCCGCCATCCTCAGGGAGATCGACGACTTGGAGCTGAAGTCGGCCATCGCCGAGGGCAAACGTTTTCAGGGGATCAAGGACCCCGGCATGCCGCAGGTGGCCAGGATGACCGTCACCATAGCGCCGGATGCCGAGCCGGGCCTTCGGGAGCTGAGGCTGGAGACGTCGGAAGGCCCATCGAATCCGCTGACGTTCCATGTGGGGGAGTTGCCTGAGTTCATCGAGACCGACGTGACCTGGAACCTTCCGGCCATCGTCAAGAAAGTCGCGGACGGCCAGTTGCCCCCGGGCCAGAGGCTGTTTACGGGCGATCTGGTGCGTGCCGGGCAGATTCCCCCGCCTCTGGTCTCCCTGCCGGCAACGATCAACGGGCAGATCTTCCCCGCCGAGATGGACCGCTACCGGTTCCAGGCGACCAAGGGACAGAAGTTGGTGATCTCGGCCATCGCCAGGGAACTGAAGCCCTTCCTTGCCGCGGGATCGCCCGGAAGCATCGAACTCGATCTGACGCTCCACAGCGACCAGGGCAGGCAGGTGGCGCACAGCGACCATCACCTCTTCTATCACGACCCGGTCATCCTCTACGAGGTCCCCGCCGACGGTAACTATGTGTTGGCCGTCAAGGACGCCATCCATCGCGGTCGGTTCGACTTCGTCTATCGCATCAGCATCGGCGAGCAGCCGTTCATCACCAGCAGGTTCCCGCTGGGCGGGCGCGCGGGCGAGGCGACGACCGTCAGCGTCGCCGGCTGGAACCTCCCCGCCGCCATGCTGACCATGGACGGCAGGAAGGCCGGCATCCATCCGCTGTTTGTCCGTAACAAGTTGGGCATGTCCAACCGGCTGCCCTTCGTCGTCGACGCGCTGCCGGAGTGCGTCGAGAAGGAAGGCAACAACGACATCGCCGCGGCGCAGAACCTGACGCTGCCGGTCATCGTCAACGGGCGGATTGACAGCCCCGGCGACGTGGACGTGTTCCGCTTCAAGGGACGAGCGGGCGAGAAGATCGTGGCCGAAGTGTACGCCCGGCGGCTGGAATCGGCGATGGATTCGCTGCTGGTTCTCACCGACGCCGCCGGAAAGAGGCTTGCCTTCAATGACGACACGCCGGACAGCGGCGCCGGCCGGCTGACGCATCAGGCCGATTCGTGGCTCATGGCAGTGCTGCCGGCCGATGGAACCTATTATGTTCACACACGTGACACGCAGGACAAGGGCGGCCCCGCGCACGCCTATCGCCTCCGCATTGGGCCGCCGCAGCCCGACTTCGATCTGAGGGTCTTTCCGTCCAACATTCTGGCGCGTCCCGGCGGGAACGTGCCCATCACCGCACGCGTGATCCGACGGGATGGGTTCGCAGGTGACGTTGCCCTGGGCCTGCGAGACGCCCCCAGGGGGTGCAGGCTGGGTCAGGGGTATGTGTCGCCTAAGCACCCCGAGCTCATACGACTCTCGCTGTGGGCGCCGCCGAAGCCCTTGGAGACGTCCGTCAACATCGTCCTGGAAGGCCGGGCGGCGGTCCAGGGACACGAGATCATCCATCCGGCAGTGCCCGCGGATGAGATGGAGCAGGCCTTCGGCGGCTCCTGGCACATCGTGCCCGCGCAGGAGTTCCTGGTTGCGGTGCGGGAGAAGGAATTGCCGGTGCCTCCGCCGTCGACCGCGCCGGCAGCCACGCTGCCCGCCGCGCCGGCCTCGCAGCCCGGCCCGCCCCCGGTCCCGTGGGCGATCCTCGGCGCGACCCCCCTTGCCATCCCCATAGAAGGGTCGGTCCGCCTGCGAGCGCGGGCCCCGGCCGACATCACGGTCGGGACGGAGTTCGGCTTGAGGGAGCCGCCGCCGGGAATCACCATGAGGACGGTGGCCATGAAGGGCAGAGACGTTGAGTTCGAGTTCGAGAGCGATCCCGCCGCGGGAAGCCGGCCGGGCGTGGGAGGCGATCTCGTCATCGCCATCTATCCGCCGTCCGTATCGTCGAGGCGCAGGTCCAAGGGCGTATTGCCGCCCATACCTTTCGAGATCGTCGTTCCTTCGGCGAAGCCGAGATGACCATCTCCTCTGTAGCGGCCCAGCGGCTTGTGCGCGGGGCGGCTTGCTGTCCGGAAGAGGCTTGCACAACGGGCGTTACAGCAGTCTTGAGTGTCTCTGGCGCATCCGCTATCATCCCGGCCTGTCCATGAGGATGGCAGCCTACTTCCACGCGATGGCGTGTTCACGAAGCCGGCGCTGGCACCACGCGCCCACGCTGTTGTATGCGCCCATCGTCACGGATCTGCGTATGTGCAGGAGATGTCGGCAGGCCGAGACGCGGCGCCGCGGACTGGTCAGCATGATCCGGCGCGAGGCGGTGCCGCAGCCTCCACGACCAGCGTTCGTCGCGTCGTTTCAGTTCGCGGTGCGCGGCGAGATCGCCCGTGCCCGACGCCGGAGGACCGCGCGGCGGGCCCGGCTGGCCATCGCCGCGACGGCTGCGGCGCTGCTGATGTGCGCGGCGCCCGCGACGCCGGCCGCGGCGAACCCGGGGCTCCGGCTCGGGCCGTTCATCCAGTCGGTGCTGGGCGAGAGGGCGACGGTGCTGTGGTTCAGCGGCGAGGAGAAGCCGGGCACGGTAAGGTATGGGCTTGCGGCCGACAAGCTGGACCGCACGGCGAGTTCCGTCGTGCGACTGATGCCCGAGGAGGTCCGGGCGAAGAGCACGTTTGCCCACGAAACGGTGCTCACCGCCCTGCCGGCGGGCAGGGATGTGTACTATCGCCTGACCGATCCAGCAGACCCGCTGGGCGTTGCGTGCTTCCGAAGTGATCCGGGCCCGTCGGGCACGATCCAGTTCGTCTGCGGCGGGGATGAGGTGTATTTCGACCCTTACCTGCCGTTTCTGAAAGCCCGCGGCATAAGACTGGACCTCGTTGTGGACAGCGGCGACTATCAGTCGAGGGTGGGCCGATATGGCCGGCCGTGGTGGCGAGAGATTCCCGTCTACATTTCCTGGGGCAACCACAACATCCCGGCAACAGAAAAGCATTGGTGGGCTCTCCCCGGCGACAAGGTCGGGTTTGATTTCGAGCTCGGACCCGCTCTTTTCGCATTCTCCACCCGCTCGGCCGATGCCAAGGCGAACGCGGGATGGAAGATCGCGGCTGGGCACAGCGAGGTGATCAGCAACGGCAAGGGAGCGAACAGTACGAATGCGGCGGCGAACTTCGCGGCGGCGGGGTTTGCGTTGCGCTGCAACGGCAACGATCATCACTTCGACCGGACCTATCCCGTCAGAGGAGACCGGCGCGACCCCTCCGGCACGGTTTTCCTTACCCACGGCGGATACAGCGAGCCGACGAAACTCGTCCGCCCGGCCGTCAGCAACTACTACGGCTGCAGCGCAGACGTGGCTTCGCTGCTGCCCCTTGTCACCGTCTCGCCCGGCCGCCTCGAACTGCGCGTTCTGCTGCACAGGGACGGCGAGTTCCTGCCGGAGAAGGAATGGCCCAGGGCCTGGCCAGGCCGGGCCAACCCGCCGAGGGACTATCCCCACGAGTGGGACTACTACGTTCGGGTAAAGGATCCGCAGTACGCCGGCAAGATGGTGGAAGCGATCCGAGCTGCGATCAAGGCCGGGAAGACCGACGAAGGGACACTTGCCGTGGTCCGGGAACTGGGCGGGCTGGTGGAGTCCGGGGCGGTGGAGCCGCTGACCGAACTGCTGAAGCTGGCAACGGACACAAAGCTTCGGCGCGAGATCGCCCTGGCGCTCGACCGAATCGGAGAGCCCAGGGCCATGCCGGCATTGAAAACGCTGGCGGGCGACAGGGACCCGATGGCGCGGATCGCGGTGGCCCGGTTCTTTGCGAAGTTCGGGAACGAGCGGGACGCGGCGGACCTGGCGGCCTTCGCGAAGGACGATGAAGACGCGGGGGGCAATCACGGCCCCGCAACCGTCTGCCCGCAGAAATACTATGCCGAGGGCCTGATGTTGCGGATCGGCGGGCCGCTGGCCTGTCGTCTTGCCCCGGAACTGCTCGATGCAGCCCCCCATTACGCCGACTACGTCTTGAGAATGCTGATGCGCGACGAGAGCGAGAGGAAACTGCCGGCCCTGCGGGCGCTTGCCGACCGGCTACTAGCCGTCGGCGCGCGGCTTGACCGAAGCACCGCTTCGCTGGCGAATGCGTTGGGTCCAATCGCGCAGGGGCCCGAGGACGTGGCGCGGTTGGTGCGTCTGGGGGAGAAGTTGAACAAGGGTGATGGCTGGGAGGGCATCGCCGCCGGGCTGTCGAGGAACGGCTCCAAGGAACACGTTCGGTTGCTCGTCAAGGGCTATCGCCAGGTAGCTCCAACGACCACCACGAGACTGGGGGCGGCGGCGGCGATCAGGAAGGCCCTTCAGGAGCTCACCGGGCTCGAGTTGCCCGACCCGGTCGTCGGCGCCGGCAAGCAGACCACACTCGATCGGGCCAAGGTCAATGAGGGGGCAAGGCTGGCGGAAGAATGGGCAGACAAGCGAGCGGGCGACAATGCGGTGAAGTGAGGGAACGGGTTGCGCGTTCTTTCATTGTTGACCTGAAGGCCAGTGAGGGGCTCCCCTGATCTCTGGCTCCGACGGTGGCGGCGTTGGGATGGGAAACGAGCCGTCCTGGTTGGCAATCCCGCGAGCTGCCACGATAGCGAAGTGGGCCAGCGAGATGACGTGCAGGACCGCCGACTTGACGTTCCTGGCCCCCACGGAAGGCACAGGGATGCCCGGCAAAGACTGATCGGACAACCGTTGGCCTCCTGAGCCTTGTTACTTTCAGTGAGACCAGAGGTTGCCGCGTGATTCCGCGCGGTCAAGCCCTCCACGCCTGTTCGTGGGCTGTGCAGGCCGAAAGTCGGTGGACCAGCACACCGACTCTCTCTCAGGTCGTCATGCGTTTTCCACAGTGTCGGCACTCGCGCCGCCGAACAAGACGCCCGCCTCAAGCCGGCCGGATGTAGATGACGCGCAAGTGCCTGCAACCGCAGTATCGGCACTCCAATCCGCGCTCGTCCTGCGTGGGGTCCCACGTCTCCCGCTGGGTCACAGGCTCGGTCATACTTCCTTCCTCCGCAGGTCGTCCTGCGTGTACCGCTTCCGCTGGCGGCCTGCGGCCGTTTCACCGGGGGCCTTCACGCCAGCCATGGACGCCGCGACGGCGCAACCGACCAGGCAGTCAAGCCAGTGGTTGTCGCCATCTTCGACCCGACACGGTAAGATGCCATCTCCTACCGAAGGAATCGCCAATGAAGCCTTCCATGATCGCCTTGGGGCTGATGCTCGTCTGCGGTTCTGCCCTGGCCGCTGCGCCTTCTTCCCAGCCCTCCAAGCCCATCGCCTTCGACACGCACACCGGCTACTTCGTCTCGAACAAGTTCGAGGCGAAGGCCGGAGCCTCCTTCCTCGTCATCAGGGACCAGCAGGCATTCGACAACGTTTTCGGGGCAGCGTTCGTCATGGGCGACAAATCGCACCGGCTTCCGGCCGGTGCGTTCGACACCAAAATGGTCCTTGCCATCATCAAGCGGGGCAAGGCGACCTGGGACTACGCCGTGAAGGCCGTTCGAGTCGAGGAAGCCGTCCTGGCCATCGACTACACCGCCACCGCCAAGCCGCAGGAATCGGCCGAGTTCGCCTGCCCGCTGATCGTATCCGTCCCCAAGGGCGACTACGCCGCAATCGAGTTCGTGGAGAACGGCAAAAGCGCCAAGAAGATCGAGGCGGTTGGCAAAGGCCCCAGTTCCCGGCCTGCTACCGGCGACCAGCTTCGACGGATCGAGGTCGGCGGGCGGAACCGGTCCTACCTCGTCCACCTGCCACCGAAGCATGACCCCAAGAAGCCTGCACCAGTCGTCCTGATCTTCCACGGGGCGGCGACGAACGCATCCATGATGGCCAGTTTCTGCGGGATGAACAAGAAGGCCGACGAGGCGGGCTTCGTGGCTGTCTATCCCAACGGGACCGGCTTGGGCGAACTGCTGCTAACGTTCAATACGTGGGATTCACTCGCCAAGAACAAGCCGGATGACGTGGCGTTCACGGCGAAGCTGCTGGATGACTTGGCAAGGACCATCGCTGTCGATCCCAACCGGGTCTACGCCACGGGCATGTCCAACGGCGGGATGATGTGCTACCGCCTGGCGGCAGAACTGTCCGACCGCCTCGCAGCCATTGCTCCGGTGGCTGGCACCTTGGCCATCGAGAAATGCGGGCCGAAGCGCCCGGTGCCGGTGATGCACTTCCACGGGACGGCCGACACCATCGTTCCGTTCAAGGGACCGAACCAGCAGATGCCGAAGTTCCTGAAGTTTAAGTCGGTCGAGGACACGGTGCAGACATGGGTGAAGCTGAATGGCTGCCCGGAAAAGCCGAAGACTGCCGACCTGCCCGATGTCGCCAAGGACGGCACCACAGTCACCCGGAAGACCTACGGCCCCGGCAGGGACGGGGCCGAGGTCGTGCTGTACGCGATCGAAGGCGGCGGCCACACCTGGCCGGGGCAGGAGCCGCTCGTCGGGTTCATCGGCAAGTCCACGAAGAACATCAACGCCAACGACCTGATCTGGGAGTTCTTCCAGAGGCATCCGATGCCAGCGGCGGCAAGTCGGGCAGCATCGTCGCCAAAGGCTGAAGGGGTGATGGTGGTCGTTGGCCGCAACCGAGTCTGGTGCCTCACCTTTTCCCCGGACGGCAAACTGCTGGCGTGGGGCGGGGAGGGGTCGGTCGTCAGCATTGGCGAGGCGGCCAGCGATGGACGGCTGCTGGCCCTCGAAGGTCACGGGCGGACTGTACGTGGCGTTGCCTTCGCCCCTGACAGCAAGGTGGCCGCCACGGGAGGCTACGAAGGCACGGTGCGTTTCTGGGACGCTGCCACCGGTAAGCGCCTCCTTGAGTTTGGCAGCGACGGTGGCGGTCTTCGGTCGCTGGCCTTCTTGCCCGACGGTCAGACCCTTGCCACCGGCGACAACGATGGCGTCGTGCGCCTGTGGGAAGTGAAGACGGGGAAGCTGGCTCGCAAGCTCGAAGGCCACAAGGATGCCATCCGCTCCATCGCTATCTCAGCCGATGGCAACAGCCTCGTCTCCGGCAGCAGCGATGGAGCTATCCGTCTCTGGAACCCGAAGACCGGCGACTTGCTGCGAGAGATCAAGACGCCCACGAGGGCAGTGCGATCCGTGGCGATTTCGCCCGATGCCAAGCTGATCGTATCCAGCGGCTACGAGAACGCTGTTCGCTTGTGGGAGGCGGCCAACGGGAGGGAACTTCACGCCTTGAGCGGGCATGGATCGCACGTCCTTTGCGTTGGGTTCTCCCCGGATGGGCGACTGCTGGCCACGGGCAGCTACGACGGCACGGCGGGGGTGTGGGACGTGGCCACACGCCAAGTGATTGCCCGGCACAACGCCAAGGGCAACGTGTTTGCAGTGGCTTTCTCGCCTGACGGCAAGATGCTGGCCACTGGCGGCGACGGCGGCGTGCAGCGGTGGCCCGTCATCCCGCCAACCACGAAGGCGTCGAGCCGCACGGACTGAAGGCGACGCCGAGGTCGGCACCGGTGGTGGAGCGGGGCATGTAGAACCTCCTGCCCTTCCGTGCGTCAAACCCATAGCATCCTATGTCGTCGATTCCTGGCCACTGAAAGGACTTGAGCATGGAACCGCCGAAATGGGCCTTGGGCTGCCTCGTGGCACCCGCCGCCCGTTGGTCGGGCGGCCTGAATTCAGCACGAATGTCCACCGACTTCGCACACTACTACGCCGACCGGGCCGGCGAATACGACCGGGTCTACGAGAAGCCGGAGCGGCAGGCTGACTTGGCCCGCTTGCGGGAGACGCTCGTTCGTCTGCTGAAGGGCCGTCGAGTTCTGGAGGTCGCCTGCGGCACGGGGTACTGGACCGAGCCGGTGGGCCAAGTTGCCGAGTTGATGTTGGCGACCGACATCAGCCCGGAAGTGCTGAGCATCGCCCGACGACGTTGCGGCGGCGTCCCGTGCGTGCGGTTCATGGAAGCCGACGCTTACACGTTGGCCGGTGTGCAAGGCGAGTTCACCGCCGCCTTCGCCGCCTTCTGGTGGTCGCATGTCCCCAAGTCCCGAATCCCCGCCTTCCTCTCCGTGCTGCACTCAAAGCTCCCGTCAGATGCTCTGGTCGTCCTTGCGGACAATCTTTTCGTGCCGGGCAGCAGCACGCCGATCAGCCGTAGCGACCAGGAGGGCAACACCCATCAGCAGCGACGGCTGGCGGATGGCCGCAGCTACGAGGTGCTGAAGAACTTCCCCGACGAGGCCGAGATCCGCCGGTACCTCGCCGATCACGCCACGCAGGTCGAGTTCGAGGCTCTGACCTACTACTGGTGGGCGGCCTATCGCATCCGCCGACCTGCCTGAGACGGAATGTCGGCTATGTCCGCTCCCGGCCTACGAGCCAGCCGCCGCATCGACGTAGGCCCCATCCTTGAGCAGTGGCACCGATGTAGTGGCCCACCGGCTTGTGCATGATGTAGTGGCCCAGCGGCTTGTGCGCGGAGCGGCTTGGTGTCCGGAAGAGGCTTTCGCAACGGGTGTTACGCCAGTCTTGAGTGTCCCACAGGCATCTGGTATCCTCCCGGCCTGTCCATGAGGATGGAGGTCGGCATGTCGTTGCTTTCTTCTGCCACCGTGCTGATTCTGGTCGATTCCATCGCCATTGTCCTGGCTGAGACGGCCTACCGTTGAACCCTCAAGTCTGTTCGGGATTTGGGCGGCGGGAAAGTCGCTGGACCAGCACACCTCCTGCCGTGGCGGTCCGGCCGCGAGTCACTTGGCCGACGGCGCGCGCAGGTCGTAGCAGTACAGGCAGTCCTTGCCGCGAAGGAAGAGTCGGCCGTCCGTAATGACGGCCGTGGTGCATTCGGCCTGCGACGGGGGGCGCCAGTACTCGCCAAGCTGGCGGAAGTCCTTGGGGTCGGCCTTGAACCAGTAAACCTGCTGG
>CAYWTX010000159.1:0-4919 GCA_964461295.1 uncultured Planctomycetaceae bacterium | reverse complement strand
GCCGCTCCCCCGCCGGCGCCCGAAGCATCCCCCGCTCCCGCGGAAGTGTCTGCGCAACAGGAAACGCCCGCACCACTGCCGGAGCAACCCGCGCCCGAATCCGCGACGTGATTCTCCAGCCGCCTGCCTCGCGGCGCTCCTGGCCAACGAACAGCCGTCTGCCGCGCTACCGACGTCCCCACGCGCAAAGAGAAGCCGTCCCGCGAGGGACGGCTTACCCTAGAGTAGAACCCACCACATCCGCTCTACGCCGCCGCGGCGGCCGCGCCAGTAGCGGGGCGATGCACCATCCCCAGGGGCTTGGCAGGCACGCGCACAATGCTGTCCATGCCGAACTTCCCCGGCTCCACGCCGAACGCCGCGTAATCCGCGTACCACTCGCCATCGGCGCAGTAGCGAAAACGGAACTCCCCGGCCGGAAGCTTCATCTTTGCCGTCCAATACCCGCTGTCACAACGGGCCATGGTAAGCTCGTTGTGGCGCCAATCGTTGAATTCTCCGGCGAGATGTACCGCCTTGGCCCCTGGTCGGTAGAAGCTGAACTCAACCCAATCGTTCTTCACTGTTACCATGTCTGACCCTTTGCCTCGTTGGCCGTGTCTCGCCGGAACCGCGCGACCTGACAAGCGAACCGAGCGATCCCAACAGCCGTTAACTTCGGTCGGGCACGGAAGCGACTTTAGGTCCGAATGACGGATTCGCGTCTTTTTCTTGCAGGAGGCCGCGAAACGGCGATCCACCATGGGTTCATGTTCGTGAGCGGAAACGAACAAGCACAGACGCAGTGAGCAGGAACAGTCTCGAGATGGCGGGCGCCGGGCTGGGTGCAGCAGAACCCGCTTCTGACCTTGCTCTTCCACCTTCGCCCAGATGGGCATCCTCTTGGCACGGGGCTCGACGCTGCTCATTCTCGCCAGCCCGGCCTCCCGCCGTAGAACCATGAAATTATAGCGCCCAGCGCGGCAAGAAAGCCGTTTGGCCAAGGAAAGAATCTGCGACAGGCCCCGCCCTCTCCTAAGACGTGGAAGTTCCTTCGGATGCGGTTGGTCCGAAACATGATAGGTGAAAATGCCCATGCCTACTGGACAGTTGTGCCGACGCCACAACTTGCTTTCGCCGCCGGCGGCTTCTACACTCCGCTGACAGGTAAGGGCAAGCAATGGCCATCGCATACTTTGACTGCTTTGCCGGCGCGGCCGGCGACATGATCGTCGGCTCGCTGATCGCGGCCGGGGCGGACGCCGCGGCCGTGGCGGGCGAACTGGGCAAGCTCGGCGTGGCGGGCCTGAGCGTGCGAGCCGACCGCGTCCGCCGCCGGGGCCTGGCCGGCGTGCAGTTCCGTGTCGACTGGCCGCACAGACACGAGCATGAGCACGGGGCCGAGCACGAGCACCACACCCACCACCGCCCGCTGAGCGAGATCCTGGCGATGATCGACCGTGCCGGCCTGGCCGGCCGCGTCAGCGACTGCGCCCGCCGCGTCTTCCAGCGGCTGGGGGAGGTCGAGGCGAAGATGCACGGCATCGCGGTGGAGGAAGTGGCGTTCCACGAGGTGGGCGCGTTCGACAGCATCGCCGACATCGTCGGTGCGTGCGTCGCGCTGGAGTTGCTGGGCGTCGACCGCGTGTTCTGCTCCGAACTGCCCGTCGCGGGCGGCACGGTGCATTGCGCACACGGCGAGCTGCCGCTGCCCGCCCCAGCCACCATGGAGTTGCTTGCCCGCGTCAAGGCGCCCGTTCGCCCCGGCGACGCGCAAGGCGAACTGGTCACGCCCACCGCGGCGGCCGTGCTGACCGTCCTGGCCGAATCCTACGGCGCCATGCCGGCCATGCGAGTGACGGCGGCGGGTTTCGGCGCGGGCCGGCGCGACACCGGCCCGCTGCCGAATCTGCTTCGCGTGCTGATCGGCGAAGTGGACGACGACGGCGCCGCCGACGCGGTGATGGAACTCTCCGCCAACGTCGACGACTCCAGCGGCGAGTTGCTGGGGGCAACGCTGGAGAAGCTTCTGGCCGCCGGGTGCCTCGACGCCTGGACCACCCCAATCGTGATGAAGAAGTCGCGCCCGGCGTGGATGATCTCTGCCCTGTGCGCGGCCGATTCGGTCGCCCGCGTCGAGCGAATCCTGTTCAGCGAGACGACGACGTTCGGCGTGCGGCGGCGGCGCGCGGACCGCACCAAGCTCGCCCGTAGCCACGAAACGGTGGAAACGCCGTACGGGCCGGTGCGGGTGAAAGTCGGCCGGCACGGCGAACAGGTGATGACGGCCGCGCCCGAGTACGCCGACTGCGCCGCGGCCGCCGAGTGCCACGGCGTGCCGGTGAAGGAAGTGATGGCGGCCGCGCAGGCGGCGTGGCGGTCGGGGGCGGCACGGTAGCTTCGCCGATCGCCCAAGCAAGCCTCAATGACAGCACTCCTCATCATCCTGGCCGTTCTCAACGCCGTGGTGCTCCTGGTCTGGATGAGCCGCCACCGGATGATCGACCGCGAGAAACGGACAGGTTTCGTCCTCACTCCCGCGGCCCCCGGGCCGTCGGCCGAGCCGCCCTTCGTCAGCGTGCTCGTGGCCGCCAAGGACGAGGAGGCTTGTATCGAGACGTGCGTTCGCACGATGCTCCGGCAGGATCACCCCAACTTCGAGTTCATCGTCTGCAACGACCGCAGCACCGACCGGACAGCCGAGATCGTCCAACGCCTCGCCGACGGGGACCCGCGCGCGCGACTGGTCAACATCGAGCGCCTTCCGGATGGATGGTGCGGCAAGAACAACGCGATGCGGACCGGCATCTCGTCGGCGAGGGGCGAGTGGCTGTGCATGATCGACGCGGACTGCCGGCAGACCTCGCCGCGAACGCTGTCGGTGGCCCTCCGGCACGCCATGGACCACGATGCCGACCTGCTCAGCGTCCTGCCGCGGCTGGAGATGCGCGGCTTCTGGGAGAACGTCGTCCAGCCGGTGTGCGGCGGGGTCATGATGATCTGGTTCAGCCCCGACAAGGCGAACGACCCCGCCAAGCCCAACGCCTACGCCAACGGGGCATTCATCCTTGTGCGGCGCGAGGCGTATGACGCCATCGGCGGCCACGACGCCGTCCGCGACAAGCTCAACGAAGACATGCACCTGGCTCGGCTGATCAAGGCTCGCGGCCTGAAGCTCCGCGTGGTCAGAAGCGAGGGGCTGTACGGGGTGCGGATGTACACGTCGCTGAAGCAGATCATCGGCGGCTGGAGCCGCATCTTCTACGGAACGTTCGGCACGCTGAAGCGACTGACGGCCTCGTTCGTCCTCCTCCTGCTGATGAGCCTGCTGCCGCACGTGTCGGCGGCGGCGGGACTGATCGGCCTGATCGCCCATGCTGAGCCGGCCTGGCCGTGGCTGGCGCTGGCGCTGTCGGGCGCGGCCGCGTGCGCGATGCAACTCAGCGTGATCCGGCGGTTCTACCCGATGATCGGCGCGCGGGCGGAGTTGTTCTGGACGTACCCGATCGGCTCGGCCGTGGCGGCCTGGACGGTCGCGCTGGCGCTGACCAAGCTGCGAAAGGGCGCAAGGGTGGTCTGGAAGAGCACCGGCTACGCGGGAATGGCGCAGCATGGAAAGGGCTAGGCCGCTTCCAGACGATTCGAGGCCCTTTTACCGACACGCGCACGCGCACGGCGCGTTGAACCATGGAATGCCTTGGGTCGCTTCCCGTTCGCCTTCGTGCTGGAGCAACCGCGAATGAAGCCCATCGCCCGCCGGCGTTTCCTCGGAGCCGCGGCCGCCGCGCCCTACGTCATCACGTCCTCCGCGCTGGGCGCCGCGGGCCGGCCTGCGGCCAGCGAGCGGGTCACGCTGGGCTTCATCGGCACGGGCAGCCACGGCATCGGCATGAACCTGCGCAGCTTCCTCGGCCAGGCCGACGCGCAGGTGGTCGCCCTGTGCGACGTGGATGCGGCGCACCTGAAAGACGGCGTCGACTACGTCGCCCGCGCCGCGCCGGGCCAGGCGCGCGGGCTCTACCTCACCGGCGACTTCCGCAACATCGTCGCCCGCGACTGCGTCGATGCCGTCGTCGTCTCCACCCCCGACCACTGGCACGTCCTGCCTTCCCTGGCCGCACTCCGCGCCGGCAAGGACGTCTTCTGCGAGAAGCCCCTCACCCTCACCGTCCGCGAAGGGCGCGTCCTCGCCGACGCCGTCGCCCGCTACAACCGCGTCTTCCAGACCGGCAGCGAGAACCGCTCCAAACTCAACTTCCTCCACGCCTGCGAGCTCGTCCGCAACGGCCTCATCGGCAAACTGCACACCATCCGCACGGTGCTGCCGCGCGGCGGCAGCCGCCCGCTCCAGCCCGCCCTGACCGTGCCCGACGGGCTCGATTGGGACCTGTGGCTCGGCCAGGCGCCCTGGCGGCCCTACTGCGAGTTCGGCCGCGAACGCTGCCACTACGACTGGCGGTGGATCCTGGACTTCAGCGGCGGCGAATTGACCGACTGGGGCGGACACATCAACGACGTCGCCCAGTGGGGCAACAACACCGAGCACAGCGGCCCGGTAAGCGTGGAGGGCCGCGGCGAGTTCCCCGCCGGCGGGCTGTGGAACGCCGCCACGAATTGGGAACTGAACTACCAGTACGCCAACGGCGTGCGGCTGATCTGCTCGGCCGGGACGCCGTCGATCCGCTTCGAGGGCGACTGCGGCTGGGTGTTCTGCGAATGGAACACGATCCAGACCGCCCCGGCCAGCCTGCTCACGGTGCGGTTCGGTCCCGGCGACGTGCGGCTACGGACGTGTGCCGGCGGCGAGCAGCGGGACTTCCTGGATTGCGTGAAGAGCCGCCGCGAGTGCTACTACCCGGCCGAGGTGGGCCATCGCTCGGTGAGCGTATGCCACATCGGCAACATCGCGATGCTGCTGGGCCGCAAGCTGCGCTGGGACC
>CAYWTX010000158.1:0-1529 GCA_964461295.1 uncultured Planctomycetaceae bacterium | reverse complement strand
CCCCAACCAAGTCCGTCCGCATCCGCGAAAGCGGATGCGGATTGTCGGGGCCCCAAGTTGCATCTTTTTCAGTCGTCTTATTCATCAACGCTCTTCCTCGTTGCCAACATTCTGCACCAGGAAAATCAAATCCTTGTAGGGCTTTTCATTTCTGAAGTCCTGCCATACCTGTGTCGCAGGCGTTAATCCCAGATGTCTGGCCCAACGCCCCAAAGTCGTTTCATCCTTTGGGGCGGGTTTACCCGTCATTCGATCTTGCTCCAGTTACTCGGATCGAGCCCCTGTTCCACACAGAATTGCCGCAATGACTTCTTCTGGGCAATCCTCAACTCTTTCACCAATTCGCCAAAGCTCATGGCGCCCTCCTTCTCACTTGATTCATCGCTGTGGTATAAAAGATACCACACTCAGATGACAAGCAACCCGACTTCTTTAGTCAGCACTTTTCCCGTTTTCCCGTCAGACCGCCCTCTTTTTCCTCAAATACAGCAGCCGCTTCGCCTCAGGAAATCGCTCGATGGCGTAACGCAGCATTGTGCGCGGCATGACCGTGCAGCGTGGCTTCAGGAAGGTTTCCAGAACCGACATGTTACGCTTGCCGATTTCGCGCAACATCCACCCGACCGCTTTGTGAATCAGGTCTTCCCTGTCGTGCAGCAACCGGTCGGCTATCGCCAGGGCGTCGTCAAACTCGTGGCGCCGGATAAACGCGAAGGTCGCCAGAATGGCGATGCGGCGCTCCCATAACGACTTCGACCCGGCCAGCCGGACCAACGGACGCCGGGATCTGTCGACAAGATACCCGCCAACAATATTCGGCGCAGATAGATCCACCAGATCCCAGTTATTGATCCGGCCGGTGCTGGCCAGATACAGCCTGAAAATCCGGGTGCGGTCCGCCTCCGTGCCTTTCTCGAACTGCCGGACGAGGATCAACAGCGCCAACAACCGCGCCTCGTGAATGGCGGAGGCCAGAAGCGAGCGGACAACCGGCTCCTCGGCCGTCCAGACTTCCCTGACCAGTTTGCGAATCTTTGGCACCTTGACGCCGGCAAAGACATCCCCCTCGCCATATTCGCCGGGCCCGGTCTTGAAAAACCTTTGCAGCACGGCGGCATCCTCCGGATCCGCCGCCTGCCAAAGTCGCGCCTGAATGTCTTTCCCGGTCATAAGGCCATCCTCGCCACCAAAGAAAAAGGCCGACAGGTGCACCGCACCCATCGGCCCTCATCAAGTCTCTGACACTTGAACCGGTTTACCGGCGGAACGAGGAACGACCACCACGGTCGCCACCACGATCACCACCACGGCCACCGCCGCCGCCACCGCCGCCGAAGCCGCCACTGCGGCCACCACCGCGATCACCACCGCCGAACCCGCCGCCACCGCCGCCGCCAACGCGGGGCTCTTTCGGACGGGCTTCATTCACGACCAGCGCGCGGCCTTCCAATTCCTGACCGTTCAGCGCGGCGATTGCCGACTGGGCTTCCTGATCGGAACCCATCTCGACAAATCCGAACCCTTTTGCA
>CAYWTX010000157.1:0-2133 GCA_964461295.1 uncultured Planctomycetaceae bacterium | reverse complement strand
TGGCCGGCGGGCCGGACGACCTGCCGGGTCCGGCACGGGACTATGTGCAGACCTTTGCCGGCCCCTATCTGGAAGGGCTTTCCGACTGGTTTGGCCTGATGCGGCCCGGTGTGCCCGGCGGGGCAGTATGGCAGCAGGTGATGGCGCGCCTGCCGCACGACACCTTCGGGATCGATCTGAATCCGGGTCATCTGATCGGCCTTGATGAATGGGTCTCTTCGCCGGTCTTCAACGGGTCCGACCTGCCGCTGCGGTCCGGCATGGCGATGCAATGCGATGTGATCCCCGGCCACCCCGTGTACGGATCGACGCGGATGGAAGACGGGTATGTGATTGCAGACGCCGCCCTGCGTGCCGATCTGGTCGCCCGCTTTCCCGCCGTGGCCGCCCGCTGTGCCGAACGCGCGCGGTTCATGCGCGATGTCATCGGGCTTGATGTGCCCGAAACGCTGCTTCCGCTGGCCGATACCTGCGGCGTGATCGCGCCCTATCTGTTTGATCCGGGCCTGGTGATGACCCTTAGCAGGCCGCTGAAATAGTCGTCGCAGTGGAACGGTTTCCCTCGGCACGCTGGCCGAAGCAGGTCCGCCGCCGAGGTTTGCCGCGCTTGTGCGCCACCATCGGCCTCATTCGGCCAGCAGTCTTGGCAGTCGAGCGAGGTTGCAGGCAGCCATCGTCAGGGTGAACTGGGCGCCGACCCGTTTGACGCCCCGCAGCATGGTCTGCGCCATCGGCCCGACCGTCTTTGCCCAGCCGAACGGCTCCTCGATCTTCTTGCGGCGTTTCTGCGAGACGGCGTAGCCCGGATGCCGGGTGGTCCGGCCGTCGATCGCCGAGTATTGCATCTTCTGCGCCACATGCGGCGTCACGCAGGCCTCCCGCAGGTCCTTCACGAACTCGGCGCAGTCGTAGCCCTTGTCGGCGGCCAGCGTCAGCCGCCGGGTCGAGCCCGGTGAATGGCGGTGGATCATGTCGAGGGCGGCGCGCCGCTCGGCATGGCCATCGGCTTGGGTCATCTCGGTCTGGACGATCAGGCCGTTGCGGTTCTCCATCAGGGTATGGCCGATGAAGCAGAGGCTCGCACCGGTGCCGGGCGACTTCCGGTAGAGCCGCGCCTCCGGATCGGTGACCGACGCATGGGTCGCATTCGATCGCTTCTGGCCGCGGAAGTTGACTTCGGCATTGCGATCCCTGGGCTTGCTGACGGTCATCGGGGCGGTCTCTGGGCTGGGGCTGGTTTCGGCGGGAGCTTCAGCAGGGGCATCGGCGCGCGGCGGAGGCGGCGGGTCGTCCGGCCCATCACTGCCTTCAGGATGTGTGGCCTCCGCCTTCGGCTGGAAACTCTTGATCGAGGCCCAGGCCTTGACCAGCGTGCCGTCGACCGAGAAATGCTCGTCCGACAACAGCGGCGCTACCTCGTGATGCGCCAGGATTGCAGCGAGGAACTTGCGCGACATTTCTGTCGTCAGCAGTCGGTCGCGGTTCTTTGTGAACACCGTCGGGACCCAGACTGCGTCATCAATGCCCAGCCCGACGAACCAGCGAAACATGAGGTTGTATTGCATCTGCTCCATCAACTGCCGCTCGGATCGGATCGAGAACAGAATCTGCAGCAGGCTGGCCCGGATCAACCGCTCGGGCGCAATCGAAGGGCGACCGAAATCGGCATAGAGCGCCGCAAACTCGGCATCGAGACTGACCAGCGCATCGTTGACGACCTGCCGGATCTTGCGCAGCGGGTGCCGGCACGGAATGCGTTCCTCAAGATCGACATAACTGAAAAGCGAACCACTTGTCTCGTCCGATCCCCGCATCGCCTTCCCCCGCCAAACCGCCCGGAAAGTGAATCATTTTCCAAGTCAGCCGTCCAGCGTGGGGTTCTTCAGCAGCGTGTTAGGAATTCAGCACTCGCCTCAATATCGGCATCTGCTGCCAGCCCAGTAAAGCGCGCCCAACACCAGCGTCTTGAACATCAGAACGATGTCCATAGGCTTGCGCCCGGGCCGCGACTTCCGCTCCGCTTCCGGCTTGCGCCAGACCTGCTCAAGTTTCGGGCGAAACTCTTCCCAAGCCACCACGGCGTCAATCTCGACCAGCAGATCCTTCTTGGGGTCCAGGCTCGCAGAACGGCCT
>CAYWTX010000156.1:0-6664 GCA_964461295.1 uncultured Planctomycetaceae bacterium | reverse complement strand
CAGATAAAAGGTACTCCGGGGATAACAGGCTGATCTCCTCCGAGCGTTCATAGCGGCGAGGAGGTTTGGCACCTCGATGTCGGCTCATCACATCCTGGGGCTGAAGGCGGTCCCAAGGGTTCGGCTGTTCGCCGATTAAAGCGGTACGCGAGCTGGGTTCAGACCGGCGTGAGCCAGGTCGGTCCCTATCTGCTGTGGGCGCAGGAATCTTGCGGGGATTCATCATCAGTACGAGAGGACCTTGATGGATTGACCTCTGGTGCACCAGTTGTCCCGCTAGGGGCACGGCTGGCTAGCTACGTCGAGAAAGGATAACCGCTGAAGGCATCTAAGCGGGAAGCCCACCCCAAGATCAGGATTCCATTTCCATTCGTGGAAGAGAGCCCCCACGTAGACTACGTGGTTGATAGGCCGGAGGTGTAAGTCCCGAGAGGGATTGAGCTAACCGGTACTAACGGGCGATTGCTTGGCCGCATCCGTCGTCTGCCCTTCCCGGCAGCGACCGATGCTCCAGGCCGCCTTATACGTTCAACAGTGCAACCTGCTGCATTCGGACCGCTATCCCTACCGATACCCCGTCCCGCCGGACCGACAGGCCCGGCGGGGCTGTGGCGGTGTCCTTACGCTGCGGGCCACACCTGTTCCCATCCCGAACACAGAAGTTAAGCCGTAGCGGCCGATGGTACTGCAATTGCGGGAGAGTAGGTTAACGCCGCCTTAAACGAAAGGCCTCCAGGCTTGCCTGGAGGCCTTTCTCATGCGCTCCACCGGCGAACCCGACAGAGCAAAGACCCCGGTCGCCGGCCCCAAGCCCTTGGCGCCGTGTGGCCCGCCTCCGACGTCCCTGCCCGCCCCCGAACCGCACGCCCCGGCCGCACGTGGCCGGGATGTGCCGCCGCCAGTCCCGGGCGCCCCGGGCGACGGCCAGGTTGACGCCGATCCCCATGGTGTGCATTGTCCGCGGCCGCGGCGCGTCTGTCAGATGCGTGTGTTGGGGACCAGCCGTTCGGCGCGGCCGCGGCCGTTTGCCGTTGGCCAACCGACAGCGTCCATCACGAGCTGTCCTTTCTGCGTCACTTGGACACACATAAACATCGGGGGACGCTACCCCTCTTCCGTCCTTTGCTCTCAGAAACTAGGGCGCGTCCCTAGTTTCCCCCATCCATGTTGTCCCCACATCCCCTCCGGACACGCGAAGGAAGGCGCGGACAAGAACAGCCGCGGGCAGGCAATCTACATCGCCTCATCATCTTCCGTGGTATCGAGCCCTTGGACCTCAAGAGCAATCTCTTTGGTGCGGTCGCGGAGCTTGGCTCGCGTATCGATCACCTGGCGGGTAGCCTGGGCGATGCTAGCCACCAAAGTTGTGTCACGCGGGATTGGCAGGACAACCTCGAACAACCGCTTGCCGAGCGTGTCAATGATGTCCCGCGTGAACTGCTTGGCTCGCATCTGGCGACGCACAATTGGCGCGTTCAGGAGGGCTAGAAGCAGGTAGGGGTCCAGACCCCCCGGCCTCTGAACCCGCAACTTATACAGGCCGCCGCAATACAGAATCCTGGTATCGTCTGCCGTCAGGATGCAAGAGGTGCCAACAAGGTATGTGCCATCACGGACAACGAAGATGTCCCCAGCCCGGACATCCTGCCTGTTAGCTTCGTAGATATCCTCGCTGACGTTCTGTTTCGGATCGCCCTTGAGCTCCCAGTTGGAAATGTCTGAAGTGCGGACAAACGGTATCTCGCCGGTTCCGTAGGCCATCTTGCCGACTTCGATCCCGGTGTCCCAGGACACGACCCCTAGCTCGACCAGTCGAGCGAGGGACATCATCTGGTGCGATCTGCCTAGTGCCCGAATGTCGGCCTCCAACTCAGGGTCGTAGTATCTTGGCATGAAGATGCTGTTGCGGAGGTCCGATAGGGCACGCGTGAAGCCTGGATTCCCATGTTCCACGACTTCTGCGACCGCACCATCCGGAATGGTTTCGTCGACCGAACCTATGTAGCCCTGGACCCAATAGGGGATCCTCCGGATCTTGTCGCGCAGGCGTGACCGCTCCGTAACGAGATCTCTGACCTCGCTCTCAATCCTTGCTGCCATCTCCTTGTCCTTCGGCACCGGCAGCACCAGTTCTCGAAAGCGGTCTCCCACCGTATCAATGATGTCCGCTGTAAATTGCTTGGCACGAATCTGCTGTTTGACGATCGGCGTGCTCAAGCAGGCCAAGAGCATCCAAGGCGAGACTGGAGACGTCTCTCTGACGCGCAACTTGACCAGATGTGATTGATAGAGGAGGGGAAGATCGGATTCGGTCACAAGTGCGACTTGCCCGATCAAGTATGTTCCATCTCGCACAAACAGGATGTCCCCAGCCCTTACATCCTGAGACGGTCCGTACTCAGAGTAAACTGCTTCGCTAACGCCCTGTTTGGCATCCGTCTTAAGTTCGCCGTTCGAAACATCCGAGGTTCGCACGAATGGGATGTTTCCCGTACCGTAGGCCATTTTCCCGATCTCATCGCCAGTCGCCGCATGAATATGCCTCTTGGTCAATAGGTCACCCAGCACAATGAGATCGTGGGTCTTCCCCAGCTCGGCAAGGGTTGCGGTGATTTCAGGGTTGTAGTACCTCGGCAAGAACACCCCAGCCCGCATGCCCGCGAGGGGCATGCGGAACCCAAGGTGGCCTTGTGCGCCAGCGGTCAACATGGTTGGTGCTCCTCACCACTTCCCGATGATCGCGGCCCATCTCGCGGCGACCTTCGGGACCTCGTCCAGGAGGACTTCCTTGCCGTCCTTATCCTTACGGATCGTGGGATTCCCTCGTGAGTCATGGCCACACCACTTGACATCTGCCATGAAGACGTCGTAGTCCTCGCCCTTCTTGAGTCTGGAGTTCTCGACGAACACAATGCACACCTTTGCATGCGTCCCCCCCTTTCCGCTCGTTTTGAATAACGCTTCGGGCATCGAGACAACGCCGCGAATCTTCGCCCGCGACTGCAGCCAGGAGACTACGTACTCATAGGTGGGCATTCCGAATACAGCTTCGGGTAAGACAATTCCCAACCGTCCCCCCGGCCGAAGTAGTTGAAGGCATCGTTCAAGGAATAGAATCTGGGGGGGCTGGTCATCGTGAAGCGTCTCTGTCCTCTCCATCGCCTTCGTTTCCTTGTTCCGCCTCCATTTGTACCCTAAATCAAATTGCGACAAGATCGGCGCGCCCTCCACAACGATCTTCTTGCCAAAGGGCGGATTGGTGAGAACTACATCGAAACTTCCAGGGGCTATCTTCTCGCTCATCGCTTCGGGCCAAGTCTTCACGGGCTCGAGCGTGTTGCGGCAGAACACACCACCTCGCCCGTCGCCAATTAGGGCCATATATGCCTTGCAGACGCGGGACAAGAAACCGTTCTTGTCTATGCCTCGAAAGCATTCGGTAGCAACGTCCAGTTCTCGTTTGGCCAGTTGGCGGTCTGTCCACCCCTTGCGTTTGGCTTCTATGCGTATGTAGTCCCATACATGCAAGAGGGCAGAAATCAGAAAGCCGCCAGACCCGCATGCAGGATCGATAATCCTTTCGCCTGGTTTTGGATCGATGATCTTGACCATCATATCGACGACGTTTCGCGGCGTGAAGAACTGCCCCTCCGATCCGCGCAAGGCTGGGCCAATGAACACTTCGAACGCATCCCCAACAGCATCGCGGTCGGCGTCCATAATGCAGTAATTCTGAAGCTCCCCGACGACATAACGTAGGCTCTCCGCGTCTAGCCGAATTGTGTCCGTCCGGTCAAAGACATCTCCGTAAACCTTGCTTCTGACAGCATCAAACAACCGACCCATTCGAGTCTTGACCTCCGTAGCACTCTCGTCGATCCCCGCCCTGAAAACAACCGTATCATCAGGGGCACACTCTTGCTCATCGAGAATCTTGCAGAAAAGGACATTAATAATCTCTCTGGCGACCTCTTCATCACGAGTTATGTCGAACGCCATACCGGCAAGGTGGTGCCGGATATCGTTAAAGACTGCTTTGAGGTTAGATGGCTTCTTCAAGTCCTTCCGCTTGTACAAGCCAATATCTTCAATTCGCTGGCCGTGACGAGGAATGTTGGGTAGCGTACTATAGGTCCGCTTGCCGTCCTTGTGATGTATCTTGCGCAGGTAGACGTGTTCCTTGCCGTTAAACCATACCCCGACCTCGGCAGCAGACATATCCATGTAAAGGCGGAGTTGGTGCTCGCCATCCTTCCGATCCCTCTTCTTGCACTCGACGACCATGAAAAGATTGTCTTCAGTCCTCGTGTCGGACCGGAACACGGCAATATCTACCGGATAGGACTTCTCTTTATCGGAAGGACGCTTGCGGACCATGTGTTGGGGACGGGTCTGGATATGCGACTTCGGATACCCATAGTCGTCCACCAGGCGCCCGACAAACACTTGGACAGCATGCACTTCTTCTGGAGTTGCCTTGACAGGAAGCCCGGTGATGAGATCGCGGACGTACCCCGATTGGGGCGTGTCGGCGACCCAATTGTCCTGCACAGAGGCGTTCTGTTTTCTTTGCATGTGCGCCTGCCTATCCTTGGTTTGCCCGGACCAGACAACAAAGGGACAGGTTACGCTCGAATCGACCGCATGTCAAGACTGGCTGGCTCCATCGCGCCAATAGGCACGACGGCGGCAATCCGGAGACGCCATGCGAGTGGGACTGCCGGGCGAATGGGGAATGGGGACGCCACCCATTGCTCCCAACGCACAGCTTCTCGTTGCCGCTTTCGTCTAACTGACGCGGCATCGGTCAGACCTCGCGCCGAATCGACGAATGCCGCCCCGCCCGTGGCCAAGCCCCTCCAGACCACCAAACGCGTGGTGGCTCGCCCCTTGGCCGATGCGGAATCAGCATGGTGGCACACCTCTCCAGAGTTAGAGGTGTGAATCCCGGGGGCCGCAACTCGGGGAGTTGCGTTATCCGGACCTGAACCATGCCGCCAGATGCGTCAACGGCGCGATGGCGCCACCCTCAGGGCCTGGCCGTGCGCAACCTGCTCCGCCTCGCCGCCGCGGGAGGGATCCCTACTCAGATCGCAGGGCCTCGATGGGGCTGACCCGCGCCGCCTGGCGGGCGGGCCACATGCCCGACAGAATGCCCACCATCGCCGAAACGCCCAGGCCCATGATGATGCTGGCCGCCGTGACGACCGTGGGCCAGCGGGCGTACGTGCTGACGCCGCCGGCCAGCAAGTAGCCCACCGCGACTCCCACCAGGCCGCCGAGGGTTGTCAGCACGGCCGCCTCGATGAGGAACTGGCGGAATATGTCGCGCCGGCGTGCGCCCAGGGCCCGGCGTGTGCCGATTTCCTTGCGCCGCTCGCGGACGTTGGCGAGCATGATGTTCATGATCCCGATGCCCCCCACCAGCAGCGAGATGCCCGCGATCGTGGCCATCACGATGGAGAAGATCCGCTGCGAGGCGTCCTTCTGGCGCATCAACTCCAGGGGCACGAGCAGTTCGTAGTCCTTCCGCTTGTGCGTCTTGCCCAGGTACGTCTCCAGCCGGCGCGCGGTGTCCAGGACGGCCTCGGAGTCGGTCATCTTCATGGCGATGCCGTCGAGTTCGACCCGGACGGCGGTGGAGCTGCCCGACTCGTACTGGATGGAGGTGTCGCCGTACGTCGCCTGGGCCGTGGCCAGCGGGATGAACACGTAGTTGTTGACGTCCTCGCCGCCCGGGGCCTTCAGGGCGGCCGGGTTCGTGAGGATCCCCACCACCCGGTACCAGTCCGACCCGATGCGCACCGAGCCGTCGAGGGGATCGTGAAAGGCGAAGAACTTTCTGGCCGCGTCGATGCCGACGACGCAGACCCTTTTGTGCGTCGCGCCGTCGGTCAACGTCAGGAAGCGTCCGCGTGCGATCGCGGAGCGCGTGATGTCCAGGTAGGCCGGTTCGGTGGCCATCACCCGGACATCCAGCGCCTTGCCGCTGGAGGCGTACAGGTTCTGTCGCATGTCGCGCAGGCCGACGACCCATCGGACGCACGCGAAGGTGTTGCGGACGTGCTCCAGGTCGCGCCTTCGCAGGCCGTAGTCGAGAACGTACCGCCTGCCCTTGCCGGCGTCCTGGGTGTCCGCCTTGGGGGGCTTGACGGATCGCGCCAGGACGTTATCGACGCCCAGGGCGGAGATCCGTCCGATCGCCTCGCGCCGGGCGCCCTCGCTGATCGACAGCATCGCTATCACCGACGCCACGCCGAAGATGATGCCCAGCGCCGCCAGGGCCGAGCGGAACTTGTGCAGGGCCAGGTCCAGCAGCGCAATGCGAAAGACCTCGAGGACGCTCATTCCAGCAGCTCCCCGTCGTGCATTCGCAAGGCCCGGTGGGCCCTCTGCTGGCAGGCGGGATTGTGGGTCACCAGGATCAGGGTCCGTCCCGCGGCCACAAGTTGGTCGAAAACCGCCAGGATCTCCAGCCCGGTCTTCTCGTCGAGGTTGCCGGTGGGTTCGTCGGCCAGGAGCAGGGCGGGGTCGTTGGCCAAGGCCCTGGCGATGGCGATCCGCTGCATCTCGCCGCCGGACAGTTCCCGCGGGCGGTGGCTGGTGCGGTCGCCCAGGCCCACCAGTTCGGCCAACTCGCGGGCGCGGGCGCGGCGCCTGCGCC
>CAYWTX010000155.1:0-1924 GCA_964461295.1 uncultured Planctomycetaceae bacterium | reverse complement strand
TCCAGATACGAGTCCCAATCCTTCTGCGCCATGTTCCGCCCCAGGTACGATAGCGACAGCAGCCGATCAATGGGGACCGTGTCCAGGATCACGAAGTTGTTCGGGTCGATCGATTCCCCGCGCTTTCGCCCGCTGACCGCGTTCTGGTTGTATTCCTAGGGTCCATACATGCCATTACGGACCCAGAACCACTGCTCGACCGGTTCCAGCCGGGTCACCAGCCCTGAGGGGGCGTAATGCTTTTCCAGGTGCCCGAACCCACGGAAGAACCCGGAAAACAGGAAGGCCACCGCGTCGCGGAGATTCTCAATCCGGTCGTACGCCTCCCGCAACACCGCCGCCTGCTCGTCGGCCAGGCCCTGGTCGCCGGCCTCATCGACGGCGAGCCGGATATCCCAATCGCAGGCCAGCAGCGCGGCCCGGCGCCGCTGCATCACGGCGAACACCATCGGGTCCGACCGCTCCATAAAGTGGTAGAACCACTGAATATCCGCGTATTCCCCGCGTTCCCCGGCGTCCAACATGGACATTAGCCTGGCAAGGTTCATCCCTCGCAGGGGGTTATAGGCGTCCCGCCAAGCGTTCGACTTCTGGGTGTAGATCTGGACCGCCATTTCGCATGCCCTCCAATAAGGGCACAGAAATCAACTGGGGCGGTGGCTAAGTGCCTATAGGAAAATGGGCAGTGTGGCCAACTGTAGGCATCTGGGCCAGTACTATGCGAAAGCGCGAAGGCGAGGCGCTGAGGCGGTGCGTTAGTATTTAACGAGGTGGTGGTCGGGGTCGTACATTGATCCCCCCTCATCCCGCCAACACCCGCTCACGCCGCCGTGCGATCGCACTACCACGCCGCTCGCCACCATCTACCCGCAACATGTTCCCGCAACTCTTCGTTTCCCACCGCCGGTGGTTCGCCAGGGCCAGGGCCATGACGCAGCCGTCATGCGGGGCGATTGCGGTCAGCGCTGAGTTTACAGTTCAACCGGTAATGAGAGGCGGGGCGGAATAACGGAGTAACAGTTGAGCTCCATTAGTAGTATTTTAAACTCTTGCCATCCCCTCTCCGTTTCAGTAGCTTCCCGCCATTCGTTTATGTGTGTAATGCCGAACGGGCGCATGGATCAGCCATTCGGCGGGCATAAAACAGGATGCTTCCGAAGGCAAAGACGATGAAACGTTATCCGGTTCTCATAGTTGGTGCGGCGGCAGTGATCGCAGGCCTGGCGGCCTGGATGATCGGGAACCGGCATCCGGTCACGGCGCCGACGGCTCCCGGACACCGCCCGGTGGACGGCTCCGCCGGTCTTCAAGCGCCGCCCGAACCGGTCATCCCAAGCCGCCCGACGGTCTCCGCCGAACGACTGCCCGCTGGCTGGAACGACTTTCGGTCTCTGAGCGAACCGCAACAGTTGAACCGCGTCACCGCCGCCATGGCCGACCGAAACCTGCCGGCGGACGTGCTGGCGTTCTTCGAGAAGGAAATCCTCAACCGCAGGCACATGGACGTCACACGCAACAACATGGCCAATGCCCTGGTGTGGCAGGAGACCCCGAACCCGCGCCTTCACACGCTCTTCGCCAAGATGCTGGAAGACGAGACCGAGAACCCGGTCTGGCGCGACTATTGCCTGCAGTTCCTTTCCGAATGCCTGCAGTCCAGTTCGGATCCCGAGGCCATCAAGGCGATTATGACCCGCTATGCCCAGGGCAAGGACGGCCTGGCAGGCACGGCGATCGTGACGATCAGCCTCCAGGAAGGCGAGGGCCGGATGCGGCCGGACGAGAACTTCAGCAAACAACTGGAGGGCCAGTTGGCCGACCCGGAAGTGGCGACACCGACGAAGCTCAGCATCCTCGGGGTAATCGGCAGGCGGCAGGACGTCCGCCTGCTGCCCCTGGTGCGCACCTATGCCCAGGACCGTAA
>CAYWTX010000154.1:0-2897 GCA_964461295.1 uncultured Planctomycetaceae bacterium | reverse complement strand
GCAACCGTGCAAGCCGTGCTGATAGGCGTGTACCGAACGTTGGAGTTGCGTGGGCATGACCCGTTGGCCACGACGGATTGGGCCTTGCGGACCTGCCTGACGACTGGCCAACTCCCCCCCCCGCTACCCGTACAATCTGTTACAGACGGGTGAAGTGTTACGTGCCACGAAGTCCCGCTGTAGTGCAAACACTACCGGCGCGGCCGGGTGGAACGCTTCTGACGTTCACCCGGCCGCGCCGCGTCTGTCGCGCAACCTGCAAGCGTATGCTCGCGAGGCCCCAGGGCCATCGCGGCGGCGACTCATCCGAAACTACGCCCGTGCCAGTCTCCGCCGGCGCATGTAGCCTGCCAGGCCCGAGACGCCCAGGAACACGCCCAACATCGTCAGCGGCTCGGGGACGGACGTGCGAATGCCCCACAGCGCCTCGCCGGTGATCTCGTTGTTCTCTCCCTCGGGATCCCCGACGTAGTTGTTCCATCCGCCAGTACCGAGTTGGGCCGAGATGAGATAGGCCCCGGCACCCGTGATCTCGTCGAGGTATGCGGCCCGGTTGAACTGGTTCAGAGCCAGGATCGCATAGGCCGTCTCCTGGTTGGTCTCGTTGCCCGCCGAGAGGTAATTCATGTTCCACGTGAACCCCCCGCCCGCTATCTGGTAGCTGGCCAGGATGTTGGCCAGATCGCCGAGGCTCGACGCCGACGCGTGCTGGCCCGCGGTGGGGTCGAAGTTCTCTCCGACGCGAGCCAGGCCATAGACGGCGCCCGCCAGACCAAGGACGTCATAGGAGCCCGAACCGCTCAACTCGTCGATCTCGCCCTTGACTCCCGCCACCCAGGCCGAGGTGCCTGCTCCCGCCGAGGCCGCAGCCACCAGACCGATGCCGATGTCCCATGCGGCCATGTTGGCAATCCCCTGAGCGGCACGGGCGGTCCGGATCAAGTTGACATATCCGGCCGTGTCGTACAATGTCCCCAGACCGTTCCTGTTGTAGGTTCCCGCCGCAAGCTTGTCGTAGTAGTTGGCCTTCACATGGGCTGTGTAAGTCGTCACGCCGAAGATGCTGTCCAGCTCAGCGGCCAGGTACCCATCGGACGGCGAGAAATTGTTGGTCTTGGCCAGCAGGAATGAACCGGCCGCCGTAAGCGCCGTCAACTGGCCGGCGGTACCGGTGGCACGGTAGGCTTGCGCCAACCCCATGGCGATCGGGGCGACGGTGTTCGGCGGGCTGGGGGCCGCACCGGTCAACGGCCAAGCCCAACCGCCATCGGCGTTCTGCGTGGCGACGAGACGGTCGCCGCCGGTCTGCATCGCTCCCAGATACGAGGAAGCACTGGCCACACTGAGCGGGACCAACGTCGCCACGAGGGCAACCCCAACCAACAAACTCCATTTCTTCACCATGATGCCGTCTCCTTTTTCTCTCTTGCCGCCGGACGTTGCCTCCGCGAGGGGCGGCCGGCCTCGCGGGACATCTTTTCCCACTGTGTCCATGCCGAGCGGCCACGCGCCGCGCGACATCGCCGTGTCCACTTGCGCCGGGAGTTCGGGAACCTTCACGTTTCCCGGACTCCCGGAATACTCCACCTTCTTCGGGACTAGGTAAACCGCATCACACAGAAAGGCAAGGCCGGGCAGGCAGCCTTGCCGCCTGCCGGGCTCGTCCCCAGGCGAACCAGCGTCTTCCCGCCAAGGTTGCCCGTTGCCTGGCCTGCTTGTTTGACGCCTCCCTCAGAAGTCGCCACAACCGCGACGTTCGACTACGAACAGCACTTCGCCAGTTCGCGAACTTTCTTTCGCCCCTTCAGGGCTCCACCGCTATTTGCTTGTCAACCGGGGGCTTACGCCCCCGGCTAAATCCTCGACGCCCCTTCGGGGCTAAGATGCGAATCTGCAAGTTCTTGAGCCACACACGCATTCTGCCACTTCTGAGGGAGGCGTCTTGTTTGACATATCTATCATTTATCTATGTTGAATTCCAGCCAGACTGCGAGCCTTTCTCCGGGTGACCTCTCCAACGAATTCTCCGACACACGCCGAGCAGTTGCGCGCATTCCGCGCAGAACAACACGCGGAACAACACGATGCTTCTGGCGCACGACCGACGACCTGACCGGCCTGCCACTGCCTGGAGAGGACCAAACGCCCCTACTCACTCTCCGTTTTCCCGGCCTTTCGCGCCGCAACATCCAGCGACCCGACAAGCCGGATTTGAGCAGGATACCACGGGCTGACGGTAGCTCCAAACGAAAAACAGACAGAATCAAGAAAAAATGTCGCATCCAGATGTCCTGTCTCATGATCAGTACAGAAGATCGGGTATCCACCTTATAGCCAGCCTGCCGCTATGGCGCGATTCTCAGCCTGGAAGGCTGCCGATGGCTCGCAGACCAAGGGCATTGCCTCGGTTGCACTGTTGTCTGCTGGTTCGCCGCGATCCCCCCCGCTGCCGCTCGGCGCGACCCTGGACCGACATCGCGGCCAGGTAGTCGGCCGGGACGATCCCAGCGTACGCCGCCCGCCAAGGACGCCACCTGTACTTCGGCAATCACGGGCGCCTCGTCAACGGCCGCCCGGCGGATGAGGATTCCGTCTTGCATGGAAACCTGCCATTCACGGCAAGCGCCGCCCATCGGAAGATGCGCGGCGAAAGGACGGAAATACAGTCTGGCTCTCCGCGTCGCCATTCGTCGCGGGTGAGGTGAGGCCGTGCCCCCCGCCAAGGAGTCCACGACCGTTCTTGCATCGCCTCTTAGCCCAACTTTCGCACTTCGCGGCCAAAACGAGCGCAAGTGCTTGATCTACCGTCCGAGGACGGCCAAGGTCTTCACTACACGTCGGCTGGTTCGGCGGCGGGGTCGGCCCGCCGAACTTGCTCGATCGTGATCCGCGGCGGC
>CAYWTX010000153.1:0-1754 GCA_964461295.1 uncultured Planctomycetaceae bacterium | reverse complement strand
AGCCCCCAGCGCGGGAAAGCACTTCCACGGCCGCAAAACCCTTCGTGGACTCTCGCGAACGAAAACAGAGGAGCCCGACCAGCGAACCGAAGGGTATTTCGACGGCATGGGGGGCCAACCTCGGACGGTGTCCTGAGATGGCCGCGATCCTCGATGATCGTGCCGTCTCGATCCAGGAAGACCGCTGGTTTCAGAGTCGATCTCATGGAGGCCACGTCGTTCGTCATGTCACGGCGTTACTCCTCGAAAGCCGAATCCGGCACGGCCGGCCCACCGCCCGGTTCCGCGGCCATCTCGCAGGCGCACTGGAACATCCGTTCAAACAGGTCGGCGATATCCTTCTCCTCAATGCACGAGAACGCCACCCGGATGTCTGTGGGCGCGGTGGCGATGACGCCGATGCCGCAACGGTCCAGCAGACGCAGGCGGTACGCCTCCGCGTTGAGTGTCTTCAGACGCAGGCACATGAAGTAGCCCGAATTGAAGGGATACGGCGTCCACGCCGACGCATACGTCGACCCCGCCAGGACGTCCTTCACGCGCGCGGCCCTGGCGCGCAGCACCTCGAACTTCGCCTTTTTCTCCACCGCATAGGCCGGATCGTTCATGGCTCCGAGCAGGATGCTCTGGGAAGCGAGCGAGCAGTTGGACACCGTTCCGCGAATGCAGCCCGCGGCCTTCTTCTCCAGGGCGTCGTGCACCGGCGCTCCGCCCGCAGCGGCAAACGTGATGAACGCCACACGAAGACCCCAGACGAAGTCTTCCTTGGTCGCGCCATCCAGCTTGATCGGGAGCAGCCGCGGGTGCCGGCCGGCCAGCCGCGCGAAGACGGATTCGCGCATGACGTCAGGCTCGTAGAAGAGACCGAAGTAGGCATCATCACACACGGCCACAACGCGGCACCCGCTCTCCGCCGCCGCGGCCAGGACGTCGCCGATGGCCTTCGCTTCGGGTTCGGTCGGGGCATAGCCGCTGGGGTTGTTCGGGAAGTTGAGCAGGACGACAATCTTCCCGCGCTTCGACTCCGCGGCCACCGTGGCGGCGAACCCCGCTGTGTCCAACCCGCCGGAGGCGGCAAAGAAGGGATACTTCACCATCCGCGCCTCGCGGCGGACCTTGAAGATCATGTTGTAGTTGCCCCAGACCTGGTCCGGAATCAACACGGTGTCGCCTGCGTTGACGAACAGGTCCGCCACCAGGCTTAGTCCATGCGTCACCCCGCCGGTCACCACGGGCAGGCTGATCGCCTGTCCGGCCAGAGACGGGTTGACCGCCTGAATGTGATCGCGCCATTTCGTCCGCAGTGCTGGCAACCCGAACGACGGCGCATAGGGCAGCACGTCATCCGGCGGGAGCGAGGCGAACCGCCGCATGACGCTCGGCAGATGCATCGCCACGTTACCTTCCCTGGCAATGCCTATCGTTGCGTTGTAGCGGCTCGCCTTTTGCTTCGCCTCCGCCGACTGCGTCAGAATGCCCTTGGGAAAGTACAGCTCGCGTCCCAAGCCCGAGAGCATGCCGAAAACGTCGGGCGCCTCTTTCTGGATCGTGCGATTCAACTCGTTGGCCAATGCTGTGGTCATTTCTGGATCAACTCCCTATTCCCCCAGTGTGTGCGTCGTCAACGGCCATCACAGGCCAATGCGCTTCTTCAATCCGGCAAGCTGCGCCTTCATCCGCGCAGGCAGCCTGGCTCCGGCAGTGTTGAGGTAGGCATCGATCTCAGGAACCTCACCCTTCCAGCCTTCCACGTC
>CAYWTX010000152.1:0-10199 GCA_964461295.1 uncultured Planctomycetaceae bacterium | reverse complement strand
GCTCCACCGCGGCCTGCTTGCTTCGGCCATCGATCTTCAGGAGATACCAGGAGGCGAGTACCTGCAGGGCGGGGGCGTTGCGCTGGGGGTTGGCGAGGATGTCGTTCAGGGCCTGGCGGGCTTCCGCCCGCCCCAGGTGCGCCAGGGCCAGCGCGGCGTCGGTGGCCAACTCGGGGTAGGCGCTGTTCAGCAGGGGGAGCATCAACTCGCCCGCCGCCGGGTTGGAGGAACGGAGCATCCCAGCCGCCGTGGATCGCGTCACCGCCGTGGGCTTGCCGGCCAGGAGTTCCTTCAGGGCCGCCAGCGCCTTGGGCGAGCCGATCTCCAGCAGCCTGGCCGATGCCCCGGCGGCGAAGAAGTGCTCTCTCTTCATCTCCGCGGGTCCGGCGTCGACGCCGTGGATGAACTCGGCCAGGGGGGAGACGTAGAAGTCGGCAAGGTTGTTCTTCGCCTTGACGTCGTCGCCGGCCCGGTCGAGCACATACGCGACGGCGACGGGGTGCCCGACGCTCATGGCCTCGCCCGCGGCGGCGCTGAGTCCGGTCCCGCCGGCCTTGCGGGCCAACTCCAGCCGTGCCAGCGCCCCGACCGGCCCGTCGTCCTTCGCCAGCGGCCGCAGGTGCTCCTCGCTGCCGGGCTGGTCGGCCAGCAGCTTCATCAACTGCACGCGGAAGACGGTGAGCTTGGACCCGGCGATGGCGTCGCGAAGCGTCACGGGCGCGGCCGAGGACATCTTCGTGACCGTGCCGTATGCCTGCGCCCGCAGCGGCAGGGAATGGTCCTCGTTACCGGCGATTTCCAGGACCAGCGCCATGGCGGCGTCGGCCTTCTGCTCCTCGATCTGGCGGAGGATCAGTCCGAGCACGGCCGGGTTGGTCTTGGGGGCGCGGACGACGGCCCGTAGCGCTTCGAGCTGGTCCTTCCTGCCCAGGCCCATCAGACACGCGCGGGCCAGGCATTCGGTGGCCTTTTCCTTGGAGGCGGTGAGTTTTTCCAGCACGGCGACGGCCGCGGGCGACTGGCCCCTGACGGCCAGGGCCCGTGCGGCCAGGCACTGGACGCGTTCGTCGGCGGTGGCCAGGGCGCCGTTCAGGACCTCCGGCGTGGCGGCATCGAGAGAGATCAGGCGGGCGAGGGCCTCGGCGCGGACGGTCATGTCGGTGTCGGTGTTGATGCGTTCGATGAGCAGCGGCGCGGCCTGCTTGTTCAGGATCGCGCCCAGCGACGCCACGCCGAACAGGCGGAAGTTGGGCGTGCTGCTGCGGAGGGCGGCCTCCAGCAGGGGAGCGGAGTTGGCGTCGACAACGCTCTGGATGGCGATGAGGGTGGGCAGGGCCTTCTTCTCATCCTGGAGCAGGGCGGCCAGTACGGCGGTCGCCGTGCGCGGGGAGTCCTCAGCGATCGAGATCGCGGGGAAGGACAGCGTGATCGCGGCGCAAAGCGCCGCAAGGAGTGTCGAGCGTCGAGTGTCGAGTGCCGAATCCATCATCGAGTGTCTTTCCGTGTCTGCTGCCTTCCAGAGGGATGGCCACTTCAGTGGCCGGTTCCCAACTTCCTTCTTCCCTGCGGCCTTCCTGTCTACTCCTCCGGCGCCGCGGTAGGAATGGCCGGTTGGTCCTTGTAGTCTTCGGTCCGCGGCTCGGGCACTGCCTTGATCAGCATGGTGACGATGTCGTCGGCCGTGACGCCTTCGGCATCGGCGTTGAAGTTTGTGAAGATGCGATGCCGCATCACCGGGTGCAAGACGGCGCGGACGTCCTCGGCCGACACGTTGAACCGCCCGTGGAGCAGGGCGCGGCTCTTGGCGCCCAGCACAAGGTACTGGGCGGCTCGGGGTCCGGCGCCCCACGTGAGGTAGTTCTTGATGAAGTCGGGCGCCGCGGCGTCCCGCGGGCGCGTCGCGCGGGCCAGGTTCACCGCGTAGTCCACCACGTGCTGGCTGATGGGGATTTTCCGCACGATGCGCTGCAGGGCGAGGATGTCCTCGCCGCTCAGCACGGCCTCGATGTCGGCCCTGGCTTCCATGGTGGTGCTCTTGACGATCGCCCGCTCCTCCTCCAGCGAGGGGTAGTCGACGTTCACCATGAACATGAAGCGGTCGAGTTGGGCCTCGGGCAACGGGTACGTCCCTTCCTGCTCGATGGGGTTCTGCGTGGCCAGCACAAAGAACGGAAGCTCCAGCGCGTACGTGTTGCCGCCGCCCGTCACCTGGTACTCCTGCATGGCCTGGAGCAGGGCCGCCTGCGTCTTGGGCGGCGTGCGGTTGACTTCGTCGGCAAGAAGGATGTTGGAGAACACCGGGCCCTTCACGAAGCGGAAGGCCCGCCGCCCGGTGGTGAGGTCCTCCTCGATCACGTCGGTGCCCGTGATGTCCGAGGGCATCAGGTCGGGCGTGAACTGGATGCGGTTGAAGTTGAGCTTCAGCACCTTGGCGAGCACCGAAATCATCAGCGTCTTGGCCAGGCCCGGCACGCCGACCAGCAGGCAGTGGCCCTTGCTCAGCAGAGCCTGCAGCAGCAACTCGATCACGGCGTCCTGGCCGATGATCACCTTGTGAATCTCGGCCAGCAACTTGCCTTTGGCCCGGTTGAGGTTCTCGATGATTCTGATGTCGGCCGGTCGCTTCACGGCGTCTGTCATGGTGCATCTCCGAAGGCGGCAGCCTGGAGCCCGTGGCCGGTGGGCGGCCGGGGAGCAGCGCGATGGCGTTTCGCCCAGGTTAGGTTATACGAACCGCCGCGCTAAAGCGAACGGCAAAGTTGGGGCGCACGACGGTAGTTGCGCCTTGGCATCTTCAGCCCTTCAGGCCCAAGAGGCGATGCAAGAACGGTCTTGGAGCGCCGTCAACGGCTCTCCGCAAGCCGGCAAACTGTTCTGTTGCCCGTACCGTTTCACACGATGGTCAGGGTACTATCGTACCCATGGAGACACACCATCGCGTGCTGGCGATCCTTGCCCTCGCGGCCCTGGCCGGGTGCGGCGGATCGCGCGGGGCCAGGGACGGCAACGAACTTGGGCGCCTTACCGGGCTGCTGAAGGCCGAGTCGCCCTCCGTGCGCATCAGCGCCCTGCGCGACCTGGCCCTGAAACGCGCCGAGGCCGTCCCGGCCGCGCCCGCCGTCCTACCCCTCCTGCACGACCCCGACCCGAAGGTCCGGTGGACTGCCGCCGAGACGCTCAGCGCCATCGGCCCGGCCGCCGCCGAACTGACGGTGGCGCCGCTGGCGGTCGCGACGAAGGACCCCGACGGCGCCGTTCGCCTGCGAGCCGTCCAGGCGCTGCGCCGGATGGGGCCGCGGGCGGTGGAGGCCGTCACCGAGTTGACGGCCTCCATGGCCGACTCGCAGTGGTTCGTTCGCGCGGCAGCGGCCGAGACGGCCGGCGCGTTGGGCCCGCCCGCGCGTCAGGCCGTGCCCGCACTCATCCCGCTGCTCAGCGACGTGGATCCGCAGGTCCGCCCGCGGGCGGCCTGGGCCCTGGGACGCATGGGCCAGGACGCCGCCCCGGCGGCCGGCGACCTGGCGGCCGTGCTGGCCAAGGGCGACCCGGCGCTGCGGGAACTGGCCGCGATGGCCCTGCGGGGGATCGGCCCGGCGGCGTTCCGCCCCGCCGCCAGGCTCATGGCCGACGAGCGGGCCGACGTTCGCCTGGCTGTGCTGAAGGCGCTGGAGGCGGCTGGCGACCTGGCCGCGGCCAAGGCCGGCGACTTCCAGCCGCGTCTGGCGGCCGGCGACGCCACCGTGCGGCGCGACGCCGCCAGGGAGATCGCCGACATGCTGGAATGGGCCGAGCCCGTCGTCGGGTCCGTGCTGGCTGCCGTGAGCGACCCTCGCCCGAGCGTGGCCGAACGAGCGATCGAACTGGCCGGGCGCATCGGCCCAGCCCTCGCCACGATCGGGCGCGCCGCCTCGGCTGCCCCGGTCGGCGAAGGCGAACTGGCATCGCACGGCGCCCGGACGACTGCCGCGACGGCGAAGCTGGTTGCGTCGCTGGCCGCCAAGATGACGGATCCTGAGCCCGCGCCGCGGCGAGCAGCCGCCACCGCCCTGGGGCAGATGGGCCCGGCCGCCGCATCGGCCCAAGCCGCTCTCTCCGCCGCCGCCGCGAACGACCAGGACCGACCCGTGCGCGACGCAGCCGCCTGGGCGCTCACCCGCATACGACACTGACTTGGCCCACCTCACTGCCTCTGGCTTGGCGGGCGCGAGAATCGGAAGACCCGCCGCGGTCGCGGCGGGCGGGACGCCTGTCGAGGGTCGGTAGGATCCCAGGCGTTCGCAACGGCTGAAGTGCTTGGTGGAACCATGGCGCAAGCGTCGGCTTGATCGGGTATCCTGTGCCGGGTACGATTCTCCGAACGTCTCGCGAAGGCAGGGAGAGCAATTCATGACGGACGTGCCCGCCAAACCGGCCGGCGCCATGACCGTAGCCGGCATCGACATCGGGGCCAGCGCGATTCGCATGGCCGTTGCGCAGGTGCTGGGCGAGGGGCGGCTGGAGGTGCTGGACCGCACACAGAAGGACGTGCACCTGGGGCAGGACACGTTCGAGCGCGGGCAGCTGCGGCTGGGGACGATCAACGCGGCGATCTCGGTCCTGAGCGGGTTCCGGCGGATTCTGGACGGCTACCAGGTGCAGCAGGTGCGAGCGGTGGCGACCAGCGCCGTGCGCGAGGCCGACAACGCGGACACCTTCCTGGACCGCGTCTACACCGCCTGCGGGCTGGACGTGGAAGTGATCACGCCGTCGGAGGAGAGCCGGCTGATGGTGACGGCCGTGCGGGCCGCCCTGGCGGCGGAGCCGAAGATCGACACTCGCGACGCGATCATCGTGGAAGTGGGCGGGGGCAGCAGCCTGGTGACGGTTTTGCGGGAGGGGCACATCGAGGCGTCGGAAAGCTACCGGCTGGGATCGATCCGCCTGACGGAGACGCTGTCGATCACGGGCGAGCCGCCGCGTCGCGTGGCCGACCTGGTTCGCCACCAGATCGCGGGGACGATGACGGCGATCGAGGCGTCGATGCCGCTGAAGGGCGGGCAGACGTTCATCGCGGTGGGCAGCGAAGCGCGGTTCGCGGCGCGAAGGGCGGGCAAGGCGAGCGAGTCGGGCACGCTGCACGTGATACAGCGGCGGGCATTCGACCGGCTGGTGGACCAGTGCGCGAAGTTGTCGCCCGAGGAGCTGTCGCGGAAACACGATCTTTCGTACGGCGAGGCCGATACGCTTGTGCCCGCCCTGGTGGTGTACCAGGCCCTGCTGCACGCGACGGCCGCCAAGGAGGTGATCGTCGCGCCGACGTCGATGCGCGACGGGCTGCTGCTGGACCTGGCCCGCGTGGCGTGCGGGCGGGAGGACGAGGAGTTGACGGCGGGGGCGGTTCGTTCGGCGGCGGCGATCGCCCAGAGGTACCGCTGCGACGAAGCGCATGGCAACGGCGTGGCGGAGACGGCGGTGCGGCTGTTCGACGAGACGCGCCGGGAGCACGGGCTGGGGGCGCGGGAGCGGCTGCTTCTGCGGGTGGCGGCGATGCTGCACGAGGTGGGCGGGTTCGTCAGCACGCGGGCGCATCACAAGCACAGCTACTACCTGCTGGCGAATTCGGAGGTGTTCGGGCTGGGGAGGGAGGAGCAGGAGGTCGTGGCGCTGGCGGCCCGCTACCATCGGCGCAACTCGCCGCGGAAGAGCCACCCGGAGTACATGGCGATGCAGCGCGACCAGCGGGTGATCGTGAGCAAGCTGGCGGCGATGCTGCGCGTGGCCGACGCCCTGGACCACGGGCACGCGCAGCTGGTGAACATCACATCGCTGGAGCGGCGCGATTCGGAGCTGGTGATCCACGCGCGCGGGGGGGGCGACATGACGCTGGAGCGGCGTTCGCTGGAGGGCAAGTCCGACCTGTTCGAGGAGATCTTCGGGCTGCGGGTGAGGCTGGAAGAGGATGGGATGCCGGGAACCCAGGTCCCCGGGCTTCAAGGAACCGACGATGGCGCAAAGCGATAGACCGGGCGCCGGCGCGAAGGGCGCGGGAAGAACCGAACTGGACGATCCGAGCCTGTACATCAATCGGGAGTTGAGCTGGCTGGAGTTCAACGACCGCGTGCTGCGGGAAGGGCTCAACGACCGCCTGCCGCTGCTGGAACGTCTGAAGTTCCTCGCCATCGTCAGCTCCAACCTCGACGAGTATTTCATGGTTCGCGTGGCCGGGTTGAAGCATCAGAAGGAAGCCAGCCCCCGCAAGAAGGACCCCAGCGGCCTGACCGCTTCCGAGCAGCTCAAGCGCGTCGGCGATCGCGTGCGGAAGATGGTGGCCGAGCAGTCCGAGGGCATCCGTCAGGCGCTGGGGGCCCTGGCGGCGCACGACGTGAAGCTGCTGACGGCGGGCGAGCTGAGCGACGACCAGAAGCGGTACGTGCAGTCGTACTTCGCGGCGGAGGTCGAGCCGACGCTGACGCCGCTGGCGGTGGACCGCCTGCATCCGACGCCGGTGCTGCCGGACCTTCAGTTGATGCTGGCGGTGCGGATGCAGGAGGCGCAGGCCAAGGGCGAGCGGATCGTGGTTGTGCCGGTGACGTGGGCGCTGCCGCGATACGTGAACGTGCCGATCGGCCAGGGCGTGGGGCTGATCCGCCTGGAGGAGGTCATCGCGGCGAACATCGGGCGCGTGCTGCCGGACAAGCCGGTCAAGGCGATGGCGTTGTTCCGCCTGACGCGCGACGCGGACGTGACCATCGACGACGACGCCGGCGACTTGCTGGACAGCATCGAACAGGCCGTCAGCGCGCGGCACCGGCGATCGGCCGTGCGGCTGGAACTGTCGGCCGGGTGCGACGCGAAGATCCGCTACTGGCTGATGGATTGGACGGCCCTGAGCGGCCAGGACGTGTACGAGATCGACGGGCTGATGGATGCGCGGGCGCTGTGGGAGATCGTGGGGCGCAGCGGACTGGACAAGCTGCGAGCCGAGGACTGGCCTCCGCAGACGCCGGCGGAACTGGCGGGGGAGGACGACCTGTGGACGCTGTTGCAGGAGCGGGACGTTCTGCTGTCGCACCCGTACGAGACGTTTGAGCCGGTGGTGCGGCTGGTGGAACAGGCAGCGGCCGATCCGGCCGTGCTGGCGATCAAGATGACGCTGTACCGCACGAGCGGGGATTCGCCGATCGTGGCGGCGCTGGAGCGGGCGGCGAAGGCGGGCAAGCAGGTGATCGCGCTGGTGGAGTTGAAGGCCCGCTTCGACGAGGCCCGGAACGTGGTGTGGGCGCGGCGGCTGGAGGACGCGGGGGCGTTCGTGATCTACGGCATCGCGGGGTATAAGACGCATTCCAAGGCGATGCTGATCGTGCGGCGGGAGTCGCAGCGCATCCGCCGCTACGTGCACCTGGCCACGGGAAACTACAACGACAAGACGGCCCGGCTGTACAGCGACGTGGGGCTGATGACCAGCGACAACGACATCGCGGCGGACGTGTCGGCGTTCTTCAATCTGCTCACGGGCGACAGCGAGCAGGTGGGCTGGTCGAGGCTGGCGATCGCGCCGGGGGGGCTGCGCAGCCGGTTTGAGGAACTCATCGAGCGCGAGGCCGCCCTGGCGGCCGAGGCGACGGGCGGTCTGATCCTGGCGAAAGTGAACAGCCTGCAGGACCGCGGGATGATCCAGGCGCTGTACCGCGCGTCGCGCGCGGGCGTGCGCGTGCGGCTGAACGTGCGCGGGATGTGCTGCCTGCGGCCGGGCGTGGCCGGCGTGTCGGAGAACATCGAGGTGGTGTCGATCGTGGACCGGTTCCTCGAGCACGCGCGGATCTTCTACTTCCGCAACGCCGGGCGCGAGGAGGTGTACCTGGGCAGCGCCGACTGGATGACGCGGAACCTCGACAAGCGGCTGGAAATCCTATTCCCGGTGCTGCGCCCGGAACTGCGCGAGCGGCTGTTGGGAGTGCTGCAAACGTACTTCGCCGACAACGTGAAGGCCCGCCGGCTGCGCGCCGACGGGACGTACGAGCCCGTGCCGGCGGAAGGCAAGCCCGTGCGGGCGCAGGAGGCCCTGTATCGCGAGGCGGTGGAAGCCGCCAAGGCCGGCGCGGCGAAGGTGCGGTTCCGGCCGCTGACACGGCCGAAGGAATGAATCCGTCGGATCCGTCCGATGGGACAGATCATCCCCCGCCGCCGGCGCAGAGGAGGAGGGCCTTCCTGCCTGTGTATGCCGCCCACGCCCGCAAGGCCCGGGCCATCGGCAGGACGTGCAGCTCGATGTTGCGGTAGCGGAGGAATCTCTCGGCCTGGCGGGTGAGCTTGCGTTTCACGGCGGGGCGCAGGCCGATGAAGACGGCCGCCGGATGGCCGGCGACCACGCGTTGGATGGTGGGCAGGCCGATTTCATCCCAACCGCCGTCGATGATTACGTCGCCCTTTCTGCGGGTGCGGACCTCGCCACAGGCCCGCACGAACACGTCGCGGTCGAACACGTCGCTGTCGATGAGCACGCGTCCGCCGCGGGCCAGCGCGACCTTCGGCAGCCGCGGCTGCACGCCGTCGGGGACCGGCGCGAAGGGGTCGCGTCCGGCCGCCTGGAGCGCCAGGGCCACGGCGCCGAGGGCGACGGCGTCGTCGCCGAGGGAGGAGACGAGGACGTGTCCGCCGGGGCGGGCGCCGGGAAGGGGATCGTGGGCGACGATCTTCTCGATCACCGGCAGGAGGAAATCGCCGCAGGCCTCCATCATGCCGCCGCCCAGGATGATCACCTCGGGATCGAGCAGATGGCGGATGGTGAGGCAGGCGTGGCCGATGACCGTGCCGGCGCGGCGCAGGACCTCCACGACGAGTTTGTCCTTGCGGGCCAGGGCTTCCTTCAGCACGCCGCTGCGGATGCGGTCGCCCTTGTCGGCCAGGAGCCTGGTGACGACGCTGCGTCGCCCGGCCTTGATGGCGTCACGGATGTCGCGTTCGATGGCGGTGCGGCTGGCGAGGGCTTCGAGGCAGCCGCGGCCGCCGCAGCCGCAGCGCGGGCCGTCGATCTGCATGACCATGTGGCCGACCTCGGCGGCGGCTTCGCGTGCGCCGCGGACGAGCTTGCCGTCGAGGACAAGCCCGCCGCCGATGCCGGTGCCGAGGAACACGCCGACGGCGCTGGAGGCGCCGCGGGCCGAGCCGAGCCATTTCTCGCCCAGCGTGCCGCAGTTGACGTCGTTGCCCAGGGCGACGGGCGTGTGGAAGCGCGCGGCGATTCGCCGGCCCGCGTCGATGCCGGTGAGGTTCATGTTGGGCGTGACGACGACGTGCCCGGCGTCGGGGTCCACCACGCCGGGGATCGCCAGGCCGATGCCGCCGACGCGGGCGGCGGCGGATGCGCCCGCCACGGCCTTGGCGATGGCCTTGGCGATGAGGTCGATCGTGGCGGCGGGCTTGGCCTGGACCGGCGTGTCGTGTCGGGAGCGGGCCAGGACGTCGCCGGCGGCGGTGGCGACCAGCGCCAGCGTCTTGGTGCCGCCCACGTCCACGCCGACGAACAGCGGTGCGAGTGCCGTTCTTGCCATGCCACGATTGTATGGCGGCTCGGCGGCGAAGTCCAGAGCGGGAAGAGGAAGACGGCGTGCAGGAGCCGGCGTCGCCGTGCGGGAGAGGGGTACGCGTGGGTTCGCGGGAAGACCCACGCTGCCGAAGCGGGCAGGCCGGAGCGCGAAGCGGGAGGGAGGGAACGCGGCATAAGCAGGACTGCTGCGATTTATTAGATGAACGAATCATAAGCAGATCGCATGGAGCGTGTAACATGGACGATTGGCCGTCGGGTATCGGCGGCCGGCCGAACATGTCATCCGTTCTCTAAAGGGAAAAGGAGCATTCGATGGAAGTGGTGATCTGCCGGAACTACGACGAGATGTCACAGCGCGCGGCGAAGATCGTGGCGGACGTCGTCCGCCGGCGTCCGGATGCGGTGCTGGGTCTGGCGACGGGATCGACTCCGCAGGGGTTGTACAAGGAACTGATCCGGATGCACCGCACGGAGCAGTTGGACTTCTCGAAGGTGACCACGTTCAATCTGGACGAGTACGTCGGCATCGGCGGCGATCACGACCAGAGCTATCGCTACTTCATGAACGAAAACCTGTTCAAGCACATCAACGTGCCGGTCCAGAACACGCACGTGCCGTCGGGGATCGCGCCGGATCCGGAAGCGTTCTGCCAGTGGTACGAGCGGCGGATCA
>CAYWTX010000151.1:0-14009 GCA_964461295.1 uncultured Planctomycetaceae bacterium | reverse complement strand
GCGGCCACCGCGCCGGCGGCAGCCGCCATCGCCACCATCGACGCCACGGTCAGCCTGAGATTTGCGCGGCGGACGGCGTATCGCCCCATCCAGACGGTGCCCGCAACGAAGATCACCCACAGTGATTCAGGGCGGACGAGATACCCCAGCCCGGCCAGAATCCCCGCTCCCGCGGCAAGCGCCGGCGCCCAGCGAACGCCGCGCCGCAACATGGGCAGCACCGCCAGCGTGCCCACCGTCGCCCACAACTGCAGCGATATCGCCAGGCTGTCGCTCAGCACGTCGGCCCCCAGGCAGGACCACTTCCTGCCGACGCCGAACAGCAGCGTCGTCAACGCGGCGATGGGCCAGTTGAACGTCAGCCCCGCCAGGAAGTAGATCGCAACCATGGCCGACAGACTGGAAACAACCGAGACGGCGCGCCCGGCCCAGTCCCACGATCCGCGCCTGTCGACCACTCCGGCAGTCAGGGCCATGCGGTGAACTCCCGCGACGACGGCCGGGTAGCCCGGGGGATAGTCGTAGTTCCTGGCCACTTCAGCGGGATTCGAGTCCCACTTGCGCGCCATCTCCAGGTAGGTCACGCCGTCCTCGGCAATGGAGTCGCTGTGATCGATCAGCCACACCCTCACCCCGGCGCAGACCACGAGGATCCCCACCAGCACCAGCAGGTGCTTGGGCGTCAGAGGACCTCGGGCAGCGGCGGCGATTGGGGACAAGGAACTCAACGCGAACCCCCCGGGGGGCGAAGAGGGATGGCCAACGCGGGCAAGCCCGCAATCGCCAGTTCCTTCGCGAACTGCGATCCGTCCGATCGGCCGACGGTTCCCGCATTGCACACGCGGCTTCTCTGGGGCATGCGAATCGCCTCCGGGCAGTTGTATCGTCCCTTGCACCTCGACCATCGTCCACAGTAGCGGTTGACTGGCTTGCATGGCAGGACTTCAGCCATCTGCAACGGCTGAAGTCCTACCGTCAACCGAACCCGTTCACGAACCTGATGCTGGCAGGATAGGGCTGCGGAGCAGGGGCGTCAACGGGCGGTTTCGGTTGGGCTGGCGCAACAGCTGTCTTTCGGCTCGCGCAGATTGGTTCCATCTGGCGGCACAGGCCTCTGACCTGTGCACGCACAACTCGGAAATCCGTGCCGCCAAGAGACAGGTCTTCCATCCGTGGTTCATCCGGTCTTCCCGTGCGCGGGGTCGTGCCGGGTCGGGCTGCTCTCTCGGTGAAGATTCTCTAGCCCGAAGTTGCGCCGCCCGGCGGGGCTGATTCTGCCATAGTTGCTGTCATCATCACAACATCCCGGTCCTGTGCCTCGCGCATGTGTACCCATGGAAAGCAGGAAGAATACTGAATAATTGTCGGATTCACTCCAGGTCGGGCAGGATAAGTTCGCCGCGATTCTGCTTCTCGACGTCGTGGTACGCCCCGTAGAAGTTGGAGTTGCAGTCCAGCCACAGGATGACGCGGCGCAAGTCTTCGGCGGAGAGCTTAAGCTTCGGCCGCGCGCCGGCGGGGTGGCCGGCGAGCAGCATCGGGTAGAGCTTCGATCCCATGGCGCCGAACCTGCCGGGCGTGGTGCGCGAGCCTTCGCGCCCGCAGACGCCGTTGCCGCCGCTGAATCCGAAGGCGTACTTGGCGAGGGCGGCGTAGGACTTCGTCCACGCCTTGCCGACGGGGTCGGCGGAGAGGTCCGGCGCCTTGGTCTGTTTGGCGTGGCAGGGAATGCAGTTGCGGTCGAGCACGGGCTGGACGAGTCTGGGGAAGAACACGGGCAGGGCGCCGTCGACCTCCGGGGCGATCTTCGAAGGCTGGCGGCGCAGGGCCAGCGGCGTTGCGGCCGGGGCCGCCGGGGCGCGATAGCGGTGCTCGTGGCAGCCCTGGCAGGTGACGCGGTCGCCGGACTGGAGGTACGTCAGCGAACGCATCGACTGCACGGCGCAGCCGTTGGCGTCGAGGGCCTGGAAGTAGATCGGTTTGCCGGCCGGGGCCGTGAAATACGCGCTGCCGTCAGGCTCGACGGGGACGGTGCCGAGCACGCCGCGAACCAGCGACTGGCGTGCGGCGCCGCTGATGGGCGGCCCTTCTGCCGGCTGGGTGGTCTTCGGGAACACTTGGACGATCCGCAGGGCGGCGATCTTCGTTCCGGCCGGCCAATCGGCGCTGCTGTCGTAGAGATCGACGCATGCGAACGTGGCGGGGGGCGTGTTGGCATCCGCCTTACCGGGCGTAGCCGCGGGCGTGAGCGCCTTGACGGCCTTGGCGACGGCGGGCACCTGTGCCGGCATCGGGCGCGGGCGAAGCGGGATCGGGTCGCGGCATCCGATGGCCGGGTCCGCGTGCAGCAGTTCCATGTTGCCGAAGCTGTCCAGCAGGTACAACCCGTACAATCCCGACCGGTTGGGATAGCAGTATACGCAGAGGAAGTAGTCTTCGCTGAGCGGCCAGGCCGTACCGTAATGCTGGTTGCCGCGCGAGCCTTCCGATTCGGGGAACGGCGTGGCGGGCGTGATGCGCCGGAGCTGGCCCATGCCGTCGTCGTCTTCGACGTCGGGGTCCAGCAGCACCAGCGAGCCGTACGCCTGCCCGTGGTGCGGCGCGGCCGTGGCGACGTACTTGCGGCTTTGCGGCACGGCGCGGATGTCCATCTCCATCCAGGGGCGTTTGCCGCGCCCGGCGTTGGGCGGGAAGTTGCCGTGCAGCGAGCGAGCGTCGCGGCCGTCGGGGGTGGTCACCCAGGGGTGGTGGGCGACGTCGCTGTCGCGGTCGACGTAGTCCCAGCGCGTGTAGACGAGGAGGCCGTCGTTGTTGACGCTGGGCTGCCACTCGTGAGTCTCGTGGAAGCTGAGCGGGCGGATTGACGGGTCCGTGGCGGCGTCGCCGGACATGATGCACATTGCATATGTGGGGTTAGGCCGCGCGCCGCAGCGAAGCTGCCCTCCTCGCCGTTCGCTGATGAAGGCGATCTCGCCGTTGGGCAGCCACACGGGGTCGAAGTCGTTCCAGTTGCCGTCGGTGAGCTGGCGCAGGTCGCGGCCGCCTGCCCCGTTGGGATCCACGCCGACGCGGAACAGGTGGAACGTGTTGGTGCTCTGCCACCCGCCGCGAGCATTGGCGGCGGCGTAGTCGAACCCGCCACGGCCGGCGGCCTCGGTGTAGGCGAAGAGGACGATCTTGCCATCGTAGCTGAGGTCGGGCGAGAGGAATGCGCCGGGAGCGAGCTTCTGGCCGGCGAGCCGGCCGGCGGCGACGGTGGAACCTGCCAGCACGTCGCGCACGGATGGCGAATCGCTGAAGGCGTTCTCCAGCACATACAGGCCGCCGCCGGGCTTGGCGTGGCAGCCGTAGAACTGATCGCACATGTGGGCCGCACTCAGGTGGCGCTTGACGAACAGGATGTCGCGGAAGTTCAGCAGCGGGTTGGCGAGCGCCACGCGGCGGCGGACGGCACAGGCTTCCTTGAAAATCGCCAGCCGGGCAGGCTTGTCGGTTGCGGCGACGGCGGAGGCTCGCTTCCGCAGCCTGTCGAGTTCAGCCCGCTCGGAGGCAAGGTCGAGCGCGCCCGGGTGGGCGGCGATGTCGGCCAGCAGGGCGGCGGTGCGGCGAAGAACGATGTCCAGCCCGTCCCGGTCGGAGGCGAGGATGGCAGCATCGCGGCGAAGCGATTGGGAGAACTGCAGGGCGAGCCGTGGGGCCTCGGACATCTGGCGGGCAAGCTCGGCGAACTGGGCCTCGAGTTCGTCGTCGCGTGTCCAGGTGGTCTTGCCGGGCGCAGCGCCCGGCTTGCCGGCCTTTGGCGCGGACACGGCAGGTTCGTTCTCGCTGCCGTTCTCGTCGGCCTCGGTCGGCGCCGGTGTGGGCTTGGCGGCAGGCTTGGCCGCACCGCGCCTGCCGGCAGGGCTTGCGGCGAGTTTCGCGCCGGCAGGACCGCCAACGGGTGGGTCGGCTGCCATCGCAAGGGATGCGATGGCGCAGACGCATGCGAGGCAGAGGAAGCAGATGCGGCGCATAATCTCCCTTTCACATGCTCAAACGGACCTCGCGCGTGAGTGTATCGCAGACCCCTAATGCTCTGTCAGACACCAAATGATGGGCGCCCATCAGATCACGCATGACGGAACACTAGTGCTCGTGCGGGTGCTCGTGCAGGTGCTTGCCCGTCGTGCCCGTCGCCAGTTTGGCGTGCAGCACGCCCTTCTCCCGCTGGAGCCGGTCGGCCAGGGATTTGATGTCCCTGCCCCGGCCGCGGACCATGATCATTTCCGCGCACAGGTCCTCGTCGAGGTGCACGTGGGTGGTGGCCAGCACCTTGCCCGCGAACTGGTGCTGCTGGTCGGTCAGGCGTTCGGTCAGCCCACGGGCATGGTGGTCGTACACCAGCGAGATCGTGCCCAGCATCGTCTCGTCGCCCTGCCAGTCCTGCTGAACCAGGTGGTCGCGGATCAGGTCGCGCACGAACTCGGAGCGGTTGCCGTAATCGCTCCCGGCCACCATCTCCTCGAGGCGGTCGAACAGCGGCTTCTCGATGGACAGGCTGACTCGCACGATTCCCGACATCGCCGGCTCCTTCCAGAACAGAGGGTACCCAAGCCGCTCCGGCGATGCAACCGCCGATCGCCGCGTCAGGCGTTTCGCACCTTGGCGCCCTGTTTCTCCAGGTGCTCGGGCGCCTGTCCCATGCAGAGCAGCCGCCGCATGCGACGCTACGTCAGTTGGGCCTCGGCGGCGGCGTAGGCGGGCGGACCAAGTACGTTGCGGGTCTCGTAGGGGCGCGCATCGGGCACGAGACGAACGCCTGCTGGAATGCGGCGCCCATCTCGGCCAGGCGGCGACGGCCGCGGCGGTAACACCCGCCCATTCGGACACGTTGGCTCTCCAGGGGAACGCCCTCACCACGGCGGCGGTTCGCCGGTCGTGGGAATCGCCGGCGTCAAGCCGCTGGAGGGCCCCGGAATCCTCCAGGGCGGCCCGGGCGGCCGCGCGGTGGCGCATCCGGCGCCGGCCCGGCGGGATTTCACAGGGATTCGCCTGACGGGTCACTAGGCCACCCCAAGGTCAAAGAAGACCCAGCCGGCCAGTGATTTGTTCCTTCGCGACTCCCACCTGGAACATAACGGCATGAATTGACAGGCAGTTAAGGAAACGTATCCCCGGAGTACGAATATCCCAAATCGGAGAGGGGGGGATTCGAACCCCCGGTACCCGAAGGTACACTGGTTTTCGAGACCAGCCCATTCAGCCGCTCTGGCACCTCTCCACTTGATTCGATTCCCGCAGGATATCGCGATTTCCCGCGAGAATCAAGCGGTTCCTGCGTCCGCCCGATCCTGTTGCCGGCGGGGGCGTGAACGTGCAGGGATTCGGGCGGTCTGAAGATGAGGGAATCACGCGAATGCGGATGGCTCAGAAGTCCAGCAGGACGTCGAGTTGCCGGGCCGCCTCGGCCGCTTCGCGTCGGGCGTGGTCCAGCCTGCCGGCAGGCAGGCAGCGAAGTCGGGGTCAGGGCCGTAGGTTCGCCCAAAGTCATGGGCGGGTCTGGATGCGGGAACATTGACCGGCAGCGGGGCGGCGCGCAGGGGGCCGAAACTGTTTGGGCGCTGCCACGCGAGAGAGGTGGGCGTAACATCGTCGTGTGCCCGATGATGTTGCGCCCTTGTGATACATCGGCGGAGGATGGGTTGGTTGAAGGTTTGGGTGGAATCGCGCCCGTTGGGGCGGTCAAATGGTGGCGATGATACTGTGCGCGACAGGTTGGCGCGGCGCCCGTGCGGCGAGCGCGACGGGAGCCCCGGCATGATGGCCGTGCCGAGGAATGCGCTGGTCATTCGCACGCCGGAGGGGATCGATTTTTCGCTCCTGCTGGCCGGGCCGGTGTCGCGGGCGGTGGCGTGGATCGTCGACTTCGCGGCCATCATCGCGCTGGGCTTCGCGCTGGAGAAGGTGCTGTCGGTGCTGGTGGCAATCAGCGCGGACGCGGCCGGCGCGGTGGGCATCCTGGTGTACTTCGCGGCGAACATCGGGTACGGGATGTTCCTGGAGTGGTTCTGGCGCGGCCAGACGCTGGGCAAGCGGCTGATGCGGCTGCGGGTGATGGACGAGGAGGGGCTTCGGCTGCGGCCCAGCCAGGTGGTCGTGCGGAACCTGCTGCGGTTCGTGGACATGCTGCCGGGGCTGTACCTGGTGGGCGGGTTGGCGGCGGTGGCCAGTTCGCGCGGGCAGCGGCTGGGCGACCTTGCGGCCGGGACGGTCGTGATCCGCGAGCCGAGGGCGCGTAGCGTGGACTTGCAGGCGGCGTTGACGGCGGGGAAGTACAACTCGATGCGTGAATTGCCGCACCTGGCGGGCCGGCTGCGGCAGCGTGTGTGCCCGGCGGAGGCGGCGCTGGCGCTGGATGCGCTGGTGCGGCGCGACCGGCTGGACGACGCGGCGCGGACGGAGCTGTTTGCGGCGGTGGCGGAGCATCTGCGGGCGATGGCGGATTTTCCGCCGCAGGTGACGGAAGGGCTTTCGGATGAGCAGTACGTGCGGAACGTGGTGGAAGTGCTGTATGGGAGGAACTGAAAGCGTCGAGCCGTTGGCTTCGCACTTTGGTTGCTCGTTCGTTCGGCGGGTGGTAGAATGTGTACTGAGATGACCGCTCTTGTCGCGCCGTGGCAACGCGCGGCGGGTGGACGCTTGCTTCCCTGGGGCGGGGAGGCGGTGGCAGGAATCGCCCCGTCATGAGCAGACGCCATGAGGCACGCTTGGGCACTTCTGGTCGGCGTTCTTGTTGTGGTCGCGATGGGGGTTCCCGCTGCCGACGCTGACGGCAAGGGCAAGGATCCGGTCAAGGATCCTCCCAAGGGGAAGGTCGCCGCCAACGTCGCGTTCATGGATGCCCTGTCTGGCGCGGACAATCCGGTGAACCTGACGGACGTGCAGAAGAGAACCATCGAGAACATTGTCAAGACGCGAGACAAGGAACTGGACGCGTGGGACAAGGCCAACAAGGCCAAGATCGAGATGGTGGAGCAACGGAAGGCCAAGCTTGACCGCAAGAAGCAGGATCGGGAGATCAAGCAGATTGACGCCGCCGTCAAGCAGCTCGAGGCGCAGAAGGAGATGATCTCCGTGGGCGCGGAGCAAAGGGCGTATGCCGTTCTCACCCCCGAGCAGAAGGGCAAGTGGAACGGCCAGGCGCTGCACGAAGCCGTGGCGGGCAAGTTCCGGCTGCTGATGCTCACGGACGATCAGGACAAGAAGCTCACGGCGCTGTGCGAAGCCGCGGGCAAGATGATGGCGGGGCCGCTGCCCAGCGAGCCCAAGCAGCGGGACGTCATTGTCGAGGCCATGGAGAAGCGGGCGGCGGGGCTGCTCACGGCGGCGCAGAAGAAGCAATACGCGGAGTGGAACGTGAAGCCCACGAAGGGCCCAGCCCCCAGGAAGAACTGATCCTGGGACGGTTGCGGGACCGCCAAGAGGCAAGGGGGTTGTCCATCCGGTCCGTTCAGTGATGCCCCGTCATCTCGCCGCGAGAAGCACGTCCGCCTTGCTCAGCGCCGAGACGGTCCAGACAATGGGGTACAGCTTCTCGTGGTACCACAGCTTCGCGAAGTACAGGCCGATCGGGGCGGGGGGGAAATCGCGGCCTTCATTGGTATGCTCGACGAGCCAGGCGATGCCGCGACGGATGGCGCCACGCACGGGGGTCGGTGCCTCGCCAGCAAGCAAGCCGGAGGAAGAATCACTCCTCGCATCGCGGCCCGTGAGACCGCGCTCCGCGGCCTGGGAAACCCGGTTCGCGGCCGTGCATAGCGCATCGACGGCCAGGGCCGTTTCCTCAATCGAGGCCGGGCCCTCCGGCCCGCCGCCCCAGCCGCCGTCGTGGCGCTGGGCACGCAGGAGCCACGCGGCGCCGCGGGCAAGGGCGGCGTCGCCGGCCAGGCCGGCTTCGCCCAAGGCTGTCACCACGCGGGCGGTGCCGTACGTGGCGTTGCGGTCGCCTTGGTTCCACTCGTTGCCGAACCATAGAGGCAGCCACGCCCCATCGGCGTTCTGGCAACGCTCCAGGTACGCGACGGCGCGCGGGATCGCCCTTTCCAGGCGTGAGCGCAGGTCGGCGGGCATGGCCGGCTGCCACACATGCCACGCCCGCAAGGCGTGGGCGGTCAGGTCGGCCGCGCTGCGGTCGAACGGCAGCTTGCCCCAGCCGCGGCAGAACGAGGCGATGCCGCCGTCGCGGTTCTGGAGTTCCAGCAGCCAGGCGGCGCCCGCGGCCGCCGCCTGGAGGGCGGCGGGGTCATCGGGGGCCAGGGCATGCAGGGCCAACAGGGCGCCGGGAGTGTCGTCGGCGTCGGGCACGGCCCCGTCGGCGTCCATCCACGACCAGCCCCCGGGCGGCGTGTGTGTGAACGGGTGAACGTAGTGGTATTGCTGCCCGAGGAGCCACTGGAGGATTGCGAGATTGTCGATTGTCGATTGTCGATTGCCGCCCGCCGGTCGCTGGATCGCCAATGCGTTGACCGAGAGGGTCGTGACCCACGTGGACAGACACGTGTCGATGGGCCAGCCGCCGTCGGGGCGCACGAGGTCCAGCAGGAACCGCACGGCGTTTCGCACGATGGGGTGGTTGTGTCGGCCGATGGAGGCCAGGCAGGCCGTGACGAAGCTGGTGAGCGGCACGGCCTCGAGGAAGCCGCCGCTGGAGGCCTGCATGTCGCCGACGACGCCGAGCGTCCGCCCGCGGACGGCGTCGCGGACGGCGGTCTTGAACGGGCACCAGTGCCGCACGAAGTGGTGCCTGGCCTGGCCGACGGCAACCAGGGCGGGCATGGCGTAGCTGACGACGGGCAGGCGGAGCAGCCGCCATACGGAGTGGGGCAGGGCGGCCAGTTCGAAGGGCAGTTGCGGCAGCATGCCGAAGGCCTGCTCTCGCGGCCCCAGGCGGCCGCAAAGAGCCAGCAGCGTCAGTATCGGCACGGAGAACGTGCGGTCGCGGCCGTAGAAGGCGAGGATGGCGTCGACGAAGCGGCGTGGTTGGAGGCTGCCTGTTCGTGCGGTGAGCCAGGCTTCGGCGTTGGCGACGGCGGCGGCCCAGTGGGATCGGGGCTCGGGCGCGCGGGCGAAGGCGCCCCAGCACAGGGCGGTGGTGTTGATGTTGGACTTGCTGGCGGCGGTGTCGCCCCAGCCGCCGTCGGCGTTGGCGTGTGCGGCGAGCCAGTCCAGGCCGGCGGAGATGAGCGGCCGATGGGTCGCGGCGTCGACGAGGGCGAGCGAGGCGGTGGCGGTGGCGGTGGACAAGGCGCTGGTGGCCAGTTCGCCGACCCAGTGCCCGGCGGGCGTGCGCTCGTCGAGCAGCCGCTGCCGCGCGGCGGCAAGGGCGCGACGGAATGACGGCTCGTCGAAGCTCACGGCATCGCCTTCAGGCAGCCCAGCGCGAGCAGGCCGTACCACGTGTACTCGCAGTCGGGCGCGTCGTCCATCGCGTGGCCGCGAAAGCCGCCGGCCTGTTCGTCCCACACGGTGTCGAGGAACTCCAGGCACGGCCGGCGCACGGCGTCCATGGCGGTCGGCGAGCCGGCCAGGGCGTGCAGGGCGGTCGCGGTGGAGAGCAGATCGGGCAGGGGCAGGCCGGCCACGGCCGTGAAGCCCCCGGCCTCGTGACGCCGGGCCAGCAGCCAGTCGTACATCGCGGGTTCGACCGACCGGCCGTAGAGGCGAAGCAAGGCGACGATCCCGGCGGTGATAGGCGTGATACCAACCTCCTGGCCGGACTCGTTGGCGTAGCCGCCGTCGGCGCTGCGCAGGGCGGCGAGGCTGTCGAGCAGCGCGGGCATGTCGGGCACAGCGGAGCCGAGGTCCTCGTAGGCGCCCACGGCGAGGAAGCAGGCGTAGGCGGTGCCGCGGGCGGCGCCCGCTTCCGGGGCGAAACCCCCGTCGGCGGCGCGGAAGGCGTCAAGGCGCGAGAGGAGCGTCGGGTGTCGGGCTTGCCCTGTGAAGCCCAGGCGAGGGCGGGCGTCGGGTGTCGCCGTTGGCGGGCGAGTTTGCTCGCCGCCTGTCGAGGAAGGCACGGCGAGTTCCCGCAGCGACGCAAGGCAGCGGGCCAGGCACGTGAGGTGGACGAAGTCCAGCCCATCCCCGTCGCCGAGGGATGCCAAGTACTCGGCCGCCTTCGGCGGCGCCGGCCGAGCCAACGCCACCAGCAGCCCAAGGCCGAACACGGTGTAGTAGAGGTCCTCGTGGCTGCTTCGGCCGCGAAAGCCGCCGCCGCCGCCGCCGAGGCGGGCATGGGCGAACGTCGCCACCAACTCCGCGGCATCGCCGAGCGCCGCGGCGCCGGCCGCGGCCGCTCGCTGCATTTCGGCTCGCAGCGTCAGCACGTGAGGCGCATCGCCTCCTGGAGCCAGTCGAGGTCCATCGCGGTCGCGCGGCACCCGTCGAACAGCAGCGGCACGGCGATGGCAGGCACGGCCGCCATCGAGACGATCGGGAAGACCTTCTCCAGCGTCGCCATGCAACTGGCCCCGACGAAGCCCTGCACCTTCCCCGATTGCACCAGCGACAGCACCGCCGCCGTGCCCTCCGACACCAGCACGAGGTACCCCAGCCCTTCGGCTTCGCGCTTGAGGCTGTCGATCGCGCATCGCCCGCAGCCCTTGCACAGCAGCCCCAGTTCGTCGAGTTGGCCCTGGCACTGGCGGGCGTCGCGAAGGCACTGCGGCAGCAGCAGCAGGCGGCGTTCGTAGGGGATCGCGGCGACGCGCGGCCGCCAGGTCTCGCTGTTCAGCAGGACGGTCACCCAGTTCCGGTAAGCTTCCTCGGCCTCGGCGTGCTGGAGGATGCGTCCGGCGTGGTCGTGCAGGTCGTTGAACGAAAGCGGCGGCGTGAAGCTCTGGTTGTGGACGTACTGCCGGATGGCCCGCAGGAGGCGGTCGCGATGCTCTCGCTGGGCGGGGATTCCCTCTTGGGCTCGGCACACGGCGCTCGCCGACGGGATCGACGGCACTTTGGCTTGGGGCCTGGTCATGCGACTACTTCTCCCGATCGGCCGGGGCGGCCGCGCCCGACAACTGGGCGATCTTGCGCCGATCCTCTTCTCCCAGCGACAGGAGGACTTCCGGCGGGACGCCGAGCTTGGCGAGCAGTTGCTCGTTCAGGCTGCACGCACACGGGGCCTTCGCGGCATCGCCGGACGCGGCAGCGGGGTCAGGTTCCCGCGAGAAGCGCCGCTTGGCACCCTGCTCGCGGCGGCGCAGAGTTTCGTATACGTCGCCCGCGGCCAGTGCGGCCATGTCCACGCCGACGACTTCGCCTTCGGCCGTTTGGTCGGAGCCGCTGATGGCCCCGGTGGCGTGCTTGGGGAAGATGATGGCGACCTTCGGGCAGATGCGGGCGCAGGCGGGGCAATTGGGTTTGCAGTTGGCGGCCTTGGCGACCTCGACGTGCCCGCCGGGGGCCTGCGAGTACACGCCGAAAATGCAGAAGTTCAGGCACTGGCGGCAATCGACGCAGCGGTTGCGGTCGATCACCGGGAACCACGGCATCCAGGCATCCCGCGGCACGTCGCTCAGCCGCAGCCAGAGGGCCTCCAGGTCGGCGCACGCGCAGTCGTCCCGCCGACGCCCCAGATGATGCTCCAGGCGGGCGGCGATGTCCTCGGCGCTTTCGGTTCGCATGTCGAAGAAAGCGGCCGCGCCGCTCGGCAGGGCGGCCCCGCCGGCCGCGAAGAGACATCGCACCGCCCGCTGGTGGCAGGCGACGATGGTCAGCCCGTCGGCGGCGGCAAGTTCGGCCAGCACAGGATCGCGGCGGGCGGCCAGTTCGCACAGGTCGCTCACGGCGTGATAGGCCAAGCCGGAGCGGATCACCGCCTTGAGGGCTGCCTCGCGAACGGCATCGCCGAGCAGGCTGGTATGCGCGCAGTGGCAGTAGAGTATTCTTGCCGCTGCCGCCGATTGGCCGTCCGCGATCATCACGACTCCCTGTAAACGTCCTAGGGATTCAACCCGCACCAGCGGTAGTTATACCGCCTACGCCTTCCGCAGCCGCGCCAAGAACTCCGCCGGCGAGAGGATCGGCATTCCGTGGCAGGCCTTCGGCGGGAAGTGCTTCTTGTTGCCGGTGACGATGCAGTTGGCAGCGCCGCCAAGGGCGCACTGGAAGAAGATAACGTCGTCGGGGTCTGGAAGGTCGGGCTCGACCTCGGCTGGACGAACCGACTCAGCCGCGGCGTCGATTCTTGCCAACAGGGACCGGATCTTCTCAAGGGGCATATTCAGATTGGCGTAGTGGAGCACCCGGTCATATTCGTCAGCAACCGGCCCCGTCACCAGGACAAGAAAGCGGCCGGCGTCCCACTGTGCGACTATGTCGCTGCAGGTGCTTCCCGGCGTCAGCATCGCCGACACCAGCACGTTGGTATCGAGGACCACCCTCACTTCGCCAGCTCCAGTTTCGCCTTCCGTCTTGCCCCGCGAATGATCTCATCGATCTGCTCCATCGTGAGATTGTCAGTCCCGTTGCGGACCGATTGTTCCTGGATTCTCCGAATCGAGTCCATAAGCCCACCGCGGCGCACCTTTCTCAACGTGTCTTCCAGGTTCTCGCCAGTAACGGGGACCATGATGGCTACGGGGCGACCGTTGGACATCACGACGAGTTCTCGCTCCTTCTTGAGGTCGCGCCAGACGGCGCCGGGGCGGATGCGAAGGTCGCGGGAGGGGATGAATTTCATGGCGTTGCTCCTCTGTCAAAACCGTAGCAGATCACGCTACGTTCATACTACGTGCTCCACGCTCCGGAAGCAAGGGGATTTGGCCTGGTCTACCGCCGCTTCGACAATTCCTCGTACACCTCGTTGTAGTAGATGGCGTTTTCGACGGGGGTGTTGGCGGGGATGTGGTTGCCGACGGCCATGAAGAATCCGGGGCAGTTCTTGCCGATGGCCATGCATCGCTCGACCTCGGCGCGGATTTGCGGCCGGGTGCCGAACAGAAGGATCCGCGTGTCGGCGTTGCCGATGAAGACGTGCGTGCGGCCATACTTGGCGGCGAAGCGTGCCATGTCGGTGGTGGGTTCCATGGCCAGGCCGTGGGCGCCGGCGGCGACGACGTCGTCGAGGAACTCGGTGTAGTTGCCGTCGGAGGTGAACATGATCTTCTTGCCGGTTGCCAGCAGGGGCTGGAAGTAGCGGCGGTAGTGGGGGAAGACGTACCGGCGGTACCACGCCGGCGCGATGAAGGGTCCTTCCGTCCAGACGATGTCGTCGTGGACCATGACCACGGGCACGTCGGCGGCGCCGAGGGCGTCGAAGTACTGCTGCATCCACGCCGCGTACCGGTTGGTCAACTCGCCGAACGCCTTGGGGTCGGTCCCCGCGGCCAGCAGCAGAATGTCCCATCCGAGCAGGTCGATCAGGCCGCTGACGCAGGTGATGTAGACGCCGGTCATGGCGACGGCGTCGGGGAAGCCGGCCAGGGAGTTGCGGTAGTGCTCCTCGAAGCGCTTGGTGGTGGCGGCCTTGTCGATCGTGCCGAACGCTTGCCAGGGGTCGAACTTCAGGGCGTCCTCGGGCTCGCTGAACAGCGACTTGACGTCCTGGCGGAAATCCGCGCCGCCGGCGGCGTAGACGGCGTGGCCCATCGAGGTGTGCTTCTCCTTGAACTCGCCACCGGAGATGAGCGTGTTCCAGCAGAAGTCGTAGTTCCACGCCTTCATGAAGGCCCGCGACGCCTCTTGGCGCACTTCCGGCGGCGATGTGTGCGACACGTCGATTCCCGTCACGCGGCGGATCAAGTCCCAATGCCCGCCGGCGGAGTACTCCGTCCGCGGCACGCGCCGCGGCATCTCGAGGTTGATCGCCGACCACCCATCCTGATACGACATTTTTGCCTCCTCGCTATTTGGTGTGGGTAACGTAGCCCAGGTTCGGTAGTTTGAAGTCGAGCTTTCCGGCGATCAAGTAGACCATGGTGATCAGGTAGCGGCTGTTGCGGAAGCCGCGAGCCTTGGCCTTGGCCGACTGGATC